>NZ_JARAUO010000045.1:0-79988 GCF_033792105.1 Streptomyces sp. WI03-4A
GTGCATTCGCCATGCCGGGGCGGGCGTCGCCGGTGGGCGGCCCCCGGAGCATCCGCCACCCGCAGGCCCTGCCGCGCACGCCGCCGCAGGACGGCCCCCGGGACGTTCACCGCCTCCCCGGGCCACCAGCACACGCCGCCGCCGCGATGCCGCCACCGCTCGAGCCGCCCGCACGGGCCGCATACGGCCGTCGCCCGGTCCGCTGGGCGGGCCGGGCGACGGGTGGGGTGGGGGCGGGGTCAGCCCTGGGGGCCGGCTCCCGTCATGCCGTGGACTGCCGGGACGGTGCCCAGGCGGCCCTTCTGGAAGTCCTCGAAGGCCTGCATCAGCTCGTCCTTGGTGTTCATGACGAACGGGCCGTAGTGGGCCATCGGCTCGCGGATCGGCTGTCCGCCGAGGAGGACGACCTCCAGGTCCGGGGTGTGCGAGTCCTGCTTCTCGTCCGCGCGGACGGTCAGCGAGGAGCCGGCGCCGAAGACGGCGGTCTGGCCCAGCCGGATCGGCCGGCGCTCGGCGCCGACGCTGCCGCGGCCCGCCATGACGTACGCGAGGCCGTTGAAGTCCTCGCGCCAGGGCAGGGTCAGTTCGGCGCCCGGGGCGAGGGTCGCGTGGATCATGGTGATCGGGGTGTGCGTGATGCCGGGGCCCTCGTGACCGTCCAGCTCACCGGCGATGACACGCAGCAGGGCGCCGCCGTCGGGGGTCGTCAGCAGCTGCACGTTGCCGCCGCGGATGTCCTGGTAGCGCGGGGCCATCATCTTGTCCCTGGCCGGGAGGTTCACCCACAGCTGGAGGCCGTGGAAGAGCCCGCCGGACACCACCAGCGACTCCGGCGGCGCCTCGATGTGCAGCAGGCCGGAGCCCGCCGTCATCCACTGGGTGTCGCCGTTGGTGATGGTGCCGCCACCGCCGTTGGAGTCCTGGTGGTCGAAGGTCCCGTCGATGATGTAGGTGACGGTCTCGAAGCCACGGTGCGGGTGCCAGGGGGTGCCCTTGGGCTCGCCCGGCGCGTAGTCCACCTCGCCCATCTGGTCCATCATGATGAACGGGTCGAGGTGGCGGTAGTTGATCCCGGCGAACGCGCGGCGCACCGGGAAACCCTCGCCCTCGAAGCCGCTCGGAGCGGTCGTCACGGTCAGCACGGGGCGGGCCACGGCGTCGGCGGGAGCGGTCACGCGGGGCAGCGTCAACGGGTTCTCGACGGTCACTGCAGGCATGGTGGGACCTCCTTGTACGCCCAGTTTAGTTGAGCGTTGAACTTTCTGCTACCCCACAACAGAGAGAGCCCGGAGGGCATTCCCTCCGGGCTCTCCATCGAGCGGGGCGGCCGGTCAGCCGTACATGCGGCGCATCGCGAAGTCGACCATCTGCTCGACCGCCTTGGCGTCGAACACCATCCGGTGCTCGCCCTCCATGTCCACGACGAAGCCGTAGCCGGTCGGCAGCAGGTCGATCACCTCGGCACCGGTGATCACGAAGTACTTGGACTCCTTGCCCGCGTACCGCCGCAGCTCCTTCAGCGAGGTGAACATGGGGATCACCGGCTGCTGGGTGTTGTGCAGGGCGAGGAAGCCCGGGGTGTCACCGCGCGGACAGTACACCTTCGACGTGGCGAAGATCTGCTGGAAGTCCTCGGCGGACATCTGCCCGGTGGTGAAGGCGCGCACCGCGTCCGCGAGCGAGGGCGGGGACGGCTCGGGATACAGCGGCGGCTGCTGCCCGTAGCCGCCGGCCATCGGCTGCTGGGGGGCGGCGTACTGCTGCTGAGCGCCGGCGTTCTGGTCGTAGCCGTACATGCGCAGAAGAGTACTCAGTCACAGATGACCGGATCGGGCTTGCGTCTTATTACCGACGGGTAGCATCATCGGAGAAACTTGTTGGTACGTGAACCAGATGCGAGGAGACAGTGCCTCGCCGAGTCCTAACGGAGCCGTCACCATGGGGCACTACAAGTCCAATCTCCGCGACATCGAGTTCAACCTCTTCGAAGTACTCGGCCGCGACAAGCTCTACGGCACCGGTCCGTTCGAGGAGATGGACACGGAGACCGCCAAGAGCGTCCTGGAGGAGCTGACCCGGCTCGCCGAGAACGAGCTGGCCGAGTCCTTCGCCGACGCGGACCGCAACCCGCCGGTCTTCGACCCCGAGACGAACACCGCTCCGGTCCCCGCGTCCTTCAAGAAGAGCTACAAGGCCTTCATGGACTCCGAGTACTGGCGGCTCGGCCTGCCCGAGGGCATCGGCGGCACGACGGCTCCCCCGTCCCTGATCTGGGCGTACGCGGAGCTGATCCTCGGCTCGAACCCGGCCGTGTGGATGTACTCCTCCGGCCCGGCGTTCGCCGGCATCCTCTACGACGAGGGCAACGACGTCCAGAAGAAGATCGCCCAGATCGCCGTCGAGCGCACCTGGGGCTCCACCATGGTGCTCACCGAGCCCGACGCCGGTTCCGACGTCGGCGCCGGCCGCACCAAGGCCGTCCAGCAGGAGGACGGTTCCTGGCACATCGAGGGCGTCAAGCGCTTCATCACGTCCGGTGAGCACGACATGGAGGAGAACATCCTCCACTACGTCCTCGCCCGCCCCGAGGGCGCGGGGCCCGGCACCAAGGGCCTGTCCCTCTTCCTCGTCCCGAAGTACCTCTTCGACTTCGAGACCGGCGAGCTGGGCGAGCGCAACGGCGTCTACGCCACCAACGTCGAGCACAAGATGGGCCTGAAGGCCTCCAACACCTGCGAGATGACCTTCGGCGACCGCCACCCCGCCAAGGGCTGGCTGATCGGCGACAAGCACGACGGCATCCGCCAGATGTTCCGCATCATCGAGTTCGCCCGCATGATGGTCGGCACGAAGGCGATCTCCACGCTCTCCACCGGCTACCTGAACGCCCTGGAGTACGCCAAGGAGCGCGTCCAGGGCCCCGACCTGGCGAACTTCATGGACAAGGCCGCGCCCAAGGTCACCATCACCCACCACCCCGACGTCCGCCGCTCGCTGATGACGCAGAAGGCGTACGCCGAGGGCATGCGCGCCCTCGTCCTCCACACCGCCTCGGTCCAGGACGCGATCGCCGTCAAGGAGGCGAACGGCGAGGACGCCAAGGCCGAGCACGCGCTGAACGACCTGCTCCTGCCGATCGTCAAGGGCTACGGCTCCGAGAAGGGCTACGAGCAGCTCGCCCAGTCGCTGCAGACCTTCGGCGGCTCGGGCTTCCTGCAGGAGTACCCGATCGAGCAGTACATCCGCGACGCCAAGATCGACACCCTCTACGAGGGCACCACCGCCATCCAGGGCCAGGACTTCTTCTTCCGGAAGATCGTCCGCAACCAGGGCGCGGCGCTGAACTCCCTCGCCGAGGACATCAAGAAGTTCCTGGCGCTCGGCACCGGCGGCGAGGAGCTGGCCGGCGCCCGCGAGCACCTCGCCAAGGCCGCCGTCGAGCTGGAGGCCATCGTCGGCCTGATGCTGACCGACCTCGCCGCCACCGAGCAGGACGTCAAGAACATCTACAAGGTGGGCCTGAACACCACCCGCCTGCTGCTCGCCTCCGGTGACGTGATCGTCGGCTACCTGCTGCTGCGGGGCGCCGCCATCGCCGCCGAGAAGCTCCAGACGGCCTCCTCCAAGGACAAGGCCTTCTACACCGGCAAGATCGCGGCGGCGAAGTTCTTCGCGGCCAACGTCCTTCCGGGCGTCACCCTGGCCCGCAAGGTGTCCGAGGGCGTCGACCTCGACCTGATGGAGCTGGACGAGGCCGCGTTCTAAGGATTCCGCTTCTTCCAGAAGGACCGGATCCGCCCCCCTCCACCGTCGCCGTGGGCCCGCTCCCGTACCGGGAGCGGGCCCTCGCACGTCGTTAAGGTAAGCCCCATGAGCGCACCAGCCCGCTTCGACCGCGGCCACACCGACGACCTGATGTCCTTCCTGGCGGCGAGCCCGTCGCCGTACCACGCCGTGGCGAACACCGCCGAGCGGCTGGAGAAGGCGGGTTTCCGGCAGGTCGCAGAGACGGACGCCTGGGACGGGACGAGCGGCGGCCGGTACGTGCTGCGCGGCGGGGCGATCATCGCCTGGTACGTCCCCGACGGCGCCGCCCCCCACACCCCCTTCCACATCGTCGGCGCGCACACCGACTCGCCCAACCTGCGCGTCAAGCCGCAGCCCGACAGCGGCGCCCACGGCTGGCGGCAGGTCGCCGTCGAGATCTACGGCGGCCCGCTGCTGAACTCCTGGCTCGACCGCGACCTCGGCCTGGCCGGCCGGCTCACCCTGCGCGACGGCTCCACCGTCCTCGTCGACGTGGCCCGGCCGCTGCTGCGCGTCCCCCAGCTCGCCATCCACCTGGACCGCACCGTCACCTCCGACGGCCTCAAGCTCGACAAGCAGCGCCACCTCCAGCCCGTCTGGGGCCTCGGCGACGACCCCCGCGAGGGCGACCTCATCGCCTTCCTGGAGGCCGAGGCCGGTGTCACGCCCGGCTCGGTGGCCGGCTGGGACCTGATGACCCACCCGGTGGAACAGCCCGCCTACCTCGGTCGCGACCAGGAACTCGTCGCGGGCCCCCGGATGGACAACCTGCTCTCCGTGCACGCCGGGGCCGCCGCCCTCGCCGCCGCCGCGACCTCCGGCGCCGCGCTCGGCCACATCCCGGTGCTGGCCGCCTTCGACCACGAGGAGAACGGCTCCCAGTCCGACACCGGCGCCGACGGCCCGCTGCTCGGCACCGTGCTGGAACGCTCGGTGTTCGCCCGCGGCGGCACCTTCGAGGACCGGGCCCGCGCCTTCGCCGGCACGGTCTGCCTGTCCTCCGACACCGGCCACGCCGTCCACCCCAACTACGCCGAGCGCCACGACCCCACGCACCACCCGCGGGTCAACGGCGGCCCGATCCTCAAGGTCAACGTCAACAACCGCTACGCCACGGACGGTTCGGGCCGGGCGGTGTTCGCCGCCGCCTGCGAGCAGGCGGGCGTGCCGCTGCAGACCTTCGTCTCCAACAACTCCATGCCCTGCGGCACCACCATCGGCCCGATCACCGCAGCCCGGCACGGCATCCGGACGGTCGACATCGGCGTCGCCATCCTGTCCATGCACAGCGCCCGCGAACTGTGCGGCGCGGACGACCCGTTCCTGCTGGCCAACGCGCTCACGACGTTCCTGGAGAGCTGAGCTCCCAGGCCAGCCGTCCCCCTCCGTTCCGGCCGCGAGGACTACGTCGACGTGATCTGAGCGCCCGTCAATACCGCCCCGAGCATGCTCGGGGCGGCACCGGGTACCCGGACGGCACCGGAAATCCCGGAACCGGAAGGGGAGGCGACGACTTATGGGCCTCGGCGGGTGCATCATCCTCATCGCCGTGGGAGCCATCCTCACGTTCGCGACCGACTGGCACATGCAGGGGGTCAACCTCGACCTCGTCGGCATCATCCTGATGGCAGTCGGTCTCATCGGCGTCGCCACGTTCAGCGGCATCGCCCGGCGCAGGCGGGTCGTCGTCCCGCCGACGACGCCGGTGGTCGAGGAGGAACCCCACCACCACCATCACCACGACGGCTACACCAACGGCTACGGCGTCTGAGACACCCCGGCTACCGCTCGTCCATCCCGGCGAGGACGAGCGGCAGCCGGTCGGTGCCGCCCTCGACGAGGCGCACCGGAACACCCCAGTCCTGCTGGTGCACATGGCAGGCGGGGTACTCGTTCGCCGGGTCGTCGTCGCACGAGGCCGCCATGGCCGACACGTGCAGCACGCCCTCCGCGACGGCCGGGTCCAGCTCCAGCTCGCGCGCCAGATCAGTGCCCGCGCCTTCGCCCCCGCTCAGCAGCCCGGGCGGCGTCGCGGAGACCAGCAACCGGGTCGAGGGACCGTGGCGGTCGTCCAGCTTCTGCCCGGCGGGCGCCCGGAAGACCACGTCGAGGCGCAATCGGCCCGGGGCGACCTCGGTCGCCTCGCGCGCGGTGCGGTGCGCGACCGCCTCCACCCGCACCGCCTCCTCGGGCAGCCGCAGCCGGGTCAGCCGGTGCCGGGCCGACTCCACGACCACGATGTCCTCACCGGCCACCACCGCGTCGCTGGGCTCGCGCAGATCCGTGGCCAGCGTGCTGACCTCGCCGGTGGCCGGGTCGTAGCGGCGCAGCGCGTGGTTGTAGGTGTCCGCGACCGCCACCGAGCCGTCCGGGAGCACGGTGACGCCCAGTGGGTGCTGCAACAGGGCCTGCCCGGCGGCGCCGTCGCGGTGCCCGAAGTCGAACAGGCCGGTACCGACGGCCGTGTGGACGACTCCGTCCAGGTCCACCCAGCGCAGGGCGGAGGTCTCGGAGTCGGCCAGCCAGAGCCGGTCCGCGGTGGCCGCGAGACCTGAGGGCTGCGCGAACCACGCCTCGGCTCCCGGGCCGTCCACCAGACCCTCGTTGGTGGTGCCGGCCGCCACCGCGACGGTCCCCGCCACCGGGTCGTACGTCCACAGCTGGTGGACGCCCGCCATGGCGATCCACACCCGGCCGCCGAAGACGGCCACGTCCCACGGCGAGGACAGGTCCACCTCACGGGCCGGCCCCGAGGTGGCGGAGCCCCGCCACCACTGCCGGCCGGTGCCGGCCGCCGTGGTCACCTCGCCGGTGGCCAGGTCGAGCCGGCGCAGCGCGTGGTTGACGGTGTCCGCGACGACCACTGCCGCCCCGTCCTCGGTCAGCGCGAGCCCCTGCGGCTCGCTGAAGGAGGCCCGCCCCGGACCGCCGTCGGCGAACCCGCGCGCCCCGTTGCCGATCCGCCGCACGACCGTCTCGGCGTCCGCGGCCAGCTCCACCAGCTGGTGCCGGGTGGTGTCGCTGACCAGGAACGTCCCGCCGGGCAGCAGCAGCGCCTTGCCGGGAAAGCGCAGCACCGTCGGCTCGGGCTCCGGCGGCACGTAGGGCCCGTCGCCGCGGCGCAGGGTGCCCTTGGCCGCGTGCTCGGCCTCCAGCTCCCCGACCAGCCGCTCGATGGCGTGCGCATGCCCCTCACCGGCGTGCTGGGCGACCACGTACCCCTCGGGATCGACGACGACGAGCGTCGGCCACGCCCGGACCGCGTACTGCTTCCAGGTGGCCAGCTCGGGATCGTCCAGCACAGGGTGCTCCACCCCGTACCGCTCCACCGCGTCCACGACCGCCTCGTGCTCGGCCTCGTGCACGAACTTCGGCGAGTGCACCCCGACCACCACGACCGTGTCCCGGTGCTTCTCCTCCAGCTCCCGCAACTCGTCCAGGACGTGCAGGCAGTTGATGCAGCAGAAGGTCCAAAAATCCAGTACGACGATGCGACCGCGCAGGTCGGACAGGGTGTACGGGGTGCCGCCCGTGTTCAGCCAGCCGCCCTTGCCGACCAGCTCGGGGGCGCGGACGCGGACGCGTCGGGGTGCGGAGTCGGTCATGGCTCCCAGGGTGCCACCCGGTGCCGGCAGCAGGGCCGGGCCGTGGCAGCGCGGGTCGCCCCGGGTCAGCCCTGGTGGACGACGTCCCTGCCGGGGCCGCCGGACAGGGTGTCACGGCCGGGGCCGCCGTAGAGCCGGTCGTCTCCGCTGTTGCCGTACAGGTGGTCGTCCCCGCCGTTGCCGTACAGGACGTCGTCGCCCCGGCCGCCGTGCAGCGTGTCGGTGCCCGCGCCGCCGAGGATCCCGTCGTCGCCGTCGTCGCCCCACAGGTCCTGCCCGGCCGCGCCGCCACGCAGCACGTCGTCGCCCTTGCCGCCGTGGGCGATGACCAGGTCGCCGGTCGCGTCGATCGTGTCGTCGCCGTCACCGCCCGAGGCCAGCCCCAGCTTGCCCACCGTGAGGGTGTCGTTCCCTGCGTCGCCCGCGACGGCGTTGCCGTCCAGGCGCCCGGTGTCGGTGAGCCGGTCGTCGCCGGGGCCCAGGGAGATCCGGGCGAAGCAGTACACCTGGCCGGTGGCGTTGGCGTAGGTGACGGTGTCCGCGCGGTCGCCGAGGTCCATCGTCAGGGCCGGGTAGGGGTCCTGGCTGTCCTCGGCGGTGACGGCGCAGGAGACCTTGGTGGCGTCGGAGCCGTCGGGGTGGACGCAGCCGCGGCCCGCCACGATCGGGACGACGTCGTCGATCAGGTAGGTGATGCCGGGGCCGCTTCCGCCGGTCAGGGACGCGGTGACGGCGACCTTGTTGGTCTGGCCGGCGGCGGCCCGGTAGGCGAGCTGCCAGCCGTACCGGTTGACCTCGGCCGTGGCCGGCCGCGTCGCAGCGCCGGCGGGTACCGCCGTGGTGAGCGGTACGGCCAGGGCGGTGCCGAGGGCGAGGGCCAGCGCCGGAAGGGCGCGGGCCGGCCCGCGGCGGGCGGGACGAGAGGACATGGGGGAACCTCCGGAAGAGCCGTACGTGTGCCGCCGTGTTCGGCGCGGTCGTCTCGTTCGACCCGAGGGTTTGGCCCATGGTTGGCCGGCCGGCGCGCGGGCACGGGAAGTTCACCGCGGGGCCACCCGGAGTCCCGGTGGACGGTGGCGGACGGTCAGCTCCGGCGGCGCGGGAACGTGTGACGATCACGCCTCGCCGGGGAAGCGCTATGGACATGAGATTCCTCGTGCGCGACCGGCTCCTCGGCATCGGTGACGACTACTGGATCGAGGACGAGCACGGCCGGAAGGTCTTCCTCGTCGACGGCAAGGCGATGCGGCTGCGGGACACCTTCGAGCTGAAGGACGCCCAGGGGCGCGTCCTGATCGACATCCACCAGAAGATGTTCGCCCTGCGCGACACGATGGTGATCGAGCGGGACGGCGAGGGGCTGGCCACCATCAGGCGCAAGCGGCTGTCCCTGCTGCGCCACCACTACCGGGTCTCCCTGGTCGACGGCACCGACCTGGACGTCAGCGGCCGGATCCTCGACCACGAGTTCGCCATCGAGTACGACGGGGAGCTGCTCGCCGTCGTCTCCCGCCGCTGGCTGACCGTGCGGGACACCTACGGCGTCGACATCGTGCGCGACGACGCGGACCCGGCGCTGCTGATCGCGGTGGCGGTGTGCGTGATCCACCTGGCGCAGAGGGAGCGGGACGACGACGACTGACCGCGCCCGGCGGCGGCGGACGAGGCCCGACGGCGGCTGAGGGTGCCTGACCGCGCGTCAGCGGCGCGGGGGTGCCAGGCCCAGGACCCGGTCCTTCAGGGCCGGGAACTGCTCGCGGGTGGCGGCCGGCTTCGCCGGGTCCAGGTCGACGGTGAGGACCTCCTCGCCGGCGCCCGCCTCGGCCAGCACCTCACCCCAGGGGTCCACCACGATCGAGTGACCCGCCTGGGGAACTCCGGCGTGCGTCCCGGCCGTTCCACACGCGAGCACGAACGCCTGGTTCTCCACCGCCCGTGCCTGGGCCAGCAGCGTCCAGTGCGCGCGTCGCCGCTCGGGCCAGCCCGCCGGGATCACCAGCGTCTCGGCGCCGGCGTCGACGAGGGAGCGGAAGAGTTCGGGGAAGCGGAGGTCGTAGCAGGTGGCCAGGCCGACGGTGGTGTCCGGCAGACGGACCGTCACCGGCCCGCGTCCGGCGCCCATCAGCACGGCCTCGCCCTTGTCGAAGCCGAACCGGTGGATCTTCCGGTAGGCGGCGGCGAGGTCACCGGAGGGCGAGAAGACGAGGGAGGTGTTGTAGAGCGGGCCTTCGGGGTCGCGTTCGGGGATCGAGCCCGCGTGCAGCCACACGCCCGCGTCGCTCGCGGCCTTGGCCATGACCTCGTAGGTGGGGCCTTCGAGCGGCTCGGCCTCGGTGGCGAACTCCTCGTAGGCGAAGGCTCCGGTGGTCCACAGTTCGGGCAGGACCACGAGGTCGGACCCGGCCTGGTCACGCACGAGCGAGGCCGCCCGCTGCCGCCGGGAGGCAACCGATTCGTCCTCGTCCACGGCGATCTGGATCAGCGAGGCGCGCACACTACCACCGTCCTGGCATTCGAGTTGTCCACACGGGCCTACGATCGTCACACGAAAGCACTGCCGGGGTGCCTCACAGCAGCGTAACTTGGGGGTCCCCCCGGTTCGAGCCCAGCCGAGAACTGGGGGAGTCCCAAGACACCGCCGAGTGCAGCCACCTCCCGCTGGCAACGCTGCCACAACCTGCCCGTGTACCGACCGCCGAGGGGTCCTGTTCCGTGAGTCTGCATCCCACCCTCCAGCCCTACGCCGACGCCTGGACCCACTCCATCGAAGCGATATCCGAGCTCGTGGTCCCGCTCGCGGAGGGGGAGTGGAACCGGCGGACGCCGTGCCCGGGCTGGTCGGTCCGTGACGTCGTGTCGCATGTGATCGGCCTGGACTGCGAGATGCTCGGCGACCCGCGGCCGATCCACACGCTGCCCCGCGACCTCTTCCACGTCACCAACGAGCACCAGCGGTACAACGAGATGCAGGTCGACGTCCGGCGCCACCACACGGCGCCGGAGATGACGTCCGAGCTGGAGTACACGGTCATCCGCCGCAACCGCCAGCTGCGCAACGAGTCGCGCGACCCCGGCACCAAGGTGCGCGGCCCGATGGGTTCCGACATCACCCTGGAACAGGCCATGCGGGCCCGCGCCTTCGACGTGTGGGTGCACGAGCAGGACCTGCGCACGGCCCTCGGCCGCCCCGGCAACCTCGACTCCCCGGGCGCGCTCGTCACCCGTGACGTGCTGCTGGCCGCGCTCCCCGACGTGGTCGCCAAGGACGCGGACGCGCCGCGCAGCTCGGCGGTCGTCTTCGACGTGCACGGGCCCGTCGAGTTCCTGCGCACCATCCGGGTCGACATCCAGGGCCGGGGCACCCTGGAGACCGCTCCCGCGCTCGGCCCGGCCGCGGCGCTCACCCTCGACTGGGAGACCTACGTCCGGCTGGCCTGCGGCCGGGTCACCCCGGAGGCGGTCGCGGACCGGATCAAGACGGAGGGCGACCCGGATCTGGCGGCGGCGATCCTGCGGAACTTCACGGTGACGCCGTAGGGCGGCGGTCCGGTGTGCCGCCACGGGCCCGCCCCCGGCGGAAACCGGGAGCCGGGGCCCCGGCCCGGCGCTCGGGTGCCACGCGCCCCCGCGGGGCCGTCCGCGGCGGAAAGCCGGTGCCGGCGCTCGGACCCGGCGCCCGGGCGCCACGTGCCGCCACAGGGCCGTCCGGGGTGCAGATCCAGTGCCGACGCCCCGGCCCGGCGCCCGGGTGCCACGTGCCGCCACGGGCCCGCCCCCGGCGGAAATCCGGTACCGGCGCCCCGGTGCCGGAACTAGCGTGCCCGGCATGACCGACAGCGCGGCGCTCCCGCCCACCGACGACCTCCCGCCCCGGCTGACCCGCCTCAGCTTCCACGGCCCGCTCTCGGAGGCCCGCGCGGGCGCCATGGTCCGGCGCCTCGCCGCCACCGGGCCCGGCCGGGTGCTGGACGTCGGCTGCGGCTGGGGCGAGCTGATGCTGCGCCTGCTGGAGGCGGTGCCGGGAGCGCGCGGGGTCGGCGTCGACCTGGGCGGCCAGGACCTGGAGCGGGGCCGGCGGAACGCGGCGGCGCGAGGTCTGGCGGATCGCGTGGAGTTCGTCCAGGAGTCCGCCACGGGCACCCGGCGGGGCCCGGCGGACCTGGTGCTCTGCCTGGGTGCGAGCCAGGCGCTGAGCACGGCCGAGCCGCCCACCGCGGAGGCGCTGCGGGAGCTGCGGCGGCTGGTGGCCGACGGTGGGCGGGTGCTGCTCGGCGAGGGGTTCTGGCAGCGGCCACCGACGGAGGCGGAGCTGGCCGGGATGTGGCCTGGCGCGTCCGCCGGCGACCACCACGACCTGGGCACCCTGCTCGATCTCGCGGTCGCGGCCGGTTTCCGGCCCGAGTGGACCGAGACGGCGGGCCCGGACGAGTGGGAGGAGTTCGAGTCGGCGTACCAGGCGGACGCGGAGGTATGGCTCGCCGGGCACCCGGACCATCCCCTGGCCACGACGACCCGCGAACGCCTCGACCGGCACCGGCAGCAGTGGATGACCTACCGGGGTGTCCTCGGCCTCGCCTACCTCACCCTCGTACCGGTGGCCGCCTGAGGCGTGGCGGCTGGGGGCGGCAGCAGGCCGCGAGGCGGCGGCCACGGGCCGGCAGCGGCTGAGCGGCTGGGTCACGCCGGCACCGCCCGCACCCGGCCGGCCACCGGACGCTCCCGCTCCCGCGCGGCACACCGCCCACCCGCGAGCCGGGAGAGCCGACTCAGCCCGGCACTGCGGGCCGGGAAGGCCAGACCATGCCGATACGGCGGGCCGGGAAGGCCGACCCACGCCGGCAGGCGCAACGCCTCCGCCCGGCGCTCTCACCTCCCCCGCGCGGCATTCCGTCCGCCCGCGCGCGGGGAGAGCCGACTCAGCCCGGCACTGCGGGCCGGGAAGACCAGACCATGCCGATACGGCGGGCCGGGAAGGCCGACCCACGCCGGCAGGCGCAACGCCTCCGCCCGGCGCTCTCACCTCCCCCGCGCGGCACACCGCCCACCCGCGCGCGGGGAGAGCCGACTCAGGTTGTACAGCGGGCCAGGGAAGGCCGGCTCACGCCGGCAGGCGCATCACCTCCACGCGCCGACGGCCCGGCACGCCCTCCTCCCGCTCGGGGCAGACCGCCCGCGGGCCGGGAGGGCCCGGCTCACGCCGGTACGTGTACCGCCTCCACCCGGCTGGCCACCAGGCGCTCCCGCTCGCGGCGGGCCGCGCGGCCGCGCAGGCGGAGGATCTGGCTGACGCCCAGCGCCTGGAGGAGGAACACGGCCGAGAAGGCCACCGTGTAGTCGTCGCCCGTGGCGTCGAGCAGGACGCCGATCGCGAACAGGGTCGTCATCGAGGCGATGAACCCGCCCATGTTGGTGATCCCGGAGGCGGTGCCCTGCCGCTCGGGCGGGTTGGCGGGGCGGGCGAAGTCGAAGCCGAGCATCGAGGCCGGGCCACACGCGCCGAGGACCACGCACAAGGTCAGCAGCAGCCCCATCGGGGCGTGGGCGCCGGGCCAGGCCAGGGTGAGCGCCCACAGCGCCGCGGTCGCCGCGACGGTGCCGAGGGCCAGCGGCAGCCGGGCCC
Source organism: Streptomyces sp. WI03-4A (assembly GCF_033792105.1). Lineage (NCBI taxonomy): Bacteria > Bacillati > Actinomycetota > Actinomycetes > Kitasatosporales > Streptomycetaceae > Streptomyces > Streptomyces sp. WI03-4A. Next base: position 13,033 of record NZ_JARAUO010000045.1, read on the forward strand.
GGTGGTGCCTGGCGACGATCTGGCCGTAGACCAGGCCGATCACCATGTTGGACAGCACGACCAGGGTCAGCAGGTCGCCGGCCTTGGCCCGGCTCAGGCCCTGTGCCTGGACCAGGAACGGCAGGCCCCACAGCAGCAGGAACACCATCGCCGGGAACTGGGTGGTGAAGTGCACCCACAGACCGAGCCGGGTGCCGGGCTCCCGCCAGGACGCCGCGATCTGCCGGCGCACGTAGGCGGAGCCCCGGTGCGGGAACGGCTCGGGCTCGTGCCCCTCGGGGTGGTCCTTGAGGAACAGCAGGGTCAGCACCAGGACGACCGCACCGGCCACCGCGCTGCCCGCGAAGGCGGGGGTCCAGCCGATGCCGTGCAGCAGCCGGGCGATGACGAGGGTGGAGACGAGGTTGCCCGCCATGCCGACCAGACCGGCGAGCTGCGCGACCAGCGGGCCGCGCCGGGCGGGGAACCAGCGGGTGCCGAGGCGCAGCACGCTGATGAAGGTCATGGCGTCGCCGCAGCCGAGCAGCGCGCGCGAGGCCAGGGCCGTGCCGTAGGAGGCGGAGAAGGCGAAGCCGAGCTGGCCCGCGGTGAACAGCACCGCGCCGATGCTCAGCACCCGCTTGGTGCCGAGCCGGTCCACCAGCAGGCCCACGGGTATCTGCATGCCCGCGTAGACCAGCAGCTGGAGGATCGAGAAGGTGGAGAGTGCGGAGGCGCCCACGTGGAAGCGGTCGGCGGCGTCCAGGCCGGCCACGCCCAGGGAGGTGCGGAAGATGACGGCGACGAAGTAGACGGCGACGCCTATGGACCACACCGCGACGGCGCGCCGGCCGCCCTCGGGGTCACCCGGCAGGGTGGCGTTGCTCATCGGACCTCACCCCGCGCGAGGTGCGAGAACCAGCCCACGTGCCGGTGCACGACGCCCACGGCGGCCTCCGCGTCCCCGGAGCGCAGCGCGTCCAGGATCTCCTCGTGCTCGGCGAGGGTCTTGGCGATCCGGTCGGGGTGGGAGTGCATGACCGCGACGCCCATCCGCAGCTGGCGGTCGCGCAGCTGGTCGTAGAGGCGGGAGAGGATCTCGTTGCCGCCGCTGCGCACGATCTCGGCGTGGAAGCAGCGGTCGGTCTTCGCGGCGGCAGCGAAGTCGCCGGCCGCGGCTTCACCCTTCTGCCGCTCCAGCAGTTCCGCCAGCCGTTCCAGCAGCGCGGGCGGGGCGGGTACGGCCTTGCGGGCCGCGTGCTCCTCCACCAGCAGCCGGGTCTCCACCACGTCGGCGATCTCCTGCGCGGAGACCGGCAGGACCAGGGCGCCCTTCTTGGGGTACAGCCGGATCAGGCCCTCCACCTCGAGCCGCAGCAGCGCCTCGCGGACGGGCGTGCGGGAGACCCCCACGGCGTCGGCCAGCTCCCCCTCGGTGAGCAGCGTGCCGCCCTCGTAGCGACGGTCCAGTACGGCCTGCTTGACGTGGGTGTAGACGCGGTCGGCGGCGGGGGGTTGTTTCACTGGCGTGGCCATGCCCACAGGATAGATACAACGCGTACGCATGCGTGAGGCCGGTCCGGCATGTGGACGTGACGCAGATCTCACCCAGCGCCCGTACAACCTTCTGTGCTACTTACGTGTCGCACACGTGCGGCCCCACTCGCTTGGCAGTCCAACTCGGCCGCATACCAGGGGCATTCGAAGACAATCGGGGTATTTCACTTTGATTACCGGCATCAAGGGCACCCGCCGTATCCGCCGAGCCACCGCCGTCGCCGTCACCTCGGCCGCGATGCTCGCCACCGGGGCCCTCACCGCGGCGCCCGCGCAGGCCGTCACCGCGCCCTCGATCGTGGCCAAGGGTGGCTACGTCATGAACAACTCGAGCGGCTCCAGCCTGTTCACCAAGGCGGCGGACACCAAGCGCTCCACGGGCTCCACCACCAAGATCATGACCGCGAAGGTCGTGCTCGCGCAGTCGAACCTGAACCTCGACTCGAAGGTGACGATCCAGAAGGCGTACAGCGACTACATCGTCTCGAAGGGCGCCTCGTCCGCGCACCTGATCGTCGGCGACAAGGTCACCGTCCGCCAGCTGCTGTACGGGCTGATGCTGCCGTCCGGCTGCGACGCGGCCTACGCGCTGGCCGACAAGTACGGCACCGGCTCGACCCGCGCCAAGCGCGTGGCCAACTTCATCGGCAAGATGAACACCGCCGCCAAGAACCTGGGTCTGAAGAACACCCACTTCGACTCGTTCGACGGCATCGGCAGCGGTGCCAACTACTCGACGCCGCGCGACCTGACGAAGATCGCCAGCAGCGCGATGAAGAGCTCCACGTTCCGCACGATCGTCAAGACGAAGTCGTACACGGCGAAGACGATCACCAAGACGGGCAGCACCCGCACCATGGGCACGTGGACCAACACCAACGGCCTGCTCAGCAGCTACAGCGGCACCATCGGCGTGAAGACCGGCTCCGGCCCCGAGGCGAAGTACTGCCTCGTCTTCGCCGCGACCCGCAACGGCAAGACGGTCATCGGCACCGTCCTCGCCTCCACGTCCATCCCGCAGCGCGAGTCGGACGCCAAGAAGCTCCTCAGCTACGGCTTCGCCAAGCTCGGCTGACACCCACCCAGCACACCCCGACGGGCCCGCCGCAACTCCGCGGCAGGCCCGTCGCGTTGCGGAACGCCAGCGGAATCGGCGATCTTCCCTCGGCCGGGTCTGACGACCCGGAGAAAAAGCCGGAGGGGGCGGTCGCAACTGGAACTTGCGGCCGTCCCCTCCAGGGCTTCGCTACTCCTCCTGGGGTATCAGGCCCAGGAGATCAGTCGCTTCGGCTGCTCCAGGATCGCCGCCACGTCGGCGAGGACCTTGGAGCCCAGTTCGCCGTCGACCAGGCGGTGGTCGAAGCTGAGGGCGAGGGTGGTGACCTGGCGCGGCTTCACCTTGCCCTTGTGGACCCACGGCTGGAGCTTGATCGCACCGACCGCGAGGATCGCGGACTCGCCGGGGTTGAGGATCGGCGTACCGGTGTCGACGCCGAAGACGCCGACGTTGGTGATGGTCACCGTGCCGCCCTGCATCGCCGCCGGGGACGTCCTGCCCTCGCGGGCCGTGCCGACCAGCTCGCCCAGCGACTCCGCGAGCTGCGGGAGCGTCTTGTCGTGCGCGTCCTTGATGTTGGGGACGATCAGGCCACGGGGGGTGGCCGCCGCGATGCCCAGGTTGACGTAGTGCTTGAGCACGATCTCCTGGTTCGCCTCGTCCCAGGACGCGTTGATGTCCGGGTTGCGCTTGATGGCGACCAGCAGGGCCTTGGCGATCAGCAGCAGCGGGTTGACCCGCAGCCCCTGGAACTCCTTGTCCTGCTTCAGCTCCTCGACCAGCTTCATCGTGCGCGTCACGTCCACCGTCACGAACTCCGTGACGTGCGGGGCCGTGAAGGCCGAGCCGATCATGGCCTGCGCCGTCGCCTTGCGGACGCCCTTGACCGGGATGCGGGTCTCCCGGGCGCCGTCGTGCGACACGACCGGCGCGGCGGCCGCGGGGGCCGCCACGGGCGCGGGGGCCGTCACGGCCGGCTCGGCGGCCTTGGGGGCCGCCGCCGCGTGGACGTCCTCGCGGGTGATGACGCCGTCGGGGCCGGAGGGGGTGACCGTGGCGAGGTCGACGCCGAGGTCCTTCGCCAGCTTGCGCACCGGCGGCTTGGCCAACGGCCGGGACTCGGCGGGGACGGCGGCGGGGGCGCCGTGGCCGTTCAGCTCGGTCTGGACGGCCTGGGCGGCCGCCGGGACCTTCACCTCGGGACCCTTGCGCGGCCGGCGCTTGGTCGAGGTGGTCGCCACGCCGTAACCGACCAGCACGGGCTGGCGGGCCGGCGGCTTGGCCTCCTCCTCGGCCTTCACGCTCTCCGCGGCGGCCGCGGGAGCCGCCTGCGCCTGCTCGGCGGGGGCCTCGGCCGGGGCGCCGCCCGACACGTCCACCGCGATGATGGCGGTGCCAACGTCGACCGTGGTGCCCTCGGGGAAGCGCAGCTCGCGCACCACACCGTCGTAGGGGATGGGCAGTTCGACGGCCGCCTTGGCCGTCTCGACCTCGCACACCACCTGGCCGTCGGTGACCGTGTCACCCGGCTGGACGTACCACTTGAGGATCTCGGCCTCGGTGAGTCCCTCGCCCACGTCGGGCATCTTGAACTCGCGTACGGATGCTTCCGTCATCGTCGTCACGAACCCTCTCCTCAGTACGCCAGGGCACGGTCGACGGCGTCGAGCACCCGGTCCAGGCCCGGCAGGTACTCCTCCTCCAGGCGCGCCGGCGGGTACGGGGCGTGGTAGCCGCCGACCCGGAGCACCGGGGCCTCCAGGTGGTAGAAGCAGCGCTCGGTGATCCGGGCGGCGATCTCCGCGCCGGAGCCGAGGAACACCGGCGCCTCGTGGACGACGACCAGGCGGCGGGTCTTCTCCACCGACGCCTGGACGGTGTCGAAGTCGAGGGGGCTGACCGAGCGCAGGTCCACGACCTCCAGGGACTTGCCCTCCTCGGCGGCCGCGGCGGCGACCTCCTGGCAGAGCTTCACCATCGGGCCGTAGGCGACCAGGGTGAGGTCGGTGCCCTCGCGGACGACCTGCGCCTTGTGCAGCGGGGCGGGGATGGCCTCGGTGTCGACCTCGCCCTTGTCCCAGTAGCGGCGCTTGGGCTCGAAGTAGATCACCGGGTCGTCGCTCTGGATGGCCTGCTGCATCATCCAGTACGCGTCCGAGGCGTTGGAGGGGCTGACCACCTTCAGGCCGGCCACGTGCGCGAACAGCGCCTCGGGGGACTCGGAGTGGTGCTCGACCGCGCCGATGCCGCCGCCGTAGGGGATGCGGATGACGACCGGCATCTTGACCTTGCCGAGCGCGCGGGCGTGCATCTTCGCGAGCTGGGTGACGATCTGGTCGTAGGCCGGGAAGACGAAGCCGTCGAACTGGATCTCCACGACCGGGCGGTAGCCACGCAGGGCCAGGCCGATCGCGGCGCCGACGATGCCGGACTCGGCGAGCGGGGTGTCGATGACCCGGCTCTCGCCGAAGTCCTTCTGCAGGCCGTCGGTGACCCGGAAGACACCGCCGAGCTTGCCGACGTCCTCGCCCATGACGAGGACCTTGGGGTCCGTCTCCAGGGCGCGGCGCAGCGACTCGTTGATCGCCTTGGCCAGTGCCAGGTTCTTGGTCTCGGCTGCCATGATCAGACCCCCTCTGCGTCCGCGAACGACGCCTGGTAGGCGGCGAACTGGGCTCGCTCCTCGTCGACGAGCGCGTGCCCGTCCGCGTACACGTTCTCGAAGATGGCGAATCGGTCCGGGTCCGGCATGGCACGGACCGCTTCGCGCACTCGCCTGCCCAACGCCTCGGACTCGGTCTCGAGTTCCGCGAAGAATCCCTCGTCCGCGTGGTTTGCGGCCTCCAGGTACCGGCGCAGGCGCAGGATCGGGTCCTTCGCCTCCCAGGCCAGGCGCTCCTCGTCGCCCCGGTAGCGGGTGGGGTCGTCGGAGGTGGTGTGGGCGCCCATGCGGTAGGTGTACGCCTCGACCAGGGTCGGGCCCTCGCCGTTGCGGGCGCGCTCCAGCGCCCACTTGGTGACCGCGAGGCAGGCCAGCACATCGTTGCCGTCCACCCGCACGCCCGGGAAGCCGAAGCCCTGGGCGCGCTGGTACAGCGGGACGCGGCTCTGCTTCTCGGTGGGCTCGGAGATGGCCCACTGGTTGTTCTGGCAGAAGAACACCACGGGGGCGTTGTAGACCGCGGAGAAGGTGAACGCCTCCGCCACGTCGCCCTGGCTGGAGGCGCCGTCGCCGAAGTAGGCGATGACCGCCGAGTCCGCGCCGTCCTTGGTCACGCCCATCGCGTAGCCGGTGGCGTGCAGCGTCTGCGAGCCGATGACGATCGTGTAGAGGTGGAAGTTGTTGCTGTTGGGGTCCCAGCCGCCGTTGTTCACACCCCGGAACATCCCGAGCAGGTTGGTCGGGTCGACCCCGCGGCACCAGGCGACGCCGTGCTCGCGGTAGGTCGGGAAGACGTAGTCGTCCTCGCGGGTGGCCCGGCCGGAGCCGATCTGCGCGGCCTCCTGGCCCAGCAGCGAGGCCCACAGGCCCAGCTCGCCCTGGCGCTGCAGCGCGGTGGCCTCGGCGTCGAAGCGGCGGGTGAGCACCATGTCGCGGTACAGGCCGCGCAGCTCGTCGGGGGTGATCCCGGCGACGTACGCGTCGTACTCGGCGTTCGCGACCCGCTCGCCCTCGGGCGTCAGGAGCTGCACGAGTTCCGGGTCGGTGCTCTTCTTCGCGGTGCGGGTCGTCCGCTTGGTGCCGGTGGCTCCGGTCCTGCTGCCGGTGGTGCCGGCCTTGCCTGCGGCGCTGCGTCGCGGCTTGCGCGCGGCACTGCTCTCCACGGTCACGTGTGCTCCTCCGTCGTTCCGGCCCCCGGGGTTGCCGGTAGGCCAGTGCGGCTCACCTGTTTTCGACCACCGGGCACGGGGTGGGTGCCACTCGGCCGGGAACAGGCGTGACAGGTGCCCCGGCGAGCGCCCTGCGACTTTTACGTTACCCAGTGCTCCACATTTCTGTGAAACCCCTCCTGACCTGCGTTTTTGCTTGGATTTCCAAGTAAATCCGCGAGGACCGGAAGGCCGCTGGTCACAGCCTTGCAGGAGGCCGGAGCTACGGCACGTTATCCCGGCGACCCCGGACACGGGAAGAGCCTTCTTGTGACACTCGCCTCGCACACCAAGAAGGACATGTATGGATATTCCCGTCGGGAGGGACGGGGAGCGCGGCGCCCGTCCCCGGCGCCCGTAGCGGCGCGGGGGCGCTTTTTCGGCCCGTTGCGCCGCGTGACCGAATGCGATCGGCGATGACTGCCTGTGACAAGGCCCAGCTCACAGGCCCTTGAGGTGCCCTAACATCTGGCGCGTGCCGCGCTCATCTGTCTTACCCCTTTCCTCCCACGCGCTCCCTCTGGGCGCCCTGCTGCGCCTGTACGCCGCCGGTTCCGCCCTCGCCTGTGAACCCGTCGACCAGGGCCTGCTCAACCGGGGCTACCGGGTCAGCACCACCCGCGGCCGGTACTTCCTGAAACACCACTTCGACCCGGACACCGCCGACCCGGCCGCGATCGAGCGCCGGCACCGCGCCACCCAGCGCCTGGCAGACCTGGGGGTGCCGGTGGCCCCGCCGCTCGCCGACCGCGAGGGCCGCACGGTCGCCGTGGTCGGCGGCCACGCGTACGCCCTGCACCCCTGGATCGACGGCAGGCACCGCCACGGCGGCCAGCTCACCCGGGCGGAGAGCGCGCGCCTGGGGGCGCTCCTGGGCGCCGTACACGCCTGTCTGGAGCGGGTGATGCCCCCCAAGGGGCGCACCCGCCCCGCGACGAGCCCGCACCCCGTGGAGAGCGCCGACCCGGCCGACACCTTCACGCTCATCGACGACCTGCTCGGGCACGTCCGCCGGCACCGCCCCGCCGACGCCTTCGACACCCTGGCCCGCCACCGGTTACTGGAACGGCGCGCTCTCCTGGAGCAGCACGCGCACCGGCGCCCGCCGCGCGGCGGCCCGGTGGGATGGGTGCACGGGGACTTCCACCCGTTCAACCTGCTCTACAAGGACGACGCCCCGGCCGCCATCGTCGACTGGGACCGGCTCGGTGTGCAGCCACGCGCCGAGGAGGCCGTGCGCGCCGCGGTGATCTTCTTCGTACGGCCCGTGGGCGCGCTGGATCTGCGCAAGGTGCGGGCGTACGCGCGCGCGTACCGGCGCGCGGCCGGGGCGACCCCCTCGGAGCTGGCCGCGGCCGTGCACCGGGTGTGGTGGGAACGCCTGAACGACTTCTGGATGCTGCGCTGGCACTACGAGCGCGGCGACACCCGCGCGGACTGCCAGTTCCCGGCCGCCTCGGCGCTCCCGGTGTGGTGGACCCGGGAGTACGACGCGGTGTCCGACGCCTTCGTGGAGTGACCGCAGGGCCTCCCGCCCCCGCTCAGGGCGACGGCGGGGGCGTCGGCGTCGGTGGCCTTCAAGTGCCGTCGCCGCCGGCCGCGCCGTCGGTGGCGCCGCCGTCCGTGCCCCCGACCGTGGCGCCGCCGTCGGTGCCGCCGGCCGCCGGGTCCGTCGACTGGGTCGGACTGGTCTGCGGGTCCGTCTCCTCCTGCGAGGTCTGCGGGTCCGTCGGCTCGTCGGTCGGGTCGGAGGTGGCGGTGCGGGACGGGGTCGACGACGGCGTGTAGGACGGCGACCAGTCGGAGCCGGTGCCGGTGCCCGTGCCGGTGTTCGTGGACGTGTCCGTGGGCCGGTCGGTGGAGTCGTCGGACGGCGTCGCGGAGTCCGTCTCGTCCTTGGTGGACTTCGAGTGCGACGTCCGGGGCTTGACGTCGTCGCCGGGGCTGCCGGCGTTGCCGTTGTTGTGGTTGAGCGCGATCGCGACGCCCGCCGCGATCGCGATCACCGCCAGGACGGCCAGGATCCACAGCTTGCCGCGGCCGCTGCCCTTGTTGCCGTGCCCCTCGAAACCGCCGTCGTCGCCATACCCGGTGGGCAGGATCGGCTGCGGGATCTGCGTGGTGCCCGCGCCGAACTCGCCGGGGTGCTGCATCGCGGTGGTGCCCGCGAAGCCCGCCGCCGGGGTGTGCCGGCCGTCGTGCGCCGCCACCGGGCCGGTGTTCCAGGTGCCGGTGTGGCCGCCCTGGTCGTACAGCATCTGCAGGCCGTACTGGACCAGGCCGCGCATCTCCTCGGCCGTCTGGAACCGGTCGTCGGGCTCCTTGGCGAGCGAGCGCATGACCAGGCCGTCCAGCTCCGGCGGGCAGGCGTCGGAGGCCTCGGACGGCGGGGTCGGGATGTCCTGGACGTGCTGGTAGACCACCGACAGCGGGGTCTCACCGGTGAAGGGGGGTCGCAGCGCGAGCAGCTCGTACAGCAGGCAGCCGGTCGCGTACAGGTCGGAGCGGTGGTCCACGGCCTTGCCGAGCGCCTGCTCCGGGGAGAGGTACTGCGGGGTGCCCATGACCATGCCGGTCTGCGTCATCGTCGTCGACGCGCCGTGCAGGGCGCGGGCGATGCCGAAGTCCATGACCTTGACGGCGCCGTTGTCCGTGATGATCACGTTGGCGGGCTTGATGTCGCGGTGCACGATGCCGTGCTGGTGCGAGTAGGCGAGCGCCTCCAGCACCCCGGAGACGATGATCAGGGCCTGCTCGGGGCCCGGCGCCTCGGCGTTCAGCAGCAGGTCGCGGATGGTACGGCCCTCGACCAGTTCCATCACGATGTACGGCACGGACTGGCCGCCGACGAAGTCCTCGCCGGAGTCGTACACGGCGACGATCGCGTGGTGGTTGAGACCGGCCACCGACTGGGCCTCGCGCGTGAAGCGGGCCTTGGAGGTCGGGTCCTCGGCGAGGTCGGCGCGCAGCAGCTTGACGGCGACCGTGCGGCCGAGCCGGACGTCCTCGGCGGCGAACACCTCGGCCATGCCGCCGCGGCCCAGCCGGTGGGTCAGCCGGTACCGGCCGTCGCCGACGAGCCCGCCGTTGCCCCACATCTCCGGCGTCTCGGACATGCCGCCGCCAGTCGCCTCGGGGTCGGACGGGCCCTGGGCGCTGTGCGTCTGTGCCATCGGTCCTCGCCGTCGTTTCTGCCCGCGGTGCGCGCGGTGTTGTCACGGTCTCCGTCGGCCACGCTACAGCCTCCGCGGGGGCCGCCGGTCCGGATCCGCTACCGGGATACGCCCCGGACGGATCGGTCATGAAACCTGTAGCACGCGCTCTCGTGCAAATTCTGTGTACCGGTCGTACGGGCGCTGTAACGCTTGCGCGACGCTTCTTGCGCGTACGGTCACGGAACGGGCACCGCGCTTGACGTGTCACTGCCCTGGGGCAGACTTGGCCGGGAATGAGACATTCGATCAAGGCATGTTCCGCTCAGTGACGGCGCCGGACGGCCAATGGGGGACACGGAGAGATGAGCCAGGACGGCGCACAGGGCAGATACACGGGGCGCGCGCTGGCGGGCGGCCGCTACCAGCTGCGTGACCTGCTCGGTGAGGGCGGCATGGCCTCGGTGCACCTGGCGTACGACGCCGTGCTCGACCGCCAGGTCGCGATCAAGACGCTGCACACGGAGCTGGGCCGGGAGCAGGCCTTCCGCGAGCGCTTCCGCCGCGAGGCCCAGGCCGTGGCCAAGCTCACGCACACCAACATCGTCTCCGTCTTCGACACCGGCGAGGACGACGTGGACGGCATGACGACGCCGTACATCGTCATGGAGTACGTCGAGGGCCGCCCGCTGGGCTCGGTCCTGGACGAGGACGTCCGGCAGTTCGGCGCGATGCCCGCCGACAAGGCGCTGAAGATCACCGCCGATGTGCTGGCGGCGCTGGAGATCAGCCACGAGAAGGGCCTGGTCCACCGCGACATCAAGCCGGGCAACGTGATGATGACCAGGCGCGGCGTGGTCAAGGTCATGGACTTCGGCATCGCCCGCGCCATGCAGTCCGGGGTCACCTCCATGACCCAGACCGGCATGGTCGTCGGCACCCCGCAGTACCTCTCGCCCGAGCAGGCCCTCGGCCGCGGGGTGGACGCCCGCTCCGACCTCTACTCGGTCGGCATCATGCTGTTCCAGCTGGTCACCGGGCGGCTGCCGTTCGACGCCGACTCGCCGCTGGCGATCGCCTACGCACACGTGCAGGAGGAGCCGGTGGCTCCTTCGTCGGTCAACCGCGCGCTGCCGCCGGCCGTGGACGCGCTGGTCGCGCGGGCGCTGAAGAAGAACCCGAACGAGCGCTTCCCGACCGCCGAGTCCATGCGGGACGAGTGCCTGCGCGTCGCCGGCTCCTTCCAGGCGGCGGCGCCGAGCATCGTGCCGGGCTCCGGGCCGACGCAGAGCGGCTCGGGCGTCGGCTCCGCCGTCTTCCCGCCGGTCGACCAGGCGACCCCGGCGCCCACCGGCCCGGTGCAGACGCCGTACCAGCCGGCCCCGGCCCCGCACGGCTACGGCACCCCGCCGCCCGCCCCCGCCTACGGCTATCCGCAGCAGGGCGGCTACCAGACGCCGCCCGTCGCGTTCGGGCAGCAGGGCCACGCGACCCCGCCGCCGTACTCCGGTACGGCCCCGACCGCGGTCCAGGGCCCGCAGGGCGGCGGCAAGGGCAACAAGCCGGTGATCATCGGGTCCATCGCCGTGTCGCTCGTCGCGGTCGTCGGCCTGGTCGTCGCGCTGAGACTGAACAGCGGCGGCGAGGACGACAAGGGCGGCGGCCGCACCAGTGCCTCGCCGTCGACGCACGCGTCGGGCTACCGCGGCCCCGAAAAGTCGAGGACGATCGACAAGACGGAGTGCACCGAGCCGCAGGAGTCGTACACCGATCCCAAAAAGGTGCGGCTTCCGAACTTCCAGTACAAGAACATCGACTCGGTGAAGGCGTGCTTCCAGGCCGCCGGCTGGAAGTACGAGATCAAGAAGGTGGACGAGAACACCTGGGGCGACGGCACGGTCATGTCCCAGTTCCCCGCGGAGGGCACCGATTTCGACGCCAGGGGCAGCGAGACCGTGCAGCTGAGCGTCTCGACGGGCAAACCGCAGTAGCGCCCCGGCGCCGGTGAGGCGCGTGCGAAAGGGCCCGGCGGTCGTCCGCCGGGCCCTTTCGCTCGTACGCCTTCCGATACGGCCCGCGGGTACGGGCTCCGGTACGGCCCGGAGGTACGTCCTACAGGTACGGCCCGCCCGAGCGGCCGCCGGCCCGGGGGTCCTCGGCGCCCTCGGGGCCTCCCACACCCGGCGGGAGGGCGCGGCGCATCTGCTCGAGCTGCGCCCGCGCGGCCATCTGCTGGGCGAACAGCGTCGTCTGGATGCCGTGGAACAGGCCCTCCAGCCATCCCACCAACTGGGCCTGCGCGATCCGCAGTTCCGCGTCGCTCGGGGTCGCCTCGTCGGTGAACGGCAGGGACAGCCGCTCCAGCTCCTCGACCAGCTCCGGCGCCAGGCCGTCCTCCAGCTCCTTGACCGAGCTGGCGTGGATCTCCTTCAGCCGGACCCGGCTGGCCTCGTCCAGAGGGGCGACCCGCACCTCCTCCAGGAGCTGCTTGATCATGCTGCCGATCCGCATGACCTTGGCCGGCTGCTCGACCTGCTCCGTCACCGGAATCTCGCGGGAGTCCTCGTCCCCGCCGCCACCGATCGCCAAGCCGTCCTGGCCCACGACCAAAATCTGGGGATTCTCCGGCGACCGTTCGTTCCTCGGCATCTCCATGCCGCCATTCTCTCGCACGACTCCACCTCATCACCGTGCTGCCCCCTCATGGGGCTGATCCACCCTTTAGACCTGTCGGCCCAATATGAAATGCCCTGTACATCCCGGAATGTGAGGCTGGCTTTCTGTCGGAGTTCGACGACCGGGCTACGGGAGGTCACCGACGTGACGCCATGGCTGCGCCTCACGCTGCGCCTCGTACGACTGCTGCTCGTCCTCGTGACGGCCACGCCGGTCTCCGGCGCGGCCCTCGCCTACGGCGCGGAGAGCACCCCGCCGGACGCGTCCGCGCCCCCGGGCCGGCCCCCCGTGTCCGTCTCCCCGGCCGCGCACGCCTCCGGCCTGCGCGCGTCCGCGTCCGCCGCCGAGCCCTCGCGGGCCGGGAGCCGCGCCGGTGAGGGCAGGATGCGGCCGGGCCGGCCGGAGGGTCCGGCCGCCGTGGAGGAGGGCGACGACGATCCCGGCAGGATCACCGGGTCCCCCGCCCTCGCGGACCCGCAGGACGGCTACCCGGAGGAGCCGGAGCAGGCCGAGCCGCCCGGCGGCACCCCGGCCGCCTCCGACACCCCGGAGGAGGCCGGGCTCGACCCCGCCCGGCAGCCGCTGACCCCCACCGCCCAGGACACGGTGCCCCAGGCCGGCGCCTCCACCGAACCGGCCCTGCGCATCCTGCCCCTGGGCTCCGGCCTGGTCCTCATCGGCCTCGGCCTGGGCCTGGCCTTCCTGGGCCTGCGGGTACGGCGGAGCTGATCGGGGCCACCGCGGCCGGCGGGCCGACCCGCCGGCCCTTACGGCGCGACCAGCAGCACCTTGCCGATGTGCCCGCTCGCCTCCACCACCCGGTGGGCCTCGGCCGCCTGCTGCATCGGCAGCTCGCGGTCGACCACCGGGCGCACGTGGCGGGCCACGAGCAGCGGCCACACGTGCTCGCGCACGGCGGCCACGATAGCCGCCTTCTCGCTCAGCGGGCGGGCCCGCAGCGAGGTCGCGGTGACCGCGGCCCGCTTGGTCAGCAGGGTGCCGATGTTCAGCTCGCCCTTGGTGCCGCCCTGCATGCCGATGATCGCGAGCCGGCCGTTGACGGCGAGCGCCTGGACGTTGCGGTCCAGGTACTTGGCGCCCATGTTGTCGAGGATGACGTCGGCTCCCGCGCCCTCGGTGGCCCGCCGCACCTCGGCGACGAAGTCCTGCTCGCGGTAGTTGACGAGGATGTCCGCGCCCAGCTCGGCGCAGAAGTCCAACTTCTCCTTCGTCCCGGCGGTCACCGCGACCCTGGCGCCGATGGCCTTGGCGAGCTGGATCGCCATGGTGCCGATGCCGCTGGAGCCGCCGTGCACCAGCAGGGTCTCGGCCGGGCGCAGGTGGGCGACCATGAAGACGTTGGACCAGACCGTGCAGGCCACCTCGGGCAGCGCGGCCGCCTGCTTCAGGTCGATGCCCTCGGGCACGGGCAGCAGCTGCCCGACCGGGACGGCGACCTTCTGGGCGTAGCCGCCGCCCGCGAGCAGCGCGCACACCTCGTCGCCCACGGCCCAGCCGGAGACGCCGGGGCCGAGCGCGGCGATCCTGCCGGAGCACTCGAGGCCGGGGTAGGGGGAGGCGCCGGGCGGCGGGTCGTAGAAGCCCTGCCGCTGCATGATGTCGGCGCGGTTGACGGCGCTGGACACCACCTCGACCAGCACCTCGCCCTCGCCGGGCACCGGGTCGGGGACCTCGCTCCACACCAGCGCCTCGGGCCCACCAGGTTCGGGAATCGTGATCGCATGCATGGTGGCGACGCTACTCCCCGCCGGCGCCGCTGCCGGGGCAGGCCCGCGTGATCTTCCTCGGGCCCGCTCGTCCTCGGATCCGCTAGTCCTCGGGGAGCGGGCGGGTGTGCGGGGCGACCCGGGCGCCGGGGGTCACCCGGACGATGGTGATCAGGCGGTCGGTCAGCTGGAGGCTGCCGATGGAGGAGTCGTCGTAGCCGAGCACCCGGTGTCCGCGCACGACGCTCACCACCAGGTCGTCCGTCTCGCGCGGAGAGCGGCCCACCTCGGCCCGGACCACGGGGCGTTCGACGATGTCCAGGCCGCTGCCCTGCTGGATCAGGTCCTCCATGACCATGCCGGCCGCCGGGCTGAGCACGGACAGGCCGAGCAGCCGGCCGGCCGCGCCGGAACTGGTGATGACGGCGTCGGCGCCGGACTGCTTGAGCAGCGGGGCGTTCTCCTCCTCACGCACGGCCGCCACGATCTTCGCGCCCCGGTTGAGCTGGCGGGCCGTCAGGGTGACGAGCACGGCGGTGTCGTCGCGCTGCGGGGCGATGATGATCTGCCGGGCCTTGTGCACCTCGGCCCGCCTGAGCACCTCACTGCGGGTGGCGTCACCTATGACGCCCGCGAATCCTTCGGAGGTTGCCGCGTCGATCACCTTGTTGCTGGGGTCGACCACGACGACCTGCTCCTTCTTCAGCCCCGTGGTGCAGACGGTCTGGACGGCCGACCGGCCCTTGGTGCCGAACCCGATGACGACGGTGTGATCGCGCAAGGTGGACCTCCAGCGGTTCAGGCGCCATTCCTCCCGGGTGCGTTCGGTGAGGACCTCCAGCGTGGTGCCGACCAGGATGATCAGGAACAGCACGCGCAGGGGTGTGATGACGAAGATGTTGGTGAGCCGGGCGCTGTCGCTGACCGGGGTGATGTCGCCGTAGCCGGTGGTGGAGAGGGTGACGGTCGCGTAGTAGAACGCGTCGAGGAAGTCGACCGAGCTGTCCGAGTTGTCGTTGTAGCCGGCACGGTCGGCGTAGACGACCAGCGCGGTGACCACCAGCACCGCGAAGGCCATGAGCAGCCGTTTGGCGACCTGGCGGATCGGACGCTCCACCACTTTCCGCGGCAGCCTCACCCGACGGGTCACCAGATGTTCGCCCGCCTGGCGGGCAATGGCGTCATGGCCCGGAAGTTTCACGTGAAACACACCCCGATTCCGGCCGCCGCCCACGGCAGGTCGAGCAGCTCCGTCTCCTCCCCCTGCCGGGCGCCGCCCGGTGGTACGACGGCCAGTGCGTCGGCGGCGGCGATGCCGCGCAGCATGGCGGGGCCGTTGTAGTGCAACGGGACGGCGTGGTCGCCGCGCAGCACCACCGGAATGAGCCGGGTGTCGTACGGGTGCCCGTGTACGGCCTCCCTGAGCGCGAGCGTGTACGGCTCCGGGGCGGGACGGGCGGCGAGGGTGCGCAGCAGCGGCTCGGCGAGCGTGAGCAGGCCGGAGACGGCCGCGAGGGGGTTGCCGGGCAGGCCGACGAGGTGCTGGTCCTCCTTGGTGCGGGCGAGCAGCATGGGGTGGCCGGGCCGCACCTTGACGCCGTCGACGAGGAGTTCGGCGCCCATGCGCTCCAGGGTGGGGTGCACGTGGTCGACCGGTCCGGCCGCGGTGCCGCCGGTGGTGACGACGAGGTCGGCGGTGGATCCGGTGAGCGCCTTGCGCAAGGCCCGTGCGTCGTCGCCCAGTCGGCGTACGGCGGTGACCTCGGCGCCGAGCGCGCGCAGCCAGGGCGGCAGCATCGGGCCGAGCGCGTCCCGGATCAGTCCGTCGTGCGGGCGCCCCTCGGTCAGCAGCTCGTCGCCGAGGACCAGGACTTCGACGCGGGGTCGGGGGACGGCGGTGACGGTGTCGTATCCGGCCGCCGCGGCCAGGCCCAGAACGGCGGGGGTGACGAGGGTGCCGACGGGCAAGAGCTGGTCGCCGCTGCGGCATTCCTGACCGCGGGGGCGGATGTCCTGGCCATGGACGACCTCCCGGGTGGCGTGCAGCCGTCCCTGGACGTCCGTGCGGCCGTGTTCGGTGCGCAGGACCGCGGTGGTGTCGACGGGGACGCGGGCGCCGGTCGCGATGCGGACCGCCTCGCCATCGGTCAGCGGATCGGGCTGGGCGTGTCCGGCGAGCACGCCCTCGTCCCTGACCTCCCAGGGGCCGGGTCCGGCGACCGCCCAGCCGTCCATCGCGGAGGTGTCGAAGGAGGGCAGGTCGGTGAGCGCGTCGAGGGGGGACGCGAGGACCAGGCCGAGGGCGTCGGCGAGGGGGACGGAGACGGGGGTGCGGCGGCTGCCCGAGCGGGCGGCGCGGGCCGCGATGTCGCGGGCCCGCGGCCAGGGCGTGGCCCGGTGCCGCTCGTGCCGCTCGGCGCGGGGGGGCGTGGGCACGGGTGCGTCGCCGTCGTCCTTCGGTTCCCTCACGAGGGCCAGGGCCTCCTCGACGTCCAGGTCGTCGGCGTCCGCCGCGGGCGCCCCCGCCCGGGTACCCGGGGCGGTCATCCGGCGTCCGGACCGGAGGTGTCCGCGTCGTCGGCGGCGTTCTCCCGCTCCCAGCGCAGGGCCAGCGCGGCGGCCTTGCGGGCGGCCTCGGCGACCGCCTCCGGGCCGCCTCCGCCCTGGGCCGCGGCGTAGCCGACGAGAAAGGTGGTCAGGGGCGCGGCAGGCCGGTCCACGCCGTGGGCGGCGTCACGGGCCAGGTCGAGCAGACCGCGGATGTCGACGTCCAGGTCGATGCCCAGTTCGTCCTTGACTGCGGAGATCCATTCATCCAACACGTGCCCATGCTCCCTGATGCGTGCCCTGGCGTTGACGAGGTCGTCCCAGGTGTCGCAGTCGAAGGACGCGAGCGGGTCCGGGACGCGGGTGAGTCGGAGGGCGCCCGTCAGCCGGCGCAGCGGCAGGCCGGTGAGGCCGTCGGGCGCGGTGGCGAGGGCTGCCAGTTCGCGGCGCAGCGCGGCGGTGCGGTAGGCGGCGACGAGCGGCTGGTCGCGGCCGTCGGCGTCGGTGAGCAGCGCCCCGTCGGCGCCCGTGTCCCGCAGCGTGGTCAACAGCCGGTCCAGTGTGGCCGGTTCGAGGAAGGGCAGGTCGGCGGAGAGGACGACCGTCTGCGCGGCGGTGGTGAGCCGCAGGCCGGCCTCCAGCGCGGCGACGGGCCCGGCGCCGGGCGGGTCCTCGCGGGTCCAGCGCACCGGGCGGGAGGCCGGCCGGGGGGCGGCGACGACGACAGTGGTGGCCGCGCCGGCGCAGGCGGCGAGCACCCGGTCGAGGAGGGCCCGGCCGCCGACCCGCAGTCCGGGCTTGTCGGCCCCGCCGAGCCGCCGGGCGGCCCCGCCGGCCAGCACGACGGCGTCGTACGGCGCGACGGCCCCGACGGCGGCGGGAGCGTTCTCGGTCACCCCCCGAGTATGCGTGCCCCGCTGATCACAGGGAACCGAGGAGTGCTCACGCGCGGCGCGGGGGACGCCCGGGTGCGGCGTCCCCCGCGGTCCCGCGTCGGGTCACAGGGTGCGCAGCAGCACCGCCGGCTGTTCGACGCAGTCCGCGACGTACCGCAGGAAGCCGCCCGCGGTGCCGCCGTCGCACACCCGGTGGTCGAAGGTGAGCGAGAGCTGGACGACCTGGCGCACGGCCAGTTCGCCCTCGTGCACCCACGGCTTGGGGACGATGCGGCCGACGCCGAGCATGGCCGCCTCGGGGTGGTTGATGATCGGGGTGGAGCCGTCGACGCCGAAGACGCCGTAGTTGTTCAACGTGAAGGTGCCGCCGGTGAGTTCCGCCGGGGTCAGCGTGCCGGTCCGGGCCGCCTCGGTGAGCCGGGCGAACTCGGCGGTCAGCGACTCGGCGTCGCGGGCGTGGGCGTCCCGGACGACCGGCACGACCAGGCCGCGCTCGGTCTGCGCGGCGAACCCGAGGTGCACCTGGTCGAGCCGGACGACCTCACGGGCCTCGGTGTCGACGTAGGAGTTCAGCTCCGGGTGGCGTGCCAGGGCGGCGGCGCAGATCCGGGCGAGCAGGGCGATGAGGGAGATCTTCGGTGCTCCGGCGGCGTTCATCGCGGCCCGCGCGCGCATGAGTTCCGTCGCGTCGGCGTCGACCCAGCAGGTGGCGTCGGGGATCTCCCGGCGGCTGCGGGAGAGCTTGTCGGCGACGGCGCCCCGTACGCCCTTGAGCGGGATGCGGATGCCGTCGCGGGCCGGGGAGCCCGGGGCGACACGGGCGGCCGGTTCCTGCGCCGCGGGGGCGGGCGCGGTCCTGGCCCGCAGCGCGCCCTCGACGTCGGCCCGCAGGATCAGCCCGTCGGGTCCGGATCCGGCGAGCTGGCGCAGGTCCAGGTCGTTGTCCCGGGCGAGCCGGCGCACCAGCGGGGAGATCACCGGGACCGGTCCCGTGCCGTGCGCGGTCGTGAGGGCGGGCGCGGCGACCGGGGTGGGCGCGGGGGCGGGCACTGCCGGAGCGGGCTGCTTCGCCGGCCCGCCGGTGGCCGCGGTGCGCACCCTGCGGCGCCGGGCGGGCGCCTCGGAGGTGCCGTACCCGACGAGGACGTTGCCCGATCCCCCGCCGTCGCTCTCCGGGTCCGGGGCCGTCCCGGAACCCACCGCGACCGTCAGCAGCGGTGCGCCGACGGGCAGTTCGGCGCCCTCCTCGCCGAAGCGCGCGGTGACCACACCGCCGTAGGGGCAGGGGACCTCGACCATGGCCTTGGCCGTCTCCACCTCGACGACCGGCTGGTCGATGGCGACGACGTCGCCGACGTTCACCAGCCAGCGGACGATCTCCGCCTCGGTGAGCCCCTCACCGAGGTCGGGCAGCTTGAACTCCAGCACCTGTGCCATCAGCCCTCGGCCTCCCACTGCAGGCGCGCCACGGCGTCCAGGATGCGGTCGACACCGGGCAGGTGGTGCCGCTCCAGCATCGGCGGCGGGTAGGGGATGTCGAAGCCGGCCACGCGCAGCACCGGTGCCTCCAGGTGGTGGAAGCAGCGCTCGGTGACGCGGGCGGCGATCTCGCCGCCGGGGCCGCCGAATCCGGTCGACTCGTGCACGACGACCGCGCGCCCGGTGCGCCGCACGGAGGCGCAGACCGTCTCGTCGTCGAACGGCACCAGGGAGCGCAGGTCGACCACTTCGAGGTCCCAGCCCTCGGCCCGGGCGGCCTCGGCGGCCTCCATGCAGACCGGCACGGAGGGGCCGTAGGTGAGCAGCGTGGCGCTGCTGCCGGGCCGCCTGACCACCGCGCGCCCGATCGGTTCCACGTCCGTCGGCTGCTCGGGGTTCCAGGAGTCCTTCGACCAGTACAGGCGCTTGGGCTCCAGGAAGACGACCGGGTCGTCGGAGGCGATGGCCTGGCGCAGCAGCCCGTAGGCGTCGGCGACGGTCGCGGGCGTGACGACGTGCAGACCCGGGGTGGCCATGTAGTAGGCCTCGGAGGAGTCGCTGTGGTGCTCGACGCCGCCGATGCCGCCGCCGTAGGGGATGCGGACGGTGATCGGCAGCGGCATCCTGCCGCGGGTGCGGTTGCGCATCCGGGAGACATGGCTGATCAGCTGCTCGAACGCCGGGTAGGCGAACGCGTCGAACTGCATCTCGACGACCGGGCGCAGGCCGTACATGGCCATGCCGACGGCGGTGCCGAGGATGCCCGCCTCGGCGAGCGGGGTGTCGGTGCAGCGGTCCTCGCCGAACTCCTTGGCGAGCCCGTCGGTGACCCGGAAGACACCGCCGAGGGTGCCGACGTCCTCGCCCATGACGTGCACGGAGGGGTCGGCGGCCATCGCGTCGCGCATCGCGCGGGTGAGGGCCTGCGCCATGGTGGCGGGCTTGACGGCGACGGTGGTCATCGCAGGCCGCCTTCCTGGTCGCCCTGCTCCGCCTCGAGCTCGGCGCGCAGCAGGGCGCGCTGCTCGCACAGCTGTGCGGTGTTCTCGGCGTAGACGTGGTCGAAGAGGTCCATGGGGTTCAGTTCGGGGTCCCGGTTCATGCGCTCTCGCAGGTCGGCGGCCATCCGCTCGGCGTCCTGCCGGGCGGCGGCGAGGCCGTCCTCGTCGAGCAGGCCGCGCCCGGTCAGCTCCCGCTCCAGCAGCTGGATCGGGTCGTGGGCGCGCCAGGCCTCGACCTCGGCGTCGCCGCGGTAGCGGGTGGCGTCGTCGGCGTTGGTGTGGGCGTCGACGCGGTAGGTCACCGCCTCGACGAGGGTGGGGCCGCCGCCGGCGCGGGCGCGGCGTACGGCGTCACCGAGGACCTCGTGCACGGCGACCGCGTCGTTGCCGTCGACCAGCCGGCCCGGCATGCCGTAGCCGACGGCCTTGTGGGCCAGGGAGGGCGCGGCGGTCTGCTTGGCGAGCGGGACGGAGATGGCGAAGCCGTTGTTCTGCACCAGGAAGACGACCGGTGCCTGCCAGACGGCGGCGAAGTTCAGGGCCTCGTGGAAGTCGCCCTCGCTGGTGCCCCCGTCGCCGACCATGGCGAGCGCGACCACGTCGTCACCCTTGATGCGGGCGGCGTGCGCGAGGCCGACGGCGTGCGGGAGCTGGGTGGCGAGCGGGGTGCTCAGCGGGGCCACCCGGTGCTCGTAGGGGTCGTAGCCGGTGTGCCAGTCGCCGCGCAGCAGGGTGAGCGCCTCGACGGGGTCGACGCCCCGGGCGACCACGGCGAGGGTGTCGCGGTAGCTGGGGAAGAGCCAGTCGCGCTCTTCGAGGGCCAGCGCGGCGGCGACCTCGCACGCCTCCTGGCCGGTGCTGGAGGGGTAGACGGCCAGACGGCCCTGCTTGGTCAGCGCGGTGGCCTGCGCGTTGTAGCGGCGGCCGCGCACGAGCTGCGCGTGCAGCCGGCGCAGCAGGTCCGGGTCGGCCTCCGCCGCCGCCTCGGTGCCGAGGACGCGGTAGGGCTCGGCGTCGGGCAGCAGCGGCGCGGGGTCCATACGGGGCTGCCAGGCGGGCGGCGGCGAGGGCTGGTAAGCGCCTCGCTGCTCCATGACCGTCATGACGGCACCTCCTCGTGGGAGCGGCTACGGAGGCGCGTCGGCTGTGACGCGTCCCACCAACCGATTGTTCGGTCGTCGGCACATTTTGGCTACAGGCCCCGGCAGGCTGTGGACAAACGGTTCTCCACAACCTGCAATGAACGCAGGACGTCCACGGCGATGAAGCGGGGGGACATGGCAGCTGAACAAATGGCCGACGGGCCGCAGGACGGGGCCGGCCTGCCGGCGCCGCGTCCACTGGACGCGATCGACCAGGACATCCTGAAGATCCTCCAGGCGGACGGACGGGCCTCGATACGGTCCGTGGCCGAACGGGTGCACGTCTCGCGCGCGAACGCCTACGCGCGCATCAACCGTCTGGTCGAGGACGGGGTGATCCGCGGGTTCAGCGCACGCGTCGACCACGAGCGGGCGGGGCACGGGACGTCGGCGTACGTCACGCTCAAGATCGTCCAGAACACCTGGCGCACGGTCCGCGAGCAGCTCAGGCAGCTCCCGGGCGCCTCCCACATCGCGCTGGTGGGCGGCGACTTCGACGTGCTGCTGCTGGTGCACACGCCCGACAACAGGGCGCTGCGCGAACTGGTGCTCACCCGGCTGCAGGCCATCCCCGAGGTGCTCAGCACCCGCACGCTGCTGGTGTTCGAGGAGGAGGACCTGGAGCCGGAGGCGTGAGCGGTGCCGCTCCCGCGCGAAAGCAGGCGCGGACCCTCCGCCCCCTCCCGCGACCGCGGGCCTCAGTCCTGCCGCAGGCCCGAGAAGACCAGGCGGACCACCGCGTCGGCCACCTCGCGGCCGCTGGCGCCCCGGGTGTCCGGCCGGTACCACTCCACCACCGAGTTGATCATGCCGAAGACCAGCCGGGTGGCCAGGCGCACCTCGACGTCGCCCCGTATGTCGCCGTCGGCGGCCGCGGCCTTCAGCAGCTCCGCCACCCGGTGGTCGAAGTCGCGGCGCCGCTCCAGCGCCCAGCGTTCGGTCTCGGTGTTGCCGCGCACGCGCAGCAGCAGCGTCACGTAGGGCAGCTCGGCTATGAGCACCTCGACCATGCGCCGTACGACGTGCTCCAGCCGGTCGGCGGCGCGCCCCACGCGCGCGTGCTCCTCGTCCAGGATGCCGAACAGGCCGTCGAGGGCCCGGCTGACCGCCCGGCGCAGCAGCTCCTCCTTGCCGCTGACGTGGTGGTAGATCGAGGACTTGGAGATGCCGGCCGCCCTGGACAGGTGCTCCATGGAAGTGCCGTCGTAGCCACGCTCGTTGAAGACCTGCACCGCGACCGAGAGCAGGGTCTCGGGGGTGTACGTGTCACGCTTGGCGGTGGTCATGGGGTGCTCTCCCGCTTGTCGGTGGCGTACGCGTGACGGTAGAGCGCGAGGGACGGTGCGTACCGGCCGGAGGGATCGCGCAGGTGCAGGTCGTCCAGCAGGTCGTAGGCCCAGCCGCGGCCGAGCCTGCGGCTCCACTCGAAGGGGCCGAGCGGGTGGTTGACGCCGAGGAGCATCGCGGTGTCCACGTCCTCCTCGGTGGCGACGCCCTTGGCGACGGCGTCGTGCGCGAGGTCGACGATCCGGGCGACCGTGCGGGCGACGATCATGCCGGGGACGTCGCCGATGACGCTGACGTCCTTGCCGAGCGCCTGGAACAGGCCGATGGCCTCGGCGAGGGTCTGCGACGAGGTGTCCTGGGAGGCCGACAGGGCGATGCGGGTCGCCTTGCGGTAGTCGAGGGCCAGGTCGAAGTAGACGACGTCACGGAACTCCACGGACGTCTGGCCGTCGGCTAGGGCCAGCTGGCCGCCGCCGGGCAGCACCAGCCGGGTGCCGTTGTCCTCGTCGTCCTCGCGGACCTGGATGCCCGCCTCGCGGAGCATCGGGAGCAGCTCGGCGGCGGGCCCGAGGTCGCCCTCGACGGTGACGAAGGCGGGCGGCCGCTCCTTGTCCGCGGTGTGCGGCTCGGGACGCTCGGCGCCCTCGGCGTAGTCGTACCAGCCGTGCCCGCTCTTGCGGCCGTGCCGCCCGGACTCCACCAGCCGGCGCTGGGCGAGCGAGGGCGTGAAGCGGACGTCCTGGAAGAAGGACTGCCACACCGAGTGGGTGACGGACTCGTTGACGTCCTGCCCGATGAGGTCGGTGAGCTCGAAGGCGCCCATCCGGAAGCCGCCGCACTCGCGCAGCACCGCGTCGATGGTGGCCGGGTCGGCGGCCTGGGCCTCGTAGACCGCGAAGGCCTCGGCGTAGAACGGCCGGGCGATCCGGTTGACGATGAAGCCTGGGGTGTCCGCACAGGCCACCGGGGTCTTGCCCCAGACACGGGCGGTCTCGTACGCGCGCGTGGCCGACGTGACGTCGGTGGCGAAGCCGGAGACGACCTCGACCAGCGGCAGCAGCGGGGCCGGGTTGAAGAAGTGCAGGCCCACGAAGCGGCCCGGGTTGCCCAGCGCGCCGCCGATGGCCGTCACCGACAGGGACGAGGTGTTCGTGGCGAGCAGGCAGTCGTCGGCGACGACCTCCTCCAGCTCGCGGAAGAGCTGCTGCTTGACGTCGAGCCGCTCCAGTACGGCCTCGACGACCAGGGCGCAGTCGGCCAGGTCGGCCAGTTCGGCGGCGGGCGTGAGCCGGTCGCGGGCGGCGTCGCGCTCGGCGGCGGTGAGGCGGTCCTTGGCCACGAGCCGGTCCAGGCGGGCGCCGATCGCTTCGGCCGCCGCCTCGGCCCGTCCGGGGACGGCGTCGTAGAGCCGCACGGGATGGCCGGCCACCAGCGCGACCTGGGCGATGCCCTGGCCCATGGTGCCGGTGCCGACGACGGCCACGGGGCTGCTGAGGTCGAGTGCTGTCATGTGCGCGATCCTCCCGCACGGCGTTGTCCACAGATGCGGCGGACCCCCTTGTCCCGACCGATCGTTCGGTTACTCTAGCTCTGACCGTCCCATCACGCTGCTCTTTACGCCAGGTCGTGAACTCGAGGAAGAGTTCTCCAGACGAGGAGTTGGTCCCGCATGGCCGCCGAACTGACCGCGCACGAGCTCATCGCGAAGCACCGGCCCACTCTCGACCAGGCGCTCGAAGCGATCCGCACGCGCGCGTACTGGTCCCCGCATCCCGAGCACCCCAAGGCCTACGGCGAGAACGGCAGCCTGGACGCGGCGGCGGGCAAGGCCGCCTTCGACGCCGTGCTCGGCACCCGCCTCGACCTCGGCCAGCCCGGCACCGACGACTGGGTGGGCGGCGAGGTCTCGCCGTACGGGATCGAGCTGGGCGTGACCTACCCGCACGCGGACGTCGACGTGCTGCTGCCCGCCATGAAGGCCGGCCAGCACGCCTGGCGGGACGCGGGCGCCGAGGTGCGCGCGGTGGTCTGCCTGGAGATCCTCAAGCGGATCAACGACCGGACGCACGAGTTCGCGCACGCCGTCATGCACACCAGCGGCCAGGCCTTCATGATGGCGCTCCAGGCGGGCGGCCCGCACGCCCAGGACCGCGGCCTGGAGGCGGTGGCGTACGCGTACGTGGAGCAGGTCCGTACCCCCGACGCGGCGGAGTGGACCAAGCCGCAGGGCAAGCGCGACCCGCTGGCCCTCACCAAGGCGTTCACGCCGGTCCCCCGCGGCATCGGCCTGGTCATCGGCTGCAACACCTTCCCGACCTGGAACGGCTACCCGGGCCTGTTCGCCTCCCTCGCGACCGGCAACGCGGTCCTGGTCAAGCCCCACCCGCGCGCCGTGCTGCCGCTCGCCCTGACCGTGCAGGTCGCCCGCCAGGTGCTCACCGAGGCCGGCTTCGACCCGAACCTGGTCGCGCTGGCCGCCGAGCGCCCCGGCGAGGGCGTCGCCAAGACGCTCGCCACCCGGCCCGAGATCGGGATCATCGACTACACCGGCTCGACGTCCTTCGGCGACTGGCTGGAGGCCAACGCCCGCCAGGCGCAGGTGTACACCGAGAAGGCCGGCGTCAACACGGTCGTCGTGGAGTCGACGGACGACTACAAGGGGATGCTCTCCAACCTGGCCTTCTCGCTGTCCCTGTACAGCGGCCAGATGTGCACCACCCCGCAGAACCTGCTGATCCCCCGCGACGGCATCCGCACCGAGGCGGGCCCCAAGACCTTCGACGAGGTGACCGCCGACCTCGCGCGCGCGGTCGACGGCCTGCTCGGCGACGACGCCCGCGCCAACGCCCTGCTCGGCGCGATCGTCAACCCGGACGTGAAGGCGCGCCTCGAGGCGGCGGCCGGCCTGGGCGAGGTCGCCCTCGCCTCCCGGGAGATCACCAACCCCGAGTTCCCGGGCGCGGTCGTCCGCACCCCGGTGATCGTCAAGCTGGACGGCGCCAAGCCGGACGCCGAGGCCGCCTACATGAGCGAGTGCTTCGGCCCCGTCTCTTTCGCCGTCGCCGTCGACTCGGTGACCGACGCGCTGGAGCTGCTGCGCCGCACGGTCCGCGAGAAGGGCGCCATGACCGTCGGCGCCTACACCACGGACGCCGAGGTCGAGCGGGCCGTCGAGGAGGTCTGCCTGGAGGAGGCCGCCCAGCTGTCGCTCAACCTGACCGGCGGGGTGTACGTGAACCAGACCGCGGCCTTCTCCGACTTCCATGGCTCCGGCGGCAACCCGGCGGCGAACGCGGCCCTCACCGACGGCGCGTTCGTGGCCAACCGCTTCCGGGTGGTGGAGGTCCGCCGCCAGGCCTAGGTCCGGCACGGCCTGCGCCGGACACGGCCTAGGCCGGCGTGGGTGCGCCCCCGGCGGTGACACTCCAGTGGTACAGCGTCATGGCCACGCTGGTGGCCAGGTTGTAGCTGGAGACCTGGGGGCGCATCGGCAGCCGCAGCAGGCGGTCGGCACGCGCGCGCAGCTCGTCCGACAGGCCGGTGCGCTCCGAGCCGAAGGCCAGCACGGCGTCGTCCGGAAGGACGGTGCCCCGGATGTCCTCGCCCTCCGGGTCGAGGGCGAACAGCGGCCCGGCGGGCAGCTCCGCGACGTCGAGCCGTTCCACCGCGGTCGCGAAGTGCAGCCCGGCCCCACCGCGCACCACCGTGGGGTGCCACGGGTCGAGCGTGCCCGTGGTGACCACCCCGGTCGCCCCGAAGCCCGCCGCCAGCCGGATCACCGCCCCGGCGTTGCCGAGGTTGCGCGGGTTGTCGAGGACCACGACCGGCGTGCTGCGGGGCGTACGGCCGAGCACCCGGAGCTGCGCCTCCCGGGAGGGCCGTACGGCCAGCGCGGCGACGCCCGTCGGGTGCGGGCGCGGCACGAGCGTGGCGTACGTCCGACTCGGCACCTCCGTCAGCAACGCCTCCAGCCGGTCCCTGACGTCGTCGGCCAGTTCCCCGGCGAGGGCCAGCGTCGCCCGCCGGTCGGTGGTGACCGCCACCGGGACCCGCGCGCCGAAGCGCAGCGCGTGCTTGAGCGCGTGGAAGCCGTCGAGCAGCACGGCGCCGTCGGCATGCTCGCGCCAGCGGCTCACGGGGTCGGTCATGCGGTGAACCCTACGTGGCCCCGCTCGCTCTCCTCCGGCGAGCGCGGCGCCGGCAACGTCCCGTCGCCGTCGGTCCCGCCGTCGGTCCCGCGGACCTGGTCACCGCCTCCGGTCAGCCGGCCGCGCGCCCGTCCCACCAGGCCGCCGAGCAGGAGCAGGAAGGACGTCGGCAGGAAGACGGCGTCGGCGGTGATCATCGCCAGCGAGAAGAACGGCAGGCCGAGGACGACCGCGATCACGGCGTGCTCGGTCATCATCAGCACCAGCAGGACGTTCTTGACCCGCCGGTTGAACAGGGTGAACGGGAAGGCGACCTGCACCATGACGGTTCCGTACGTCACGACCATCATGATCGTGCCGCTGGACGACATCAGGTCGGCCAGGCCGGGCCACGGCGAGAAGTAGTCCAGGTGCAGCGGGTAGTACACGGCCGTGCCGTCCTGCCAGCGAGACCCCTGGATCTTGTACCAGCCGGCCGTGGCGTAGATCAGGCACGCCTCCGCCATGATCACGCACAGGGCGCCGTTGTGCAGGACGTTGGCGATCACGTCCAGCAGGATCCGCGGCTCCCGGGCCCGCTCCAGGCGCTGCGCCGCCCCCCAGAGGCCGAGGCCGGCCCACGCCGTCCACAGCAGCACCGGCACCAGCCCGCCGTCGGACCGGCCCGCCAGCGTCACACCGCCCAGCACCAGGCCGAGCACCGCCCACAGCACGGGGCCCACCCGGTCGCCGTGCACCCGCTCCCCGCGCTCGCGCGCCGCCTCCCGGCGGGCGGCCCGCCGCGCGTCCAGCGACCACACCCCGCCGCACCGCGTGAACACCAAGTAGATCGACATCAGGTGCAGGACGTTGTCGCCGCCGTCGCCCACGAAGACGCTGCGGTTCTGCAGCGACAGCACGCCCACCATGAACAGCAGGGACGCGGTCCGGGTGCGCCAGCCCAGCATCAGCGCCGCGCCGGAGAGGATCGCCAGCAGGTAGAAGACCTCGAACCAGACCTGCCCGCCGGACCACATCAGGGCGGTGAAGGCGTGGTTGTCGGCGGTGAGCTGCTGGGCGAGGTCCCAGCTCCACGGGCCGTCGGGACCGTACAGCTCCTGGCGGTGCGGGAACTCACGCAGCAGGAACAGCAGCCAGGTCCCGGCGAAGCCGATGCGGATCACGGCGCTCTGGTACCGGCCGAGCGGCGACTCGGTCACGCGGACGATGGCCCGCGACAGGGTCAGGGAGAGGCGGTTCACCGCACACCTCCCGCGGCCTCGTCGGCGCTCACCGTCCACCAGGGGAGCACACGGTAGACGGGCTTGTCGGAGATCTTCTCCTGGCTCCACGCGGGCGGCTGCACGTTCGTGGTGCTGGAGCGGACCTGCACGCGCCGGACGACGCCCTCGCGGTGGATCGTGTCCTCCCTGTTCAGGCGCATCACGACTATCCGGCGCACGTACTGCTCGGACAGCGAGCCCCGCATGCCGATGGGCCGGTTGTCGGCGCCGTGCGTGGCGACGAAGAAGTCCCAGCCGCGCCGCAGCTCGTTCTGTTGGGTGTGGCTGGGCACCAGGTTGCCGTCGATGTCGGCACCGTCCCGGGCGGAGAGGTCGTACCAGCCGGTGGTGAACAGACCGCCCTCCTTCGTCCGCAGCTCGGCGCGCACCTGGACGGCGATGTTCTGCTGCAGCGGGTTCGGGGCGAACAGCTTCCAGTTCTGCTCGAACTCCGGGAAGACCCACTGCTCTATCGCCTTGCCGTGCTGCTTGGTCACCGTGTTCGCCGGCGCGACGCTCAGGAACACCATGGCCAGGTGCACACACGCGGTGACGGCCACCACGGCGAGCGCCACCGCGGCGCCGATCTGGTAGCGGGGGGAGAGGGCGGCGACACCGGTCCGGGGGGCCGCCGCGGCGGTCACCGGCCCGGCGGGCGGGGAGTCCCCAGGGCCCCCGGGATCACCGGGACCAGCAGGATCAGCGGGATCAGCGGCACCAGCGGGATCGCCGGGGGCAGGGAGGTCACCCGACCCGTCCGGCTCGGCCGGGGCCTGTGAGTCCTCGTCGTACGCGTCCATTCCGCCCCGTCCCCCGCTCCAGTCGGTCGTCCCGGCCCCGTCACCGGTGCCCCGCTCGTCCCGGGCGCCGCTCCTCGGCGCCCGCACGGAACGGTACTCAGCCCCGGCCGCCCGGCGCAGCCCCGGGTACGGCCCCGTGGCGGTGGTCCTCGCCACGCCGCACCGCCCGTGGCGGTGGGCCGGCTCGAACGTACTCGATACGGCCCGCGCCGCCCTTCCCGTTCCCTTCTTCTAGAACCTGTTCTATCTTGACGGCCCGTCAGACGAACCGTCAGACGACCGGACCGCCGGGAGGACATCGCCGTGGACTTCACCTTCAGTGAGGAGCAGTTGGCGGCGGCCGAGGCGGCACGGGGGGTGTTCGCCGGGGTGGCACCTGACGCGGTGCCCAGTCCCGCGCTCACCACCGGCGCCGTGGCCGAGGGCTTCGACCGGGACCTGTGGTCCCGGCTGGCCGGCGCGGACCTGCTCGGCCTGCTGCTCGACGAGCGGTACGGCGGCGCGGGTCTCGACGCCATCGCGCTGTGCCAGGTGCTGCGCGAGTCCGCACGGGTGCTGGCCCGGGTGCCGCTGCTGGAGCACAGCGCGGCCCTCGCGACCCTGCAGACCTACGGCGGTGCGGAGCTGCGGGAACGGCTGCTGGCCCCGGCGGGGCGCGGCGAGCCGGTGCTGACGGTCGCCGCGCACGGCCGCACCGGGCACGATCCGGCGGGGCTCGCCGTCACCGCGCGGCGGGACGGCCCGGACTGGGTGCTGGACGGGACGCAGACGGCGGTGCCCTGGGCCTTCGACGCGGACCTCGTCCTCGTGCCGGCGCACACCGACGCCGACCGGACCCTGCTCGCGCTGATCGCCCGCGGACAGGCCGGACTGGAGCTCGCCGAGCAGATCTCCACCAGCGGAGAGCGGCTGGCCGAGCTGCGGCTGCGGTCGGCGCGGATCGGGGCGGACCAGGTGATCGAGGCCGCGGGCGCCTGGGAGTGGCTGCACGCGCTGCTGGCCACCGGCACCTGCGCGCTGGCCCTCGGCCTCGGGGAGCAGGTGCTGCGGATGACCGGGGACTACACCGGCAAGCGGGAGCAGTTCGGGTATCCGATCGCGACCTTCCAGGCGGTGGCCGTCCAGGCCGCCGACCGGTACATCGACCTGCGCGCCATGGAGGCCACCCTCTGGCAGGCCGCCTGGCGGATCGCCTCCGGTGCACCGGGGGCGCTGCCCGCCGCCGGGGACGTCGCCGTGGCGAAGATCTGGGCGGCGGAGGGCGTGCGCCGCGTGGTGCAGACGGCACAGCACCTGCACGGCGGGTTCGGCGCGGACACCGACTACCCGCTGCACCGGTACCACGCCTGGGCCAAGCACCTGGAGCTGTCGCTCGGCCCCGCGGCGGCGTACGAGGAGACCCTGGGGGACCTGCTGGCGGCCCACGCCCTCAGCTGACAGCAGACTCCGCAGACCGCTGTCCCAGACCGCTGTCCGCGGACCGCTGTCCGGCACCGAGGTGAAAAGGTGGAGGGGCCGGCCCCGGTGCCGCCTAGACGACCGCGCCCGGTGCCCCGCCGTCGGTGATCACCGGCCGGCCCGCGGCCTGCCAGACCTGCATGCCGCCGTCGACGTTCACGGCGTCGATGCCCTGCTGGACCAGGTACATGGTGACCTGCGCCGAGCGGCCGCCGGAGCGGCAGATGACGTTGACCCGGCCGTCCTGCGGGGCGGCCTCGGTCAGCTCGCCGTAGCGGGCCACGAACTCGCTCATGGGGATGTGCAGCGCCCCTTCGGCATGGCCCGCGTCCCACTCCTCGTCCTCGCGGACGTCCAGCAGGAAGTCGCCGTCCTTGAGGTCCGTGACCTCGACCGTGGGCACACCAGCTCCGAAACTCATGCCCCCGACGCTACCCGAAGCGCGGCCGGTCTCAGCCCTGCTCCAGCAGGCCCGCCAGCTCGGCCTCCCGCTGCTCGATGTCGCCGAACAGCCGGCCGGCGATCTCCTCGAGCAGGCCGTCGGGGTCGTCCGGGGCGAGTCGCAGCATGCCCGCGACCGGGCCGTCCTCCAGCTCGCGGGCGACCAGGGTGAGCAGCTCCTTGCGCTGGTCGAGCCACTCCAGCCGGGCGTACAGCTCCTCGGCGCGGCTCGGGCGCCGCTCGGGCGGCACGGGGCCCGCGGCCCACTCGTCGGCCAGTTCCCGGAGCAGCTTCTCGTCGCCGCGGGCGTAGGCGTCGTTGACCCGGGTGATGAACTCCTCACGCCGCTCCCGCTCCGCTTCCTCCTGGGCGAGGTCGGGGTGGACCTTGCGGGCCAGCTCGCGGTAGAGCCGGCGGGCCTCCTCGCTGGGCCGCACCCGCTGGGGCGGCCGCACCGGCTGGTCGGTGAGCATGGCGGCGGCCTCCGGGAACAGGCCGTGCCCGTCCATCCAGCCGTGCATCAGTTCCTCGACGCCGGGGATCGGCAGGACATGGGCGCGGGCCTCCTCGGCCCGGCGGATGTCCTCCGGGTCGCCGGTGCGGGCGGCCCTGGCCTCGGCGATCCGCGCGTCCAGCTCCTCGATCCGGGAGTACAGCGGACCGAGTCTCTGATCGTGCAGCCGGGAGAAGTTCTCGACCTCGACGCGGAAGGTCTCCACGGCGATCTCGTACTCGATCAACGCCTGCTCGGCTGCCCGCACGGCCTGTTCCAGCCGTTCCTCGGGCCGCGGTGCCTGGGACTGCTCAGCTTCCGGGGTGGTCACCCGCCCAGCGTAGGCCACGGCCGAAACCGGTCGGCCGGAGACGGCCCGCTCACCCGGCCGGGGAGCCGGCCCCCGCGCCCGCCGCCACCACGCTCCCCGTCACCGCTGCCCTCACCGCGCTCCCCGTCTCACACCCCCATCTCGGCCGCGATCCGTCCCGAGCGCACCGCGGCGACCAGCTCCGCGTGGTCCGCCTCGGTGCGGTCCGCGTAGGCCACGGCGAAGTCGGCCATCGCCTCGTCCAGCTCCTCGTTCTTGCCGCAGTAGCCGGCGATCAGACGCGGGTCGGCGCTGTGCGCGTGGGCGCGGGCCAGCAGGGCCCCGGTCATCCGGCCGTAGTCGTCGACCTGGTCGGCGGCGAGCGCGGCCGGGTCGACGCTGCCCTTGCGGTTGCGGAACTGGCGGACCTGGTAGGGCCGCCCGTCGACCGTGGTCCAGCCCAGCAGGATGTCGCTGACCACCTGCATCCGCTTCTGGCCGAGGACGACCCGGCGCCCCTCGTGCTCCGCCGGCGCTGTGGCGAACCCGGCCGTGGCCAGGTGCGGGACGAGTGCGGAGGGCCGGGCCTCCTTCACCTGGAGCACCAGCGGCTCGCCCCGGTGGTCGAGGAGCAGCACCACGTAGGACCGGGTGCCGACACTGCCGGTGCCGACGACCCGGAAGGCCACGTCGTGCACCGCGTGCCGGGCCAGCAGCGGCGGGCGGTCCTCGGAGAGGGTGGCCACGTACGGCTCCAGGGACGCGGCCACCGCCGCGGCCTCGGCGTCGGGTACGCGACGCAGGACCGGGGACGCGTCGACGAAGCGGCGGCCGCCGTCCGCGGTCTCCTCCGTGGACTTCGCCGCGAAGCGGCCGCTGGTGTTGGCCCGGGCCTTCTCCGAGACCCGCTCCAGCGTGCCCAGCAGGTCGTGGGCGTCGGCGTGGGAGACCAGCCGCTCGTCCGCGATGGCGTTCCAGGCGTCCAGGACCGGCAGCTTGGCCAGCAGCCGCATGGTGCGGCGGTAGGCGCCCACGGCGTCCTGGGCCGCCTGACGGCAGGTGTCCTCGTCGGCGCCCGCCTCCCGCCCGGACAGCACCAGCGAGGCGGCGAGCCGCTTCAGGTCCCACTCCCAGGGGCCGTGCACGGTCTCGTCGAAGTCGTTGAGGTCGATGACCAGGCCGCCGCGCGCGTCGCCGTACAGACCGAAGTTGGCCGCGTGCGCGTCGCCGCAGATCTGGGTGGTGATCCCGGTGGCCGGGGTGCGCGCCAGGTCATGGGCCATGAGGCCGGCCGAGCCGCGCAGGAAGGCGAAGGGGGTGGCCGCCATCCGGCCCACCCGTATCGGCGTCAGCTCGGGGATGCGGCCGGCGTTGGACTCCTCCACCGCGGCGACGGCGCCCGGACGGGAGCCGTCCGCGTCGAGCGTGCGGTGGGCGTCGCGCGGCACGCTCGTCCGGAGCGCCTTGCCCTCCTTCTTCGGCGACCCCTGCGGCGGCCACGCGGCGAACCCCCGCACCCGGGGCAGGCGAGGAGCCCCCGTCCGCTCGCCCGACTCCGCCACTTCCACCACACCGGCTCCGGTCATCACGACCGCCTCCCCCGAACACGTACTGGTACGAACGCCGGGCCGAAGCCCAACTCGTGCAGACCGTACAGCCGGTGACCGAAACCCGTCAGACCCTGTGGACAACTCGGCGCCTGGGGAGAAGCCGGTGCCCCGGATCCTCTTCACCGCTCCCGCACCATGGAGCGTGATCGCCGTCACAGCGACCGCCCGCGCGAGCTCGCCGTGACAACCGCCACGATGCGGACGGCGACCCGCGCCCCGTGCCACCGGGGGCCTTGAGAGCTTCCTCACGTGACGAACGCACCAAAACGGCTACGGGCCCATCGTCTTCACGATGGGCCCGTAGCCACTGTGTGCGCGAGGGGGGAGTTGAACCCCCACGCCCTTGCGGGCACTGGAACCTGAATCCAGCGCGTCTGCCTATTCCGCCACCCGCGCATTGGGTGTGTCTTCCGCTTCCGGCCCTCGCGGGCTGGCCCCTTCCGACATCCAGAACATTAGCACGTCGTACGGGGTGGGTTCACATCCCTTACGGGCCACCCGCCCCCGCCCCTCGCGGCCACCGGCGTATCAAGCAGTGCCTGTTCACGTATCAACCTCGTACCGGTCACGGCCATCTCTCCCTACAGCGGGCCGGGTGCACAGCCGGGTGCGGGACACTGGTCGTGAGGCGCCTCTACGATCCATGTGCCGGAGGAGTTCGAAGGGGAGCCGCTGGGGGAACCGGCTGATTGCCGGGCGCGTAGATACGATCAGTGAGCAGTACCGGCCGCACGACGGCACGGAGCAGGGCAAGACAGAGCGGGAACGACGGAGGAGGTGCCCCATGGGAGTCCTGAAGAAGTTCGAGCAGCGTCTCGAAGGTCTGGTCAACGGCACCTTCGCCAAGGTCTTCAAGTCCGAGGTCCAGCCCGTGGAGATCGCCGGAGCGCTCCAGCGGGAGTGCGACAACAACGCCACCATCTGGAACCGCGACCGCACGGTCGTGCCCAACGACTTCATCGTGGAGCTGAGCGCGCCGGACTTCGAGCGCCTCAGCCCCTACTCCGGGCAGCTCGGCGACGAGCTGGCCGGCATGGTGCGCGACTACGCCAAGCAGCAGCGCTACACCTTCATGGGGCCGATCAAGGTCAACCTGGAGAAGGCCGAGGACCTCGACACCGGTCTGTACCGGGTGCGCTCGCGCACCCTCGCCTCCTCCGCCAGCCAGCAGGGCGCCCCCGCGGCACCCCCCGCCGGCCGGCCCGGCCAGGGCGGCGGTCCGGGCTACCCGCCCGCCGCGCCCACCGGAGCGCCCCCCATGCCGGCCGCGCCGCCCCCCGGCGCCCGGCCCGGCGGCTACGGCTACCCGCAGCCCGCCACCCAGCGGCCCGCCGCCGCTCCGATGAGCGGCGGCCGCACCCGCTACTGGATCGAGATCAACGGCACCCGCCACCAGATCTCCCGCGCGACGCTGGTGCTGGGCCGCAGCACCGAGGCCGACGTGCGGATCGACGACCCCGGCGTCTCCCGCCGGCACTGCGAGATCCGGACCGGCACGCCCTCGACGATCCAGGATCTCGGCTCCACCAACGGCATCGTGGTG
The DNA here is from genome assembly GCF_033792105.1 of Streptomyces sp. WI03-4A. NCBI lineage: Bacteria > Bacillati > Actinomycetota > Actinomycetes > Kitasatosporales > Streptomycetaceae > Streptomyces > Streptomyces sp. WI03-4A. Next base: position 47,468 of record NZ_JARAUO010000045.1, read on the forward strand.
GACGGGCAGCACACCACCCGCGCTACGCTCCGCGACGGCTCGCGGATCGTCGTGGGCAGCACCACCATCATTTACCGGCAAGCCGAAGGGTGAAGCGGGGGCAATGTCAGAGCTGACCCTCACGGTCATGCGGCTGGGTTTCCTGGCCGTACTGTGGCTGTTCGTGATCGTGGCCGTGCAGGTCATCCGGAGCGACCTGTTCGGTACGCGCGTCACCCAGCGCGGAGCGCGCAGGGAGGCGGCACGGCCGCAGCAGGCCGCACGGCAGCAGCAGGCCGCGCCTCCGCCCCAGCGCGGTCAGCAGGGCGGCGGGCGGCAGCGCCGCAACGCCCCCAGCAAGCTCGTGGTGACCGAAGGCACACTGACCGGCACCACCGTCGCGCTGCAGGGCCAGACCGTCACACTGGGCCGGGCCCACGACTCCACGATCGTGCTGGACGACGACTACGCCTCCAGCCGGCATGCCAGGATCTACCCGGACCGCGACGGTCAGTGGATCGTCGAGGACCTCGGCTCCACCAACGGCACCTACCTGGACCGGTCCCGGCTGACGACCCCCACACCGATCCCGCTGGGCGCGCCGATCCGCATCGGCAAAACCGTCATCGAGCTGCGGAAGTAGTGCTACGTCATGAGTGAGCGCGAGCGGAGCGAGCACGCAGCGGCAGGCCGCACCCCGGTCTGCGGCGCGCTCCCGACCGGAGGGTGGGCAGTGTGGCTCGACACGACCGGCTGTACCCGGAGCCGACGGGCGAGGTGCGCATGAGTCTGTCACTGCGCTTCGCCGCCGGATCGCACAAGGGCATGATCCGGGAGGGCAACGAGGACTCCGGTTACGCCGGTCCGCGCCTGCTCGCCATCGCCGACGGCATGGGCGGCCAGGCGGCCGGCGAGGTCGCCTCCTCCGAGGTCATCTCCACCCTGGTCACGCTCGACGACGACGTGCCCGGCTCCGACATCCTGACCTCGCTCGGCGTCGCCGTGCAGCGCGCCAACGACCAGCTGCGCTCCATGGTCGAGGAGGACCCCCAGCTCGAGGGCATGGGCACCACGCTCACCGCCCTGCTGTGGACCGGGCAGCGGCTCGGCCTCGTACACGTCGGCGACTCCCGCGCCTACCTGCTGCGCGACGGGGTGCTGACCCAGATCACCCAGGACCACACCTGGGTGCAGCGGCTCGTGGACGAGGGCCGGATCACCGAGGAAGAGGCCACCACTCACCCGCAGCGCTCGCTGCTGATGCGCGCGCTCGGCAGCGGCGACCACGTCGAGCCCGACCTGTCGATCCGCGAGGTGCGGGCCGGCGACCGGTACCTGATCTGCTCCGACGGCCTGTCCGGCGTCGTCTCCCACCAGACGATGGAGGAGACCCTCGCCAGCTACCAGGGCCCCCAGGAGACCGTGCAGGAGCTGATCCAGCTCGCGCTGCGCGGCGGCGGCCCGGACAACATCACCGTGATCGTCGCCGACGTGCTCGACCTGGACACCGGTGACACCCTCGCCGGGCAGCTGTCCGACACCCCGGTCGTGGTCGGCGCCGTCGCCGAGAACCAGCACCACCTGCACGACAACGGCATCATGCAGACGCCGGCCGGCCGCGCCTCCCACCTCGGCCGCCAGGGCCACGGGCAGGGCGGCGGCGAGTTCGGCCCGCCCGGCTCCGGCGACAGCACCGGCTACGTGCCCGCCGGCGGCTTCGGCGACTACACCGACGAGGACTTCACCAAGCCCCGCAAGAACCGCAGGTGGCTGAAGAGATCGGTGTTCGGCGTCCTCGCCCTTGCGGTGATCGGCGGCGGACTGTACGGCGGTTACCGCTGGACGCAGACGCAGTACTACGTCGGCACCAACGGCGAGCACGTCGCGCTGTACCGCGGCATCAGCCAGGACCTGGCCTGGGTGTCGCTGTCGAAGGTGCAGCAGGACCACCCCGAGATCGAACTCAAGTACCTGCCGCCCTACCAGCAGAAGCAGGTCAAGAACACGATCGCGGCGGGCGGCCTGCAGCAGGCGCAGACGAAGATCCAGGCGCTGACCGTGCAGGCCTCCGCGTGCCGCAAGCAGGCGGAACGCACCGCCGCGCAGAGCGAGCGCAACGCCAAGACGGGCCAGGGCGAGGCCGGAGGCACCACGGGAACCACCCGTACCTCCCTCACGTCCAAGGCATCACCGACGCCGAACCCGTCGGCCTCGGGCTCCTCGAAGTCCCCTTCGAAGTCCCCGAGCCCGTCCGCGACCGCCACTCCCAACCCCGGCCCGAGCCTCTCCGAGGATGAGCAGAAGGTCGTCGATCAGTGCGGCAAGCAGTGAGCACGCCGTGAGGGGCCCTGTCACACGATGAGCAGTACTTCGAATTCGCCGACGCACCACACCTCCACGATCGGCGCGATCGGCGCACCGAGCCGGCGCAACACCGAGCTGGCTCTGCTGGTGTTCGCCGTGGTCATCCCGGTGTTCGCCTACGCCAACGTGGGTCTGGCCATCGACGACTCGGTGCCCACCGGTCTGCTGAGCTACGGCCTCGGCCTCGCGCTGCTGGCGGGCGTCGCCCACCTCGCGGTGCGCAAGTTCGCGCCGTACGCCGACCCGCTGCTGCTGCCGCTGGCGACCCTGCTCAACGGGCTCGGCCTGGTGGTCATCTGGCGGCTCGACCAGTCGAAGCTGCTCCAGTCACTGCCCAACTTCACTCAGGCCGCGCCTCGGCAGCTGCTGTACACCGCCCTGGCCATCGCCGTGTTCACCGTGGTGCTGATCTTCCTGAAAGACCACCGCGTCCTGCAGCGCTACACCTACATCTCGATGTTCGGCGCGCTGGTCCTGCTGATCCTGCCCCTGGTGCCGGGCCTCGGCGCCAACATCTACGGCGCGAAGATCTGGATCAACATCCCGGGCCTCGGCTCCCTTCAGCCGGGTGAGTTCGCGAAGATCGTTCTCGCGATCTTCTTCGCCGGTTACCTGATGGTGAAGCGCGACGCCCTGGCCTTGGCCAGCCGCCGCTTCATGGGCATCTATCTGCCGCGCGGCCGTGACCTCGGTCCCATCCTGGTCGTCTGGGCGATCTCGATCCTCATCCTGGTCTTCGAGACCGACCTCGGTACGTCGCTGCTGTTCTTCGGCATGTTCGTGATCATGCTGTACGTCGCCACCGAGCGGACCAGCTGGATCGTCTTCGGCCTGCTGATGTCCGCGGTAGGCGCGGTCGGCGTGGCGAGCTTCGAGCCGCACGTGAAGAGCCGTGTCAGCTCCTGGCTCGACCCGATGAAGGAGTTCGCCCTCAGCCGTCAGGGCGTCGCCGGCCACTCCGAGCAGCTGCAGCAGGCACTCTGGGCGTTCGGTTCCGGCGGTACCCTCGGCACCGGCCTCGGCCAGGGCCACTCCGACCTGATCCGGTTCGCCGCCAACTCGGACTTCATCCTCGCCACCTTCGGCGAGGAGCTGGGCCTCGCAGGCATCATGGCGATCCTGCTGATCTACGGCCTGATCGTGGAGCGCGGTGTGCGCACCGCCCTCGCCGCCCGGGACCCGTTCGGCAAGCTGCTCGCCGTCGGCCTGTCCGGCGCCTTCGCGCTGCAGGTGTTCGTCGTGGCCGGCGGTGTGATGGGCCTCATCCCGCTGACCGGTATGACGATGCCGTTCCTCGCGTACGGCGGTTCGTCCGTGCTGGCCAACTGGGCGCTGATCGGCATCCTGATCCGCATCAGCGACACCGCCCGCCGCCCGGCGCCCACCCCCGCGACCAACCCCGACGCCGAGATGACCCAGGTGGTCCGACCGTCATGAACAAGCCCCTGCGCCGGATCGCGATCTTCTGCGGTCTGCTCGTCCTCGCCCTGCTGATCCGTGACAACTACCTGCAGTACGTCAGGGCCGATCAGCTGAGCAGCGACAAGGACAACCGCCGGGTCGCCATCGAGCGCTACGCGAACCCGCGCGGCGACATCATCGTCGACGGCAACCCGATAACCGGTTCCGTCGAGTCCAAGAGCGGCGACTTCAAGTACAAGCGCACCTACAAGAACGGGCCCATGTGGGCCCCGGTCACCGGGTACTCCTCGCAGGCCTTCGACGGCAGCCAGCTGGAGAAGCTCAACGACGGCATCCTCACCGGCAACGACGACCGGCTGTTCTTCCGCAACACGCTCGACATGATCACGGGCAAGCCGAAGCAGGGCGGCAACGTCGTCACCACGCTCAACGCGGCCGCGCAGAAGGCGGCGTTCGACGGTCTGAGGTCCCGGGGCGGCAAGGGCGCGGTGGTCGCGCTCGAGCCCTCCACCGGCAAGATCCTCGCGCTGGCCTCCTACCCGTCGTACAACCCCTCGTCGTTCGCGGGCAACACCAACGACGACGCCAAGGCCTGGAACAAGCTCCAGAAGAAGAACAACCCGTCCGACCCGATGCTGAACCGGGCGCTGCGCGAGACCTATCCGCCGGGCTCGACCTTCAAGGTCGTCACGGCCGCGGCCGCGCTGGAGAACGGCAAGTACAGCTCGGCGGACGAGCCGACCCAGTCGCCGCTGCCGTGGGTCATGCCGGGCACGCACACGGAGCTGAAGAACGAGGGCAGCATCCCCTGCAAGAACGCGACCATGCGGGTCGCGCTCCAGTACTCGTGCAACACCGTCTTCGGCAAGATCGGCGCCGACCTCGGCAACGACAAGATGCTCGCCGAGGCGAAGAAGTTCGGCTTCGACTCCGAGCAGTTCACGCCGGTCCGCTCCAACGCGTCGGTGTTCTCCGACCACATGAACGACTCGCAGACCGCGCTGTCCTCGATCGGCCAGTACAACACCGCGGCCACCCCGCTGCAGATGGCCATGGTCGCCTCGGCGGTCGCCAACGACGGCCGGCTGATGAAGCCGTACATGATCGACGAGCTGCAGTCCTCCAACGTCGACCCGGTCTCCACGACCGATCCGCAGGAGATGAGCCGGCCGCTCTCGCCGAAGAACGCGCAGGTCCTGCAGCAGATGATGGAGACCGTCGTCAAGGACGGCACGGGCAAGAACGCGCAGATCGGCGGCGGTGTCACCGTCGGCGGCAAGACGGGTACCGCCCAGCACGGCGTGGCGAACAGCGCGAACCCCTACGCGTGGTTCATCTCCTACGCCAAGCTCAGCGACGGCAGCTCGCCGGTCGCGGTGGCCGTGGTGGTCGAGGACGAGAACGCCAACCGCGACGACATCTCCGGCGGCGGCCTGGCCGCGCCGATCGCCAAGAAGGTCATGGAGGCCGTCATCAATTCCAAGAAGTGACCCCCATCACGCCCCCTTCACATCGTCGCACGTTGCGATACCGGTCCTGTATCGGGTTACGGGCTTGGCCAGGTCACACAGAGCGAGCCGGGTACGGTAGGCCCGGACGGCAGCCTCCGGCCGCGCACGGACGTGTGCGGCCGGGACCGACGGAGAGGGCTGGTAGGTAGCTATGGAAGAGCCGCGTCGCCTCGGCGGCCGGTACGAGCTGGGCCAGGTGCTCGGCCGTGGTGGCATGGCGGAGGTCTACCTCGCGCATGACACCCGCCTCGGCCGCACCGTGGCGGTGAAGACGCTGCGCGCGGACCTCGCGCGCGATCCGTCCTTCCAGGCCCGCTTCCGCCGGGAGGCCCAGTCGGCCGCCTCGCTCAACCATCCCGCGATCGTCGCGGTCTACGACACGGGTGAGGACTACATCGACGGGGTCTCGATCCCGTACATCGTGATGGAGTACGTCGACGGCTCCACGCTCCGTGAGCTGCTGCACTCGGGCCGCAAGCTGCTGCCCGAGCGCGCGATGGAGATGACGATCGGCATCCTCCAGGGTCTGGAGTACGCCCACCGCAGTGGCATCGTCCACCGCGACATCAAGCCGGCCAACGTCATGCTGACCCGCAACGGTCAGGTCAAGGTGATGGACTTCGGCATCGCCCGGGCCATGGGCGACTCGGGCATGACCATGACCCAGACCGCCGCGGTGATCGGTACGGCCCAGTACCTGTCGCCGGAGCAGGCGAAGGGCGAGCAGGTCGACGCCCGCTCGGACCTGTATTCGACGGGTTGCCTGCTCTACGAGCTGCTGACGGTACGGCCGCCCTTCGTGGGCGACTCCCCGGTGGCCGTGGCCTACCAGCACGTCCGCGAGGAGCCGCAGGCGCCCAGCGTCTTCGACCCCGAGATCACCCCCGAGATGGACGCCATCGTCCTGAAGGCGCTGGTCAAGGACCCGAACTACCGCTACCAGTCGGCCGACGAGATGCGCGCCGACATCGAGGCCTGTCTCGACGGCCAGCCGGTCGCGGCGACGGCCGCGATGGGCGCGGTCGGCTACGGCGGCTACCCCGACGACCAGCCGACGACGGCCCTGCGCTCGGACGCCGGAGCGGGCGCGACCTCGATGCTCCCGCCGATGAACCCGGACGACGGCGGCTACGGCTACGACGACCGCCCCGACCGGCGCCGTCAGCAGAAGAAGAACAACACCTCGACGATCCTCCTGGTGGTCGCCGGTGTCCTCGTCCTGATCGGCGCGATCCTGATCGGGAAGTGGGCGTTCACCGGCAAGAACGACGACGGGACCTTCAAGGCCCCGAACTTCGTCGGCAACAGCTACGGCGTCGCCCAGAAGATGGCCGTCAACTCGGACCTGAAGCTGGCGCCGCCCACCCACAAGCCCTGCGCGAACCAGCCCAAGGGCAACGTCTGCTCGCAGAACCCGGCGGCCGGCTCCGACGTCAAGAAGAACGACACGATCAACATCGTGGTGTCCACGGGCGCCCCGAAGGTCGACGTGCCGGACGTGCGCGGCACCCAGTTCGACAAGGCCAAGTCCCTGCTCGAGGGCAAGGGCTTCACGGTCGACAAGAAGACCGAGGTGTCCTCCCAGCCCCCGGGCGTCGTGATCTCCCAGGACCCGGAGTACGGCGCCTCCAAGGAGAAGGGCAGCACGATCACGCTGACGGTGGCCAAGGCGGAGGAGAAGGTCTCCGTCCCGGACGTCACCGGCAAGTCCTGCGACGAGGCGAAGGCCATCCTCCAGTCGAAGGGCCTGGCGCCCAACGCGAACTGCAACGACGTCGCCGTCACCGACCCCGGTCAGGACGGCAAGGTCCAGAACACCACCCCGGCGGCCGGCCAGCAGGTCAGCAAGAACACGCCGGTCGCGATCAACGTCGGCAAGGCGCAGGGCCAGCAGCAGGTCCAGGTCCCGCAGGTGCAGAACCGCTCGCTGAAGGACGCCCGCAAGATGCTGGAGCAGCTGGGCCTCCAGGTCAACGTCCAGGGCTCGCAGGACGACAACGCGGTGGTTCTCACCTCCAACCCGGCCCCGGGCAGCAACGTGAACCAGGGCGACACGGTGACCCTGTTCACCGTCGACCAGGGCGGCGGGAACAACGGCAACAACGACAACGGCGGGCCGAACATCTTCGGTGGCGTCGGGGGCTGAGGCCCCGCGCTCACGAGGGGGCCCCTGCCGGCAGCGTCCGGCAGGGGCCCCCTCGTCTCGTCCGTCAGCCCAGTTCCCTGGGCGGGGTCCGCTTGCTGTCGACCTTCTGCACGCGGACCAGTTCGCCCCACACCACGTACCGGTAGCGGGAGGTGTAGACGGGGGTGCACGTCGTCAGGGTGATGTAGTGGCCCGGCCGCTTCCTGCCGGACTCCTCCGGGACCGCGGACAGGACCTTGACGTCGAACTTCGAGGTCTCCGGCAGGATCGAGAAGACCTTGTAGACGTACCAGTCGTCCTTCGTCTCGAAGACGATCGGGTCGCCGTCGCGCAGCTTGTCGATGTTGTGGAACTTCGCGCCGTGGCCGTCGCGGTGGGCGGCGAGCGCGAAGTTGCCCTTCTTGCCGGTCATGGGCAGGGCCGCCTTGACGGGGTCCGTGTAGTAGCCGGCCACGCCGTCGTTCAGGACGTCCGTGTCCGTGCCCTTCTCCACCAGGACCTCGCCGTTGCGCATCGCCGGGACGTGCAGGAAGCCGATGCCGTCCTTGGTGTCGAGCGCGCCGGGTCCCGAGTCGGTGGCCTGCGCCCAGTGGTCGCGGACCTTGCCGGCCTCCCGGTCGGCCTTGCGGTCCGCTATCACGTTGGTCCACCACAGCGAGTAGACGACGAAGAGGGCGAGCAACACCCCCGCCGTGATCAGGAGTTCTCCGAGAAAGCTGATCGCGAGGGCGATCCGTCCGGGGCTCCGGGGGCGCGGGGCGGGTTCCGCGTCGGAGGCGTCCGTGTGCTCTTCGGTGTCGTCGGCGGTCCCTGCCACAGTTCCTTCTAGCCCCTAGTCGATGAGCGCGTCCGGCTTGCCCTTGTCGCGCGGGCGTTCCTCGACCATCTTGCCCCAGACGATCAGCCGGTACTTGCTGGTGAACTCCGGTGTACAGGTGGTGAGGGTGATGTACCGGCCCGGCCCGGTGAAGCCCGAGCCCCGGGGGACCGGGTTCAGCACGCTCGTGTTGGACGGCGGTGTCACCGGCAGCGTCGAGGTCACCTTGTACACGAAGTACGTGTCCTGCGTCTCGACCACGACCGGGTCGCCGGGCCTGAGCCGGTTGATGTACCGGAACGGTTCACCGTGCGTGTTGCGGTGCGCGGCGAGACCGAAATTGCCGGTCTTCGCGCTCGGCATCGCCGTCTTCAGCGCGCCCGCGCCGTAGTGGCCGACCATGCCCTTGTCGAGCACCTTCTTGTTGTCGACGCCCTCGGCGATCGGCGCCACCACGTCCAGCTTGGGGATGTGCAGGATGGCGAAGCCCTGGCCCGGCTCGAACACCCCCGGGGCCCGCTTGCCGCTCGCCCAGTCGTCCTGGAGCTGGTGCGTCTCGCTGCCGGCCTGCGCGTGCGCGCGGACGTTGGTCCACCACAGCTGGTAGGTGACGAACAGCAGCATCAGCACGCCGGTGGTGATGAACACCTCACCGATCGCCCGGCTGGCGAGCACGGCCGGACCCGGCTTGCGCAGTCGCGCCTGGCGCCGGGCCTCCACCCGCGACAGCGGCGGCTGCGCCCCGGACCGCGGAGCGTCGGCCGCACCCGCCGCCTCCCGGGTGCCGCCATGACGCCCACCGCGCCGCTTGGCGGCCTTCCTGCGGGCCGCGCGCCCTCCCGATGAGGTTCCGGTGGCGGATGATGCGGAAGCGGCGCGAGAGGGCCTCGGAGGCTCTCCGTCGGGGCCGGTCGGCGGACCGGGGATCCGCAGCGCCATGGTCTCGTCGTCCAGGGACGGCCGGTACGGCTCCCCGGGCACCGCCCCCGCCACGGTCCAGTCGCCCTGCGCACCGGAAGCCCCGTACGACTGATCCCCGTACGAGGTATCGGTCTCGCGCTCCGGGCGCAGCGCGGTCACGCCGTGGCCCTGCCCACCACCGGGGCGAGCCCCGCCGACCTCGCCACGGCGTCCTGGTAGCCGCATTCCACCAGCCAGTTGGCCAGCATTCGGTGCCCGTGCTCGGTCAGCACCGACTCGGGGTGGAACTGCACGCCCTCGACCGGGAGTTCCCGGTGGCGCAGGCCCATGATGATGCCGTCGTGGGTACGGGCCGTGACCCGCAGCTCGGGCGGGACGGTGGCCGGCTCGGCGGCCAGCGAGTGGTAGCGCGTGGCCGTGAAAGGCGAAGGCAGACCGGCGAAGACGCCCTCGCCCTCGTGCTCCACCAGCGAGGTCTTGCCGTGCAGCAGCTCGGGCGCGCGGTCCACGACACCGCCGTAGGCCACCTGCATCGACTGCATGCCGAGGCAGACGCCGAAGACCGGCACGCCGGTCGCCGCGCAGTGGCGGACCATGTCCACGCAGACGCCCGCCTGCTCCGGTGCGCCGGGGCCCGGCGAGAGCAGGACGCCGTCGAAGCCGTCCTGGGCGTGGGCCGTCGACACCTCGTCGTTGCGCAGCACCTCGCACTCGGCGCCGAGCTGGTACAGGTACTGGACCAGGTTGAAGACGAAGCTGTCGTAGTTGTCCACGACGAGAATCCGCGCACTCACTGGTTGTCCACCGTCACATCGTTGAAGGGCAGCAGCGGTTCGGCCCAGGGAAAGACGTACTGGAAGAGCACGTAGATCACGGCCATGGCGAGGACGAGTGAGATCAGCGCCTTCACCCACACGTTCCCCGGCAGATGCCGCCAGATCCAGCCGTACATGCCGTCCCTTCCGTTCCACCACGGCACCTGACTCACGCCGTACAGCACCAGACTAGCGGCGTAGAGCCTTCGGTTGGCCTGCCTCCACAGGCTGTGCGGAGTCCAGGTGCGCCCAGACGATCAGCCGGTGACTGTGCCCCCATTCCGGATCGCACGTGGTCAGCGTCAGATACCGGCCCGGACGCGTGTACCCCGACTTACGTGGCACAGGGTCGATCACCTCAACGTCCGTCGGCACGGTTTTGTAGGGCCCTTTGTCGATCCGATACGTGAACCAGGTCGTACCGTCCGTGAGCACCACCGCGTCGCCCGGCCGCAGCCGGGGGAAGTCCTTGAAGGGGTCGCCGTAGGTCCGCCGGTGGCCGGCGACGGCGAAGTTGCCCTCCTGGCCGATCCGGGCGGTCCCGGCGTAGTGGGCGAGGCCCTTCTTGAGCACGTCGGCGCCGGTCCCCTCCAGCACAGGCTTGTTCCACGTGAAACCGAGCCGGGGGATGTACATGATCGCGAAGGGCCTGCCGTAGTGGTAGGCCGCCGGCTTCGGCGCTCGCGCCGACGTGGTGCCGGGGCCCTGTGCCGTGGGCCGGGCGCCGCCCGTCGCCCACTGCCGGTGCAACTGGTCGATCTGTTCGTCCATGGCGCCGTCCGCCCGGACGCCGGTCCAGAACAGCAGGTACGCGACGAAGAGCACGATCAGGGTGCCGACGGTGATGCACAGTTCGCTGACGGTCCTGACGATCACGCGCACCGGCGGCTCCTGTCAGGGAAGGCTGCTCCGGCTACTCCACTGGCTTCGCGTAGTGCAGATCCACTGTGCCCGAGTAGCCCGGCAGAGTCACCGTCCCGTCGTCGGTGACTTTCCAGCCCAGGCCGTAGACGTTGACGTACACCATGTACGTCTGGATCGCCTTGCTCGCGGCGAGCGCCTGCTGCAGCCTGCCCGGATCCCCCACGGCCGTGATCTTGTACGGCGGCGAGTAGACGCGACCCTGGAGGATCAGCGTGTTGCCCACGCAGCGCACCGCGCTGGTGGAGATCAGCCGCTGGTCCATGACCTTGATGCCCTTGGCGCCGCCCTGCCACAGCGCGTTCACCACGGCCTGGAGGTCCTGCTGGTGGATGACCAGGTAGTCGGGCTGCGGCTCGGGGTAGCCGGGGAGCTTGGCGGTCGCGTTCGGCGGGGCGTCGTTGAGGGTGACGGTGACCGCCCGGCCCGTGAGCTTCTGGGTTCCCGCGCGCTTCTCCAGACCGCTGAGCCGCTCGTCCTGCGCCTTGGTGCTGCCGTCGTCGCTCTCGGCGAGCGTCTCCACGTTGCCGCGCAGGGCCGCGTTGGACTCGTCCAGCTCCTTGTTCTTGCGGCTGCGCTCCTGGATCAGGTCGGACAGCTTCAGCAGGGAGGAGTCCGTACGGATGTCCGTGCCCTTGGCCGTGTTGAAGCTGGTGAAGAAGATCAGCCCGGCGAGCGCGAAGACGGCCACGGTGAGAATCCGCACCGGACGGAAGCGCGGATGACGGGCCGGGCCGGAACCCGTTGATCCCGTGCCGGGGGAGTCGGCAGAATTGCTCAACGTACCCTTATCTCCTTCTACGCCGCGGAAGCACTACGCTAACGGACGCCCGGGGGAGTGCTCAGTGTCCCCTTGTACGCTGCCCCGGACCGACCCAGTTACCTGCGCGGCCACGCAGCGCATCGACAGGAGAGACCCTCGTGCCGAAGTCACGTATCCGCAAGAAGGCCGACTACACGCCGCCGCCCGCCAAGCAGGCGCAGGCCATCAAGCTCACCACCAGCGCCTGGGTCGCGCCGGTCATGCTGGCCATGTTCCTCATCGGCCTGGCCTGGATCGTCGTCTTCTACGTCACCGACGGCTCGCTGCCGATCGACAGCCTGGACAACTGGAACATCGTGGTCGGCTTCGGCTTCATCGCCGCCGGCTTCGGTGTCTCCACGCAGTGGAAGTAGCTCTGCCCAGGGCTGTTCGCTGAGTTATCCACAGGCCTGACCCTCTGTCCACACCCCCCTGGGGAAAAGACTACGATCTGTGGATAACCCATCGGCCGTTGACGCCGGTGTGACTGGCCTACCGGCACTGATACACCCGTTCGCCCCCTGCCCGACCTGCGGAAACGCATCCGAGCGGCAGGGGGCGCACCTGTGCCCGCACCGTATGCACAAGATCCGGCACACGCTGTGGACAAACGGGGGACGTCAGCCGAGCTGAGCGGTCCTGACCAGCACCAGGACCACTGACACGGCCAGGACGAGCGCACAGGTGCCGTACTGGACCAGGGCCCGCTTCTCCCGCGGCGCGTGCACCATGGCGTAGCCCGTGATGACACCGGCGACCAGGCCGCCGATGTGGGCTTCCCAGGCGATGTCCTTGAACCCGAAGGTGAAGGCCAGGTTGATCGCCAGCAGGACGAAGATCGGCCGCATGTCGTAGTTCAGCCGACGCATCAGCACCGCGGTCGCGCCGAACAGCCCGAAGATCGCCCCGGAGGCACCGAGCGACGCCGTCGACGGTCCCGCGAGGAGATACGTGAGCGCCCCGCCGGCCAGACCGGAGACGAAGTAGAGCGTCAGGTAGCGGACCCGGCCGAGGGCCGCTTCGAGCGGGCCGCCGATCCACCAGAGGCTGAGCATGTTGAAGCCGATGTGCCAGAACTGCTGGTGCGTGAACATCGACGTCACGAAGCGGTACCACTCGCCCTGGGTGACGCCCATGGTCGTCTGGTACGGCTTCGGGGGCCACTGCCCGATGAGGACCAGGTCGTTCAGCAGCGAGGACTTGGCCTGCACCGCGATGAACACGGCGATGTTGATCCCGATGAGGATCTTGGTGACCAGCCGGGGGTCCGCCGTCACCGTGCCCCCCGCCATCGTGCGGGGCTGCGACGCGGTGGGAGCGTGCCCCGTGCCGGAGCCGTCGCGGACGCAGTCGGGGCACTGGAAACCGACCGAGGCGCTGACCATGCACTCGGGGCAGATGGGCCGCTCGCAGCGGGTGCAGCGCACACCGGTCTCACGGTCCGGGTGCCGGTAGCACACGGGCAGGCTCCTGGCGTCCTGCGTGCTCCCTGCGGCCTGGTCCATCGGATCCCCTTGCTGGTCGTGAGCCTGTCCCCCGGCACATACCCCGCCCCGCCCCTCCATACGGACGAGCGGGGCGTTTGGTTCCCGGAGGACGCCGGGCGGAGGCGGGGCTCAGCCCTGGCGCTTCTCGACGACGACGGTCTCGATGACCACGTCGTTGACCGGGCGGTTGTTCGGGAGTGTCGTCGGCACGGCGGCGATGGCGTCCACGACCTTCCGGCCGGCCTGGTCGCTGACCTCACCGAAGATGGTGTGCTTGCGGTTCAGGTGCACGGCGGGGCTGACCGTGATGAAGAACTGGGAGCCGTTGGTGCCCGGCCCGGCGTTGGCCATGGCGAGCAGGTACGGCCGGTCGAAGCGCAGGTCGGGGTGGAACTCGTCCGCGAACTCGTAGCCGGGGCCGCCGATGCCGGTGCCCAGCGGGTCGCCCCCCTGGATCATGAAGCCGCTGATGACCCGGTGGAAGACCGTGCCGTCGTAGAGCTTTTCGCTGCTCACCACCCCGGTCGCCGGGTGCGTCCACTCCCGCTCGCCCTGGGCCAGGTCGACGAAGTTCCTGACCGTCTTCGGCGCGTGGTTCGCAAACAGCCGGACCTCGATGTCGCCGTGATTGGTCTTCAGGGTGGCGTAGAGCTGCTCGGCCACGGTGTGCCTTCCGTTGTCCTCGTGTGACGTCCCGATCCTCGCACGGCCCGGGCCCCTGAAACCGGGCCGCCGCGAGTTCCGCCGGTGGGGGCGCGCGCGACGGCGATTCGTGGCAGGGTCGACGGGAAGCACCGGTTGCACCCATATGCCCGCCCTCGCATGCCGCGCGGGCAGCTGACAGGCATGATCCGTAAAAGGGTGGAAAGTCGATTACCGTACGCCACCGAGGAGGAGGAACCCGTGACCCGCATCGACAGCGTGCGCGCCGCGACCGGCTCGGCGAGGGACAGCGTGCTGCACGCCGCGGAAGTGGTGGCGCCCTACGCCGACACGGCCAAGGAGCGTGCCGCGTACTACGCGCAGGAGGCACGCGTACGACTGGCGCCCGTGGTGTCGCAGGCCGCAGAGCAGGCCCGCGAGCAGTACGACGCCCGGCTCGCCCCACGCCTTGAACAGGCTCGTGCGCATGTGCCGCAGAAGGTGGACCTGGCCGCACAGGAAGCCGCCGCCGTTACCCGCAAGGCCGCCCGGCAGGCGGCCGACTACTCGCGTCCGAAGATCGAGCAGGCGGTGGCCGCGGCCACCCCGGTGGCGGACGAGGCAGCCGCGCGGAGCGCGGCCGCCGGTGTCGCCGCTCTCGCCGCGCTGCGCGGTCAGGTCTCGACCCGGGAGATCCAGAAGCTGGCCCGCAAGCACGAGCGGCGCGGCCGGACCGGTCGTGCCGTGAAGATCCTGGCGGCGTTCGGCCTGGTGGCCGGCGGTGCCTTCGCGATCTGGAAGTGGTGGGACAAGCAGGCCAATCCCGACTGGCTGGTGGAGCCGCCGGCCGCGACGGAGGTCCCGGAGTCCGGCCGTCTGAGTTCCGTGGACGGCAGCGGCTCGGTCCTGGACCCTGAGGTCCAGGCGAAGCAGGCGGAGGACGAGGCCGCGAACCGCGACGACCAGGAGTGAGGCCACTGGCCGTCGCGTGAAACATGCGGTGGGGCGGACGACTACATAGTCGTCCGCCCCACCGCATGTTTCACGTGGAACCGGCCCCGCCCGTGCCACCGATGAACGGGCCGGCCTCTCATGAGGCGCCCCTCCCCATCGAGTTGAGACCTGGGGCCGTCCGCTCCCGCCCGCGGACCGTCTTCGGCCCCGGCGCGGCACGGCCCGGCACGGCCCAGCGCGCGAAAAGACCCCCTCTGACCGCATTCACGCAGATCAGAGGGGGTCTCGTGTGTGGAGCCTAGGGGAGTCGAACCCCTGACATCCGCCATGCAAAGACGGCGCTCTACCAACTGAGCTAAGGCCCCCGGAGGGAAGCACCGACCGTAGATCTCGCGATCCGGAGGGCGCCGCAGACCAGAGTACCGGGTCACCCCCCGTATCCCGCAAAAAGATTGGGGGTCCCCGTGGATGACCACTCTCCGTAAGATGCTCGACGTGGTTCGCTACAGCGAACCGCGGTTTTCAGGGGAAGCGATGGGGAGACGCAATGGACGCCGCACAGCAGGAAGCCACCGCCAGAGCGCGGGAGCTGCAGCGGAACTGGTACGGGGAGCCGTTGGGGGCGCTCTTCCGTAAGCTCATCGACGATCTCGGGCTGAACCAGGCCCGGCTCGCGGCGGTGCTGGGCCTGTCGGCCCCCATGCTGTCGCAGCTGATGAGCGGCCAGCGCGCGAAGATCGGCAATCCCGCCGTGGTCCAGCGGGTGCAGCTGCTGCAGGAGCTGGCGGCGCAGGTCGCGGACGGCAGTGTCAGCGCGGCGGAGGCCACCGACCGCATGGACGAGATCAAGAAGTCCCAGGGGGGCTCGGTGCTGAGCAACACCACGCAGACGACGAGCAGTTCGGGTGCGCCGACGGTCAAGCGCGTGGTGCGCGAGATCCAGTCGCTGCTGCGGTCCGTGGCCGCCGCCGGTGACATCATCGACGCCGCCGACAGCCTGGCCCCGAGCCACCCCGAACTGGCCGAGTTCCTCAAGGTCTACGGCGCCGGCCGCACCTCGGACGCCGTCGCGCACTACCAGTCCCACCAGAACTGACCCCGCGGCCCGGTTGCCCGGAGGGGGTCCGGGAACCGGGCCACAGCGGCACGGTCCAGCAGGGGCAGGACCGGGGCCGCTTGGGTAGGGGGAGTCCACAGGCCCTGGGGGGAGTCCACAGGGCCTAGGGGGAGGAGCGGCGGACTGTCATGGGTGAGGTCTTCGCCGGCCGGTACGAGCTGGCCGACCCGATCGGACGTGGCGGCGCGGGCGCCGTCTGGCGTGCCTGGGACCACCGGCGCCGCCGTTACGTGGCGGCCAAGGTGCTCCAGCAGCGCGATGCCCACTCGCTGCTGCGCTTCGTGCGCGAACAGGCGCTGCGCATCGACCATCCGCATGTCCTCGCCCCGGCCAGCTGGGCCGCCGACGACGACAAGGTCCTGTTCACGATGGACCTGGTCGGGGGCGGCTCGCTGGTCCACCTCGTCGGCGACTACGGGCCGCTGCCGCCCGGGTTCGTGTGCACCCTGCTCGACCAGCTGCTCTCGGGTCTCGCCGCGGTGCACGCGGAAGGGGTCGTGCACCGGGACATCAAGCCCGCCAACGTGCTGCTCGAAGCCACCGGCACCGCACGGCCCCGGTTGCGGCTCTCGGACTTCGGCATCGCCATGCGGTTCGGCGAGCCCCGGCTGACCGACACCAACCTCGTCGTGGGCACGCCCGGCTATCTCGCGCCCGAACAGATGCTGGGCTCCGAACCGGACTTCCCCGCCGACCTGTTCGCCGTGGGGCTGGTCGCCCTGTACCTGCTGGAAGGGGCCAAGCCGGACGCCAAAGCGCTCGTCCAGTACTTCACCGAGCACGGGACGCCGGGACCGCCCAAGGGGGTGCCCGAGCCGCTGTGGCAGGTGGTGGCCACCCTGCTCCAGCCCGACCCGGCCGCCCGGTTCCGCACCGCCACGGGAGCGCGCAAGGCGCTCGCCGCCGCCGCCGAACTGCTGCCGGAACCCGGCCCCGACGACGAACTGATCGAGATCTTCGACCAGCTCGGCCCGCTGCCGCCCGGGTTCGGTACCGACGGCCCGCTCAAGCGCGCCCCCGGCGTACAGGTACGGCCCATGGGGACGCCCGGCGGCAGCGGCACCGGTACAGGCACCACCGACGGGACCGGCGGCGCCGCGCGGCCGGAACCCGGCAGCGGGACCGTCGATCCCCGCCTCGGTCCCCGCGCGGAGACCGACGGGCCCGAGCACTCCGCGCCCTCCTCGCCGACGTCCTCGTCGGCGTCCGTGTCGGCGGCCGTCTCCATGTCGGACACCGGAAGCTTCCACCTGCCGCCGCCCCAGCCGACCCCGAGCCCCCAGCCGTACCTCCCGGCCCGCGAGGCGGGACGGCAGCGGCACGGCGGCCAGTCCGACCGATACGGGCCGTACGACCGGCCGGGCCACCTGGCCACCGACCCGCCCTCGGCCGAGCAGCCCGCCACTCCCCCCACCCACCCCGTAGCTCCCCTGGCTCCCCCGGCCCCCCGGCCGTACGGCGCCTGGCAGTCCGCCCCGGCCACCCCAGCGGTCCCGGTCCCGGCCCCGGAGGCGGTCCCGCGCGCCGACACCGGCACCGCCTCGTACACCGCCCAGGACCCGCGGACCCCGGCGCTCACGCCGCCGCCCGCGCCCGCGCCGGCCCGTGCACGCGGCCACCGGGCCCGCCGTCCGGGTCCCCCGGCCAAGGCGGCCATCCCGCTGCTGCTGCTGGCGCTGGCCTGCTACGCCGTGGGCTTCTGGGCGCTGGCCCGCGTCTGAGCCCGCCGGGCGGCCACCGTCCACACACCCAGCACCAGCAGCAGCGCGGTCCCGGTGCCGATCCCGCCCGCCGCGAGCGCCTTCATCGCGGTGCCGTCGCCCCCCGCGCTCCCGGTCGTCGCGGCCGCGCGGTCCTGCTCGGTGACCGTGAAGACGCCCGCCGGTACCGGCCGGCCCGCGTAGCCGGGTCCTTCGTGCGCCTGTCCGTCGATCCGCACCCGCAGCGTCACCGTGAACGGCCCTGACCCGAAGGTGTCGGTCATCCGCTCGCTGAGGTGCACGACCAGGTAGTACGCGCCGGCGAAGCGCACCGCGCTCTCCCCGGTCAGCACGGCGTACCGGTTGGCGTACTCCACGGGCGGCAGCGGGGCGAGCGCGGCGCTCCGCGCGGTGCCCGTGTAGCCGAGGGAGGCGTCGTCGACGTGTCCGCGGACGGGGTTGTAGAGCGAGAGGTTCAGCGCGCCGACGACATAGCCGTGCCCGTGGGCGGCGCCGCCCAGCTCGGCCACGGCGTGTACCCGGCGCCCCCAGTCGAGCGGCACCTTGTAGAAGAGGGTCTGGCCGGGTACGACGCGGGACCGCCAGACCCCTTGGCCCAGCGGCCTGGCCCCGGCGAACCCGGCGCCGCCGGCCCGCTCCCGGGGCTCGCCGGGGAGGGGTTCGGGAGAGGCGGAGTCCCAGGTCCGGGGCGCGGTGGTGGACCCGGCACGCGCCGGGCGCGGCTCGGTGACGGGGGCGATCTCCAGGTCCCAGGGCCGCCCGGAGCCCGCCGCGGCGGAGCCGCCCGGGCGTCCTGGACTCCCGGAGTCCAGCCGTTCCACCAGCAGGTAGTACGCCCCAGCGCCCTGGCACGACGTGCGGCCGGCCTCGCGCCGGCCGAGGGCCGTGACGGGACGCGGGCTCAGCGCGCCGCCGAAGCGGGCGGCGGCGTACGAGCACGATCCGCCGTGCGCGTCCCGGACCGAGACACGGATGCCGTCGGTGGCGGACACGGTGGCGTGCGCGGGGGGTACGGCGGTGACGGGGACGTACGCCGTGGTCGTACGGTCGAGGTCGAGTCGGTAGGAGAGCCGGCCGTGCACGGGGAGGGAGCCGCGGTAGGTCCGGCCCGGTTCGAGCCGGGGGGCGTCCGAGGTGCCCGCCGTACCCGTGACGGGCACGGCGTCCGGGGCGAAGGCGTACGCCGTGGGTCCGTCGGCGGCCGCGGTCACGCCCGGCAGCGCGGCCACGGCGCACAGGACGGCCGCGACCACCGCCGCCCGCACGGCTCCCCCGGGCCGGCCGCCCCGCCACCACCACGTCCCACGCCCCCGCACGTGCCACTCCCGTCGCTCCGTACCCGCGCCTTCGGCCGTGGCCCATCCTGCCCCGGACCGGCCTGCGCCATCCGGGGAATCCGTACGGCCGTCCGAAATTCCGACCCGGGCGGGGCCGTGTCACCGGACGCCTACCTCACCCTCCGGGAAGCGGCAACACGAGGGCGCGCGGGGAAGCCGTCCGGACAACACAAAACCCCGACCGCGAGGGCGGCCGGGGTCTGATCGAAATCTGGATCGGTACTCACGAACCCGTGGGCACGGAGTCAGTCGCCTCCGTCCACAGGTCCTGCTCGGCGCGATCCGCCTGGATCTGGCGGTACACGAGGAGCCCGCCGATGGCGGCCAGTGCGACCAGGAGCAGCTTCTTCACCGCGCGACCTCGTCTTTCCTTGACGTAGGGGACCTCTGGCGCCCGACTATACACACCGACCGATATCGATCGGTGACCTGCGTGGGGCCCCAACTCCCGCCCCCTTCAGCGCAATAGCCCAGGTCGGCGACGGTTGTGGCCACAGGGTGATCGGGCCCCCACGGACCGTTACTTTCTCCCCCTTCGCTCGTCCTCACCTGCTTTTGCGGCTTTTCTGACCGTCGTGCACCCATCCGAGTGGTGTTCATCGGAACATCGCCGCGCCGTGGGCGTCGGTCCCACACTTCGCAACCCCCATACACATCATGAACAAAGTACGCAAATCGCCCAACCTGAAAGTGAGGGGTCATGACCGGGAACAACAAGGTCGCGCAGCTGTGGACCGCCATCGTCACCGCCTTCCTCGCGCTGTGCACGGCGCTCGGACTCGCCACCGCGACCACCGCGGCCGCCCAGACCGAGGCCCCGGCCACCGGCGCCGAGACGCAGACGCAGACGGCCCCGACGATCCCGTTGATGAACCACTGGGCCTGGTCCCACGGCAGGGCCCTTCCCCCCACGATGAAGCAGCGCATTCGGGCCGAGGCCCACGGAAAGTCCCCCAGCTGCCGGCACCGCCCCCTCGACGAGACCGAGGCGGAGACGGACACGGCCCCCCAGACCACCGCACAGCTCGACTGCTGAGCGGAGCGCAGCACGCAGGACCGCGACCGTCTCGACAGCACGGGCGACTTGCGTACGCACCAGTCGACACGGACAGACCCCCGGCCGGGATCGGCCGGGGGTCTCGCGCTTTTCCCGACCCCCACCACCCTCGGTCGTCGGCCTCCTCAGGGGGTCATAGCCTGGCCGGGTGCGCATCACCGTAGTCACCGCCGTCCACGCACCGTCCGCGCGTTTCCTGCCGGAGGCTTACAAGTCGCTGAGCGAGCAGTGGCTCCCGGACGGCTGGGAGTGGCGCTGGGTGATCCAGGAGGACGGCCGCACGGACGAGGTCGGGCCTTACGTCCCGGACGACGCGCGAGTCAGTTTCCGTCAGGGCCGGCCGGGCGGCCCCGGCATCGCCCGCACCCTCGCGCTGGCGCACGCCGACGGGGAGTACGTGAAGGTCCTGGACGCCGACGACCAGCTCACCCCCGGCGCCCTCGCCCGCGACCTGGCCGCGCTGGAGGCCGACCGCACGCTCGGCTGGGCCACCTGCCGGGTCCTCGACCTGCTGCCCGACGGCTCCACGGCCGGTTTCCCCGGCGACCCGGCCGAAGGACCGGTCGAGCGCGGGTCCGTCCTGCGCCGGTGGAAGGAGAACGGGTTCCGGGCGCCGGTGCACCCCGCGACCCTCTTCGTCCGCCGTGACCTGCTGACCGCGCTGGGCGGCTGGATGGCGCTGCCCGCCTCCGAGGACACCGGTCTGCTCCTCGCCCTGGACGCGGTCTCCCGCGGCTGGTTCTCCGCCGAGCCCGGCCTGCTGTACCGCAAGTGGGAAGGGCAGATGACCAGTCAGGCCCCGCACGTGGACCCGGCCGAACGGGACGCCCGCATGGCCGTGGCGGAGTCCAGGGCACGGGCACTGACGGACTTCGCCTGGTCCTGTCCTCCCCAAGTCACCTGACGGACAAGGGTCATTCGGCGAGCACGATGGCCTGCGACGGACACTTCTCCGCCGCCTCGCGCACCTGCGGATCGTCCCCGCTGTCCGCCCGGCCGGGCCGCACCACGCCGTACCCGTCCTCGAAGGCGAACACGGACGGCGCCCGGTGCGCGCACTCGGCGGAGCCGTAGCACACGCCCCGGTCGACGGTGACCTTCATACGTCCTCCAGCCGTACGGGACCTCGGCCTCCCCCGTGGGCGGCCCGCCGGTCGGCCGACCGGCTTCAGGACGTCACTGCCCGGTGCGCCACGCCGTCAACCGGGGTCACCCGGCGCTCAGCGGCCGGCCGCCGCGGCGGACAGCCAGTGCGCGACCCGGCGGACCGTGGGCTCGTCGAGCCGCTCGACCAGCGCCCGTACCGCCGGCTCGTCCTCGGGGGAGAGGTCGTACAGACCCGCCCTGCTCAGTCCGGCCATGAGCACCTGGTGCCGGCGGTCCGCCATGCGTTCGGCGAGCTTGACGGGCTCCTCGGCGGGCTCGGCGGGTTCCTGGACGCGCCCGCCCGCGACGGCCGCGGCTGCCGGGGTCTCGAAGCGGTGCCAGGCGCCGTCCCGCGGGCCCCACAGGGCGACCGCCACCTCGTCGCCGCGCGCCCGTACCGTCTGTGTCATGTCCCCGACCGCGTACAGCACGGGGGTCCGGTCGGGCGACTCGGCCGCCAGCCGCCAGGAGTCGTCGGACGCCCGGTGGAACATCGCGACCCAGCGCGGGGCACCGGGAGGTCGCGGGCAGTCGGGACGCTTCACCATGGCGCTCACCCCTTCGGTAACGACCGGCGCGCCGACCATAGCTGACGTACCGTCAGATCTCCAGCGCGGCCGTCCGGGCTCTCGGGCACGCCCTCGGTCTCGGGGACGCCTTCGGGCCGGCCTCCGGATCGCACCCGCCGCGCGCACCCGTCCCGCGCACCCGGTCCCGCGCAACGTCTGGCCTCCTCACGACCGGCGTGGCACCCTGCCCGCGCCCGGCCCCGGACCCCGCCGGGCCGGTGCCCCGAGGCCGAGGGAGACCGAGGATGAGCGGACGCGAGGAGAGCCGGGCGGGAACCGCGCCGTCGGCGGCCGAGCTGAGAAGGGCCCATGCCGGGCGGGCGCACAGCGCGTACGACCGTGCCGCGGCCATCTGCCGGCACTGCGGGATCGCGCGGGAAGCCGCCCAGCCGGTACCGACGAGCCCCGTCGGCCGGGCAGCCGGCGCGCTGCGGCTGGCCTCCGGCTCGCTCGAAGCGCTGGCCGGGAGCGCGCCCGATCCGGCGGCGGACGCCCGCTGCGCCCGGAACGCGGCCGCGGCGGCGGCCCTGGCGGCCCAGGTGGCCGCGGCCCGCGAGGGCACCGGCGCCTCACCCGCCCTACGGGCCGCGCTGACCGCCTCCCAGGCGGCCGCCGCAGCGGCGGGCGGCACGGCCCAGGGCCGGGACGCCGTCCTGAACACCGCCGCCGACGAGGCCGAACGGAGCGCCGTCGCCGCCGCCTGGGCGGCAGGCTGGATGGGCTGACGCACAGGGCACAGCGACTCAGCCGGGGCTCGGCTGGGCCTCCCGGCTTCCCGCTCCGGTGTCCGCACGGCGCGCCCACACCGGCCCGTCCGGCACCGGTCCCTCCCCTCGTGGGGACCGGTGCCGGACGGAGCGGGTGACGTCGATCCGCGCCTTTCGGCATGTCTGCGCGAATCGGGTCCGGGGAGTGCGGCGTCCGTGCTGTCTTCGGATCTCCGGGGCCGTGGGGACCTCGGGACCTCGGGGGCCGTGGGGGCCTGGCCCAGGGAGCTCCGGGGCCGTGGGGGCCCCGGATCGGGCGGGACTTCGGGTCGGTGGTCTTCGGGTCGTGGGGGTTCTCGGGGCCCTGGGCGCCTCCCGGACGAAGTTGACCGAGAACGTTCGGCACCCGGGGCGGTGTGCGGCGCGGGCGGGCCCGGTGGCCTGTCCGGACGATGCGTGATGGACCGGCTACCGGGTCGTGATCCTGCCATTTGTGGCCCCCGGCGAGGAGGTTCCGGTCTCCGGTCCAGGGCTTCGCCGCAGGTCAGCCGTATAGGGTGAGTTTTCCGGTCCGGACGTTCAGCCGCGGGGGGAGTAAGGGGTGGGGCCTTGGGTTCCGACTCAGGGGCACGTACGGCCTTCGCGGAGCGCCTCGCGCTGCTCTACAAGGAGGCCGGCAACCCTCCCCTGAAGAGCGTGTCGGAGTCGGTCGTCCGGCTGCAGCGCGTGGACGAGCGCGGACGGCCCGTGCGGGTGTCCGCCCAGCGCATCAGCGACTGGCGGCGGGCGAAGAACGTACCGGCCCAGTTCGCCGCCCTCGCGGCCGTCCTGCAGATCCTGATCCCCGAGGCCCGCCGGGCGCGGCCCGCCCCCGTCTCCGCCGGTCTGTACGACCTCGCCCAGTGGCAGCGCCTGTGGGAGCAGGCCCTGGCCGGGCCGGTCGCCGACCGCACGACGGCGCCCGCCGAGGAGGACCGGCAGGCGACGGACGCGGCACCGCCCGTCGCCGGTGGCGTGTGCCCCTACCGGGGCCTGGCGCCCTACCGCCAGGAGGACGCCCGCTGGTTCTTCGGGCGGGAGCGGAGCACGGAGGCCCTGGTGGCCCAGTTGCGGGCCGCCGAGAAGACGGGCGGCCTGATCATGCTCGTCGGTGCCTCGGGCGCGGGGAAGTCGTCGCTGCTGAACGCCGGTCTGGTGCCCGCGGTCCAGGGCGGGGCCCTGGAGGACGGCCTGCCGGGGGACGGCGCGGAGCGGCCGGGCGCCGTGCTGCAGCTCGTCCCGGGCGCCGACCCGCTCGGCGAGCTGACCCGCCGCATCCCGGAGCTCGCCGACCTGGCCGCCGCGGCCCGCGAGGCCGAGGAGGAGGCCGCGCACCACCCCACCGCACCGGGCGCCGACGCACCCCACTTCGCCCGCGCGGTGCGGGAGGCGGTCAGGGCCTGGGCGCACCGGGAGACGTCCTCGCGCGCGCACCACCGCCGGCCGGACGACTCGGCACCGGACCGTGAGCCGGGAGCGGCACCGGACCGTGAGTCAGGCGCCGCCATGGAAGCGCGACCGGGCGCCGCGCTCGGCCCCGCCGCGCACCCGGACCCGGCCCAGGAGCCCGCCTCCGACGATCCGCCCCCCGGTCCCGCCCCCGCCGCGGCCCCGCAGCCCGACGCCGGCTCCCTCGCCACCCGCCCGGTGATCATCGTCGACCAGTTCGAGGAGACGTTCACCCTCTGCTCCGACGAGCCCGGCCGCCGTACGTTCCTGCAGTTCCTGCGCGCCGCCTGCACCCCGGCCGCCGGCTCGTCCGACCCGCCCCCCGTCCTCGTGGTCCTCGGCGTCCGCGCCGACTTCTACGAGCAGTGCCTCGGCTACCCGGAACTGGCCGACGCCCTCCAGCACCGCCACATGGTCCTCGGCCCGCTGACCACGGCGGAGCTGCGCGAGGCGGTGACCGGCCCCGCCAAGGCCGTCGGGCTGGAGCTGGAACCGGGGCTGGCCGAGCTGATCGTGCGCGAGGTGAGCGCCGACGGCCCGCGCGGAGCGCACGACGCCGGAGTGCTCCCGCTCCTCTCCCACGCCCTGCTCGCCACCTGGCAGCGCCGCAAGGCGGGCCGGCTGACGCTGGCCGGCTACCGCGCTGCGGGCGGCATCCAGGGCGCGGTGGCGGCGACCGCCGAGCGCGCCTGGTCCAGCCTCGACTCGGCCGCGCGCTCGGCCGCCCGGCTGCTCCTGCTGCGGCTCGTCCGGCTGGGCGAGGACACCCAGGCCACCCGCCGCCGCGGCACGCGCCGCCAGCTCGCCCAGGAGTCGGCCGATCCCGGCAAGACGGAGGAGTCGCTGGAGGCGTTGGTGCGCGCCCGGCTGGTGACGCTCGACGCGGAGAC
This sequence comes from Streptomyces sp. WI03-4A, assembly GCF_033792105.1. NCBI lineage: Bacteria > Bacillati > Actinomycetota > Actinomycetes > Kitasatosporales > Streptomycetaceae > Streptomyces > Streptomyces sp. WI03-4A. Next base: position 72,281 of record NZ_JARAUO010000045.1, read on the forward strand.
CGTGGAGATCACCCACGAGGCACTCCTGCACGCCTGGCCGCGGCTGCGCCACTGGATCGACGAGGACCGCGGCGACCACCTGCTGCGCCAGCGCCTCGAGGAGGACGGCCGCGCCTGGGAGGACTCGGACCGGGACAGCTCGCTGCTCTACCGCGGCTCCCGACTCGAGCAGGCCCGCACCTGGGCGAAGTCCGCCGGGGACACCTATCTCACGCGCGGCGCGGTGCAGTTCCTGGCCGCCTCGGTCCGGCTGCGCCGGCGCACGGTCCTGATCAGCAGGGCCGCCGTGGCCGCCCTGGTCGTGCTCGCGGTGCTCGCCGCCGGTTCGGCGGTGGTGGCGTGGCAGCAGCGGGACGACGCCGTGTTCGAGCAGGTGCTGGCCGAGGCGGACCGCGTGCAGCACACGGATCCGTCGCTGGCCGCGCAGCTCGACCTGGTGGCCCACCGGCTGCGCCCCGGCGACGAGGGGACGTTCAGCAGACTGATCTCGATCGTGAACGCGCCCCTGGCCACCCCCCTGCTCGGCCACACGGGCGCCGTCTACCTCACCTCCTTCAGCCCCGACGGCAAGACCCTCGCCACGGCCAGCTACGACCGGACCGTCCGCTTGTGGAGCGTCGCCGACCGGGCCCGTCCGAAGCCCCTGGGCAAGCCCCTGACCGGGCACACGAGCTGGGTGAGCAGCGCGGTCTTCAGCCCGGACGGCCGCACCCTGGCCAGCGCCGGCGACGACGGCACGATCCGGCTGTGGGACGTGCGCGACCCCGCCCACCCCACCCCGCTGGGACGGCCGCTCACCGGCCACACCGGCACGATCTACCTGGTCGCCTTCAGTCCGGACGGCCGCACCCTGGCCTCCGCGAGCGAGGACCGCACCGTACGCCTGTGGAACGTGGCCGACCCGCACCGGCCCGCACCGCTCGGCAGGCTCGGCGGCCACACCGCGCCGGTGCGCTGCGTGGCGTTCAGCCCCGACGGGCGCACGCTCGCGGCGGGCGGCGACGACAACACGATCCGGCTGTGGAACACGGCCGACCCGCACCGCCCCCGTCCCCTGCCGAAGGTGCTGACCGGCCATACGGACCTCGTCCACTCGGTGGCCTTCAGCCCCGACGGCCGCACCCTGGCCAGCGGCAGCGCCGACGACACGATCCGGCTGTGGGACGTCGCCGACCCGGCACGCGCGAAAGCCCTCGGCTCCCCGCTCACCGGGCACACCGGCCCCATCTGGTCGGTGGCCTTCAGCCCCGACGGCGGCCGGCTCGCCGCCGCCAGCGCGGACAGCACCGCCAGCCTGTGGAGCGTCACCGACCCGTCGTCACCTTCGCAGGTCGGGGAGCCGCTCGCGGGCAGCAGCGGCGAGATGTACGCACTCGGGTTCAGCCCCGACGGCCGCACCCTGGCCACCGGCAGCGGGGACAGCAAGGTCCGCCTCTGGTCGGTTCCGACGCAGGACATGATCGGCCGCAGCGGTGCGTTCCGGCCGGACGGGAAGGTACTGGCCACGGCGGCGCGCGACGGCAGGATCCGGTTGTACGACGTGGCCGCGCCCGGCCGGCCCGTGTCCCTGGGCAAGCCGTTCATGGCGGCGGACGGCTACCAGCGGTCGATGACGTTCTCCCCGGACGGCCGCACCCTCGCCGTGCGGACCGGGCACGGGTCGCTGTACCTGTGGAACGTCCGCAACCCGGCCCACCCCGTCCCGGCCGGGGCGCCGCTGACCCTGCACACCCGCTTCGCGGGCCCCGACTCGATGGCCTACAGCCCCGACGGACGCACGCTGGCCACCGCCTACGACGACCGCACCATCCAGCTGTGGAACGTCAGCGACCCCGCGCGCACCGTCCCGCTCGGCAAGCCGCTCACCGGCCACCGGGGCTTCGTCGACTCCCTCGCCTTCAGCCCGGACGGGCGCACGCTGGCCAGCGGCAGCGCGGACAGCACCATCCGGCTGTGGGACGTCAGCGACCCCGGCCACGCCACCCGGACCGGCCCCGCGCTCAGCCGGCACACCGGCCCGGTCAACGCGCTCGCCTACAGTCCCGACGGCCACACCCTGGCCAGCGGCAGCGACGACGACACCGTACGGCTCTGGGACGTCACCGACCCGGGCACGCCGGCGGTGCTGGGAGCGCCGCTCACCGGCCACACGGAGGCGGTCACGTCCCTGACGTTCAGCGAGTCCGGGAACACGCTGGCGAGCGGCGGCAACGACAACACGGTCCGGCTGTGGGACGTGACCCGGCCCGACTCGGCCACTCCCATCGGGCAGTCGATGAGCCCCTACGCCAAGACCGGCAACTTCCTGTCCTTCAGCCCCGGCAGCCATGTGCTCGGGGTGTCGAGCGGTGCCGACACGGTGCGGCTGTGGCGCCTGGACGCCGACACGGCCATCCGGCACATCTGCTCGGTCACCGGCGGGGTCCTGACCCCGCAGCGGTGGCAGGAGTACCTGCCCCGTCTGTCGTACGACCCGCCGTGCCCACGCTGACCGGCCAAGATCGGCCAACTACCGGAGCCAACAAGCCGGTTGACTCCCCCAGCCCGCGCAACCTTGTTACCCTTGGCCATGGCCCGATCGCTGGTGCATCCCCCGTCGCCAGCGGTCGGGCCTTCTCGTACCCCGTGCCCGTGAGGTCCGTCGGGCCGTCAGCCCTGCGGCACCGTGACGGCGCGGACGTCGCTGTACGGCGAGTAGTTGCCGGCCGCGTCGTAGCTGCGGGCCCGGTACTCGTAGGTGAGCCCGTCCGCGGGAAGCCGGTCGCAGAGGCCGGCCGTGGCGTTGCTCTGACGCGGGTCGAAGCCCTGGTGCAGGACGACCGACCAGGCACCCGTCTCGGCCACGCGGCGCTCGATCTCGAAACCGGTGAAGTCGCGGATCGGGGCGGGTGTGTAGTCCGTGGCGGTCGCCCGGACGCCGTCCGCGCAGGTCCCGAGGGTCAGCTCGGGGGCGTAGGCCGGGGCGATGCCGTCGGGGATCTCCAGCCACAGCTCGTTGGTGGCACCGGCGCTGAGCCACGGCGGGTTGTAGGTGGTGGTGCCGCCGTCGTTGGTGACGAGGACGCGGTAGTGGCGCCATTCGCCGTCGGGGACGACGGGATCGGTGGTCCAGGTGTTGCCCTTGGTGGTGCCGAGCGGGACCCACTCGTAGGAGCCTTCGACCTTGTCGTTGCTGAGCACCGTGTAGTGGTCGAAGTGCGGCTCGGTGTTGAGCGGCCACTTCAGGGTGACCTTGCCGGTCGCCTTGTCGTAGGTGCCGGTCACCGAGGTGACGACGGGCAGGGGGCGGACGATGGTGTCCGTGCTGCCCGACGAGGTGTTGCCCGCCTTGTCCTTGGCGCGCACCTCGTAGTAGTAGGGCGTGCGGTCGTCGGGGTTCACCAGCGGGTCGGTGTGGCTGCGGGCGGTGGTCGTGGTGACCTTCGTCCAGGTGCTGGAGCCGACAGGCCGGCGGTAGAGCCCGTAGCTCGCCAGGTCCATCTCCTTGTTGGCGGACCAGGAGACGGTCGTCCTGCGGGTCTTGGTGTCGTAGGCGGTCTTCACCCCGGTGGGGGCGAGCGGCTTCGTCCTGTCGTACGTCGCCGAGGTCCGGGGCGCGTAGGTGCACTTGACCTTGGCGGCGCCGGTCCAGTTCACGTAGTCGACGCGCAGCGTGTGCCTGCCGGAGGGCACGGTGACGTCGACGCCCTTGGAGCGGGCGGTGTCACCGGTGTTCTTCCACAGGTCGATCTTGCGGACGCCGTCCAGGTAGACGCGGACGCCGTCGGTGGCGGAGGCGGTGAACGAGAAGGGCCCGCCGGAACCGAAGTCGCGGGTGACCGACCAGCGCACACCGAAGTTGTTCGACGGAACGCCCGCGGCCGGGCTGCCGGACCAGCTCTGGCTGATGGCGCTGTCGCAGTCGGTCCGCACGGGGGAGCCGGAGAACGAGGTGTTCTTGTAGAACGTCCGCTCGTAGACGTTCGTCGAGCAGCCGCCGTCGGCGCCCGCCGCCTGCGGCGCGGCGGCCACCAGGCCACCGAGGAGGACGACGGACAGGACACCACCGGCCCGGGCGGCGTGAAGACTCTTGTGGTGCACGGGAACCCTTCGCGCTGTGCGTGCGGAACGTACAGCGAGGAGACTCACCAGCCACACGGAAGGTTGCGGGCCCCACCCGAAGTCGTCCGCACGGGACCGCCCACGACCTGGCGGAACGTCAGTCGGACGTGGACGCGGGCGTGTGCTCGCCGTACGGCATCGCGCGATGGGCCTCGTCCCGGACGAGCAGGGCGAGGAGCGAGGCCACCGTCAGGCCCTGGCCGGCCTCGGTCGGGTGGCGCAGGATCCGGCCGGGGTCGATCTCGTACGTGTTGCCGCGGCCCTGGCGGGTGTGCGAGAGGTAACCGGCCTGCTCCAGGTCGGCGATGATCTTCTGCACGGCGCGTTCGGTGAGTCGGCAGCGGGCGGCGATGTCCCGTACGCGCGCGCTCTGGTTGTCAGCGATGGCCGCGAGGACGCGGGCATGGTTCGTCAGGAACGTCCATCCGCTGTGCGGCTCGGGCACCTCATCCATGCGCCGAGTGTACTGAAAGGACATGCACGCATTCAAAAGCACGCACAAGAGTTCGTGTATAGGTTGACGTACGTTCCCTTCGTGAGGGAACGTGGAGGCGGACGACGGCGAGCGCATCGGGAGTGAGCCATGCAGCACCCTTCCCACCAGACCCGCACTGCGCCGGGCCTGCACTGTCCGCCTGCACACGCCGCCGCGAAGGACCTTCCCCCCGGCCGGACGGCCACGACGTACACGACGAGCGGCGACCGGGTGCGGGTCACCGTGCGCGGCGAACTCGACCTCGTCACGGGAAACCGGCTCCAGGGCCCGCTGGGCGAGGCGCTCACCGCCTCCGCCGACGGCCTCGACCTGGACCTGAGCGAGCTCGCCTTCTGCGACTGCGCCGGCCTCACCGTCCTGCTGGAACTGCGCCTGCGGGCCCTGAGCCGCGGCAAGACCGTCGTCATCCAGCGCTCCAGCCCGGCGGTCGACCGGCTGCTCCGCCTCCTCGGCGCACAGGACCTGTTCTCACCCCCGCAGCCCCACCGCCCGGACCCCCGCCCCCTGACCCCGGCCCCCGCCTGACCGAACAGGCGGGCGGAAGAGGGCTGAGGTCAGCCCCGCAGATGCGGGCCAATGGGCGTGACCCTCGGCTGCGCTGATGTCAGACATCTGTGAGCGCTTGACGGCCAGGTTCGCGCAGCCACAACGCGGAAACGCTCGACCGAGACTCGGTCGAGCGTTTCCGCGTTGGTTTGAGCCGCAGACTCAGGGGCCCCACACGGCAATGCTGTAGCCCACGAAGGGGGTGGCGCTGGTGAAGGTGCCGCTCTTGAGATCCAGCTTGTCTCCGTAGCAGGAATCGTCGCTGTAGACGGTGATCTTCCTGCCAGACTGGTTCGACACCGTGCGGACACCGCCGTCCGACACCGGGTAGCAGCCCGGCGTGAGCTTCCGGTCCTGGCGGTGGCCCTCGAAGTTCCGCTTCAACCAGGTGCACACCTTGCCATGGGCGCACACCGTAGCGGCGGAGGCGGGCTGCACGGAGGCAAAGGGAAGCGTGGCGGCCAGGGCCACGCCGGCCAGCAATAAGGAGCGCTTTCTCACGGGCTCATCCATTCCCACGTACTCGAACACTCGTTCGTTTACCTTGTCATGCTCCTAACGCGGGAGACAAGTTCCCAAGTGAGCCGCCGGTTCAGCCCAAGGTCGCTCAGGTGATCCTCCGGCACAGCCAGGCGGCCCCACTCATCGGCTGACCGCCGCCGGTGCTGTCAGAAGCGGACGTCAAAAGACCCCCGGCCCTTTGGACCGGGGGTCTTCGTGCTGGTGGGGCTCACAGGATCTGAACCTGTGGCCTCATCGCCCTTGACCGCGCTCCGGCGGTCAGGCGTCCTGGCGCGGCCCGCCGTATCGGAGCTGCTCCACGAGGGCGAGGAAGAGGAAGAGATTCGGGATCCTCTTGACCGGCATCCTTGCCCAGGGCAGTTTCTTGCCGGCCTTGCGCAGCACCAGCACTCCCTGTGAGAGCTCGGCCTTCTCGATCTGCGGCCACGTCAGGCTGTCCTTCGAGGTGGCCACACCGCCCAGGTTGACCGAGAGCTCCCCGTAGGTCAGGGTCCCGCCCTGCTCCAGCCCGGCGAGCAGTCCGGGGAGCTGTGCCCGGGTGATCTCCTGCTGCAACGCCGGGCCCCAGTGCTCGGGCTGGTCGTAGAAGCCGGTCACCTTGAGCGTCGTACCGTCCGCGCGATGGAGCGTGTAGACGTAGGTGGTGCCGACGTATATGCCGTTTGCGTACCGCTCGGTGATCTCCTGAAGCACCGTCATCGTGTCCCAGCGGAAAACGGACACTTCGCCGCTCTTCCCCACCTCGGCCAGGCCATGTTCGAAGAGGTGCAGTCGGCGGGCAGCCTGCTTGCGCGAGAGATCGGGCGTCTGGGCAGCGAGCCAGAGGAAGTAGGCGCCCAGGGGAGGAAGGATCAGGGAAACGGTCCCCATGAGCAGCAGGGCAGCGATCCGCACAGGGCCGACACGCTTGGGCAGGAACGTCTCACGCAGTTGTCCGAGCCCTTCGGTCCCCAGAGGTGCCGTCTGGGGGGCTGATGTCTGCCCGGAGTCTTGCTGAGCGGCGGATTTCACCATGAGTCGTGCTCCATATTTGGTGTTTCAGAAATTCGGTGATCATTGTCCGGTCGAGTCCGCCAGCGGTACGCGTCGGGGGGGGTGACGGCCACCGGAACCGGCACGCCGGCCAAGGATGCACAGCCTCCGTCTCACCCCGCCGGAGGCATCGTTCTGACCGTGGCCGCGCTATGCGGTGATCGGCTCATGGCCACCGGCCCTATCCACCAGTGGGTGCGCGTCGGCGCGGCGCGGGCGGAGCGGGCCGGAGGCAGGAGCGGCGCCCGCAGCGGAGCGCAGCCGGGGCTCGATGAGGTAGAGAAACCTGTAACAGCTCTCGGGCTGATCGGTCAGGAAGCAGTGCGGTTCAGGCAGAGGGCTGGTCGGTAACCAGGAGTCGGCTGGTGAAGCTCTCATGGCGTCAAAAGACCCCCGGCCCTAGTGGACCGGGGGTCTTTTCGCTGGTGGGGCTAACAGGATTTGAACCTGTGGCCTCATCCTTATCAGGGATGCGCTCTAACCAACTGAGCTATAGCCCCGCCGCGCTCTGCGGTGTGTGTCCCGCGCGCTGACTCCTGAAGATTAGCGCACGACCGGGGAAGTCCCAAAATCGGTTGTCGGGGGGCTGCCGACGGGACCCGGCAGGCGGGTCACTCGTCCTCGGCCAGCGTCAGCTCGATGCCGCCCACGAAGCCGGCGGAGAGGTTGTAGATGAACGAGCCGAGCGTGGCCAGCGCCGTCGCGAGGACGACGTCGATGACCGCGATGATCGTCGAGAACATCAGGACGTGCGGGAGGGAGAGGAAGGCCTGCAGGTCGAAGCCGTTGGCCTCGTTCGAGCCCGTCGCCTCCGAGATGGTGCCGCCGACCGTCGAGAACACGCCCATCGCGTCCATGACCATCCACAGCACCGCCGACGCGACGATCGTGCAGATGCCCAGCGCGATGGAGAGCAGGAAGCTGACCTTCATGACCGACCACGGGTCGGCCTTGGCGACCCGCAGCCGGGCCTTGCGGGTGCGCGGCGCGGTGCGCGCGCCGGTGCGCGGC
>NZ_JARAUO010000046.1:0-78377 GCF_033792105.1 Streptomyces sp. WI03-4A
GCGGGCGTACAGGTCGCCGATGCACTTGCGCGCGCCGGTGCCGAACGGCATGAACGCCTGGCGGGCCTGCGGGGTGACCCGCTCGGGCAGCCAGCGGTCCGGGTCGACGCGCTGCTGGTCGGGGTAGGTGTCCACGAGCCGTCCGGTGACCCGGTCCGCCTCGGCGGAGCGCGGCGCCGGCGGCCGTACGTCGGTCATGCCGTGCGCCTCCCGGGCGGCGATCTCCTTGAGCCGCAGCGACAGTTGGAGCGTGCTGGGCCGGTCCTCGGGGTCCTTGGCCAGACAGGCCCGGACCAGCGGGGCGAGCGCATCGGGCACGCCGTACAGCTGCGGCTCCTCGTGCACCACGCGGTACAGCATCACCTCGGAACTGCCCTGCCCGAACGGGGAGTCGCCGGTCGAGGCGTAGGCCAGGGTGGCGCCGAGCGAGAACACGTCCGTCGCCGGGGTGACCGCGGCGCCGCGCACCTGCTCGGGGGCGAGGAAGCCGGGGGAGCCGACCGCGGTGCCGACATGGGTGAGCGTCGAGGCACCGGTGGCCCAGGCGATGCCGAAGTCGATGATCCGCGGCCCCTTGGGGGACAGCAGGATGTTGGACGGCTTCAGGTCCCGGTGGACCACGCCGGCCTCGTGCACGGCGACGAGCCCCTCGGACAGCGCGGCCCCGACCGCCGCCGCCTCGGCCGCGCCGAGCGGGCCCTCGTCGGCGACCTTGTCGTGCAGGGAGGGGCCGGGCACGTACTGCGTCGCGAACCAGGGCCGCTCGGCCTCCAGGTCCGCCGCCACCAGCCGGGCCGTGCACCCGCCCCTGATACGCCGGGCCGCCGAGACCTCACGCGCGAACCGCGAGCGGAACTCCTGGTCCTCCGCCAGATCGGGCCGGATCACCTTGAGCGCGACCCGCTGCCCCTTCTTGTCGGAGCCGAGGTAGACCACGCCCATCCCGCCCGCGCCGAGCCGTCGGTGAAGCCTGAACGAGCCGACGACGCGCGGGTCCTCGCGCCTCAGGCGCATCATCGCCATGTTCATCCCCGCTGCCCGGTCCCTGTGACGTGGCACAGCTTACGTTTCCACGGCCGCCTGCGCGCAGAGGCCGCGCCCTCCCGTGCGGTCGGATTGTGCACGGCGGACACCTGAGGTGAGGCACGGTCAGGAAGCCGCCACCACCGACGCCCTTGACGCAGCCGCCGCACCAACGCACGTCTGTGACACGTGGGTTGATCTCGGAGCCGCCGACCAGGGCCGGTGCCCCGTCGTCGCCGCGACGGACCCGCGGACGACCACGCGCACGGCGCCCGGCAGCGCCCCCGGCGCGGCCCCGGCACCCTCCCCGGACCGGGTCGAAGTGATCGAAGTCACTCGAACCGCCCTTCCGGACGGTTCGGACATGCCGGGGCACAGCGGGCGGCCCCCTCAGGGAAGACCCCGAGACCCGGAACCCCGTCTCCACCCAGGGGAGTAGTCGACCGCTGACGGCTCATCCTCCGGGAGGCCCGCCAATCGGTACGACGGCATGACGCCCGCCGGACGCCGCGCGCCTAGATTTGAGGTCAAGCGGCGGGTGCAGCACTCGTCCCCCGAGGTCAGGCACTCGCCGCTGCAGACGACAACAGAAACGGTCAGGAGAGGGACCATGGCCCACACGGCACCACGGCGCACCACGTTCGCCCCCCGCCGCACGGGCCGCCGCCACCCGCTGGTGGCGACGCTCATGGCCCTTCCCCTGGCGGCCCTGCTCCTCGTCGTCTTCGACGGCTGGGAGACGGTGGCCACACAGGCGTCGTCCGTGGGTGTGATGCTGGGGCGCTGAGCGGCGTCCCCAGGCCCGGAAGAGCGGTCCGGGCGGGGACATCCATCCATGAAACCCCGTGGGGACGGGGGTGCGGCGGACGGCACGGATGCCGGCGCAGCTGGGGAGCTGCGCCGGCATTGCGCCGTTTCCGGGGCCGACCGCGCGGTCCGGCTCCGCCACCTGCCCCCTTGTTCCGGCACCGGCCCGGACCCGCGGCAGTACCCTCACCCTCACAGTCCACCCTGCCGAGGCTCCCGTGACCCCAGACCCCGCTGCCTTCCCGGCCCCAGCCGCCCCACCCGACCGATCAGACCGGTCCGGCCGCGCCGGCCGACCAGGCCGATCCGAGCACCGCGACCGGTCCGGCCGATCCGATCACACGGCCATCCTTTCCGCCCTCACCGCGCGACTCACGGCCGCCGTCCATCCGGACCCCGGCGGCACCCCCTGCTCCTGCGTCACGCCCCTGCTCGCCGACCGCCCCGACGCCACCGTCGTCCGGCACGCCGACGCCGTGGCGAAGGCCCACGCCCCCGGCACGGACGCCACCGGACTGGCCCGCCGCCTCGCCACGGCCGCACGGCTCCCGGACGTCCTCCTCGCCCCGCTCGCCCCCGAGCCGGCCATCGTGCACGACCGCCTGGTGACTCTCTGGCCGTACGGCGCCCCCGTGGACCCGGACGACCCGGACGCCGCCCCCTGGGAAGCGGCCGCCGCGCTCCTCGCCCGGCTGCACCGGGCGGCACCGCCCCGCGGCCTGCCGCCCATGCGGGGCCCCGAGAAGGCCGCCCTGGCGGTGGGCCGGCTGCGCACGGACCCGGACACCGCGCCCCACCCCGCGGCGTCCGCCGTGCTGCGGGCCTGGCGCGCCCTCCCCGCCTGGGCCCGCGGCGAGGCCCCCATGCCCGGCACCCCCGCGCTGTGCCACGGCGACCTGCACCTCGGCCAACTAGTCCGCCACCCGGCACCCGACGGCCCCTGGCGGCTGATCGACGTGGACGACCTCGGCCTCGGCGACCCGGCCTGGGACCTCGCCCGCCCCGCCGCCTGGTACGCCTGCGGTCTGCTGCCGCCCGACGAGTGGACCCGCTTCCTCACCGCCTACCGCGAGGCCGGCGGCCCCGCCGTACCCGCGGACGGCGACCCGTGGGCCGCCCTGGACGGCCCGGCCCGCGCCCTGACCGTGCAGACGGCGGCCCGCGCGCTCACCAAGGCGGCCGCGGCCCGGCGCCCGCTGGACGAGGTGGAGTTGGCCCTGGTGGACGCCTGTGCCCGAATGACTTCGGTACCCCACCAGTTGCCGCGCCGATTCCCGGCGTAGGGTGCAACCGACCGGGGCCGGACGGAGTCTGTCCTGGGGAAACACGAAGCAGGACCCGACGGCGAGGAGTTGAGCCGACCATGCAGTGTCCGAAGTGCCACGCGCCCATGCAGACCTACAACCGCAACGGCGTCCAGATCGAGCAGTGCAGCGGCTGCCGGGGGATCTTCCTCGACTACGGCGAGCTGGAGGCCCTGACCCGTCTGGAGTCCCAGTGGGTGCAGCCGGCGCCCCCGCCGGCCCCGCAGGCGTACCCCGCCCAGTCCGCGCCCGCCTGGGGCGCCCCGCACGGCGGCGGTCACGGCGGTCACTACGGCGGCCACCACCGCCACAAGAGCTTCGGCCACATGCTGTTCTCCAGCTGAGTGCACGAAGAAGCCCCCGGCCGTTCGGGACGGCCGGGGGCTTCTTCGATGTGTGGACGATACTGGGATTGAACCAGTGACCTCTTCCGTGTCAGGGAAGCGCTCTCCCGCTGAGCTAATCGTCCGCGGGCTGTGATCCGTGGACCACAGACAGTGCGCGATACTGGGATTGAACCAGTGACCTCTTCCGTGTCAGGGAAGCGCTCTCCCGCTGAGCTAATCGCGCGGGTTCGGATCTTCGAGAAGACCCTCGGATCCTCGGAGAAGATCCAGTGGACGATACTGGGATTGAACCAGTGACCTCTTCCGTGTCAGGGAAGCGCTCTCCCGCTGAGCTAATCGTCCTTGGAGGTGGAGACGGGATTTGAACCCGTGTAGACGGCTTTGCAGGCCGTTGCCTCGCCTCTCGGCCACTCCACCAGGAGTGTAGGGGATCGGGAAGACCCCTTCTTCCTTCGAGCGGACGACGAGGCTCGAACTCGCGACCTCAACCTTGGCAAGGTTGCGCTCTACCAACTGAGCTACGTCCGCCTGTCGTTTCGGTCCGCTTGCGCGTCCCGGCGACGTGTTGAACTCTAGCGGATTCCTGGGCCAGCACAAAAACGCGTTTGCGCAGCGTGCTGCGGTGCGCCCGCGCGGGGACGCACCCGGTGCCGCCGGCGGCTCGTACCCGGGCCGCCTTTCGGACACCCGTCCTAGACTCGACCTCGTGCTCCACCACCCTTCACGGCGCCCGTCCGCGCTCTCGCCGCTCGCCCGCTTCGGCGACCGGCTGGCCACCGGCCTGCTCGACGTCACCAGCGATCCCGCCGCCCTGGACTCCACCGGCTTCTGGGCCGTCTGCGCGGACTTCGAGGGCCGGCTGACCTGCGCCCGCTTCGCCGCGGTGCGTCACGAGCCGGTGCCCGCCCCGGTGCCCGGCGGCTGGCGCGGCCCCGCCACGGCGGACTGGACGTCCTCCCTGGACCGCGCCGCCTACACCGCCGCCGTCGGCCGGATCCGCGAGCACATCGCGGCCGGAGAGGTCTACCAGGCCAACCTCTGCCGCGTGCTCAGCGCGCCGGTCGACGCCGACGCCGACGTGGACGCGCTGACCGCCGTGCTGGCCCGCGGCAACCCGGCGCCGTACGCGGGCACGATCAGGCTGTCCGGGCACGGCGTGGAGATCGCCACCGCCTCGCCCGAGCTGTTCCTGCGCCGGCACGGCCGCACCGTCGAGTCCGGCCCCATCAAGGGCACCGGCCGCACCGAGGCGGACCTCCTGGAGAAGGACTACGCCGAGAACGTGATGATCGTGGACCTGGTCCGTAACGACATCGGGCGCGTCTGCGCCACCGGCAGCGTGACCGTGCCCGACCTCTGCGCCGTCGAGAAGCACCCCGGCCTGGTCCACCTGGTCTCCGCCGTGCGCGGCGAGCTGCGGGACGGCGCCGGCTGGCCCGACCTGCTCGGCGCGGCCTTCCCGCCCGGCTCGGTCACCGGCGCGCCCAAGTCGAGCGCCCTCGGGATCATCGAGGCCCTGGAGACCGCCCCGCGCGGTCCCTACTGCGGCGGCATCGGCTGGGTCGACGCCGACCGCGGCACCGGCGAGCTGGCCGTGGGCATCCGTACCTTCTGGATCGACCGCGAGGCGGGCGCGGCGACCCTGCGCTTCGGCACCGGTGCCGGCATCACGTGGGGCTCGGACCCCGAGGGGGAGTGGCGGGAGACCGAGCTGAAGGCGTCCAGGCTGCTCGCGGTAGCGTCGGGGACGTACGAGGAAGAAGCGGCGGGCGGGGCCGGAACGGACGAAGGGGCGCTCTCATGATGATCTGGCTGGACGGCGGGCTGCGGGACGTCGCGACCGCCCGGGTATCCGTCTTCGACCACGGCCTCACGGTCGGCGACGGCGTCTTCGAAACCGTGAAGGCCACCCACGGGCAGCCCTTCGCGCTCACCCGCCACCTGGAGCGGCTGACCCGCTCGGCCCACGGCCTGGGGCTGCCCGACCCCGACCACGACGAGATCCGCCGGGCCTGCGCGGCGGTCCTGGACGCCAACCCGATGCCCCTGGGCCGGCTGCGCATCACCTACACCGGCGGTCACGGCCCCCTGGGCTCCGACCGCGGCGAGCACGGGCCGACCCTGGTGGTCGCCCTCGGCGAGACCGCGCGCCGGCCGGACACCACCGCCGTGATCACGGTCCCCTGGACCCGCAACGAACGCGGCGCCCTGACCGGCCTGAAGACCACGTCGTACGCCGAGAACGTGGTCGCCCTCGCCCGCGCCCACCAACACAACGCCTCCGAGGCCCTGTTCGGCAACACGGTCGGGCAGCTCTGCGAGGGCACCGGCTCCAACGTCTTCGTCGTCCTCGACGGCGAGATCCACACCCCGCCCGTCTCCTCCGGCTGCCTCCCGGGCATCACCCGCGCGCTGACCGTCGAGTGGACCGGCGCCAGGGAGACCGACCTGCCGCTCGACGTCCTGGAGCGGGCGGAGGAGGTCTTCCTCACCTCCACCCTGCGGGACGTCCAGGCCGTGCACCGGATCGACACCGCGGAACTGCCCGCGGCTCCCGGCCCGGTGACCGCCAAGGCCATGCGGATCTTCGCCGAGCACGCCGGCCACGACCTGGACCCGTGATCCGGACAGTTCACCCGGACCCGTGACCCGGGCTCCCGACGGACGCGGGAAATCCGGCTGACCTGGGGCCCGCGAGCGGGTAGAACTCCCGTGATGACGACGACCCTGCGGCCGACCGAGCCGCTCCAGCAGCAAGCGGACGGCAGCCGTTCGCGCCGCTACCAGGTGTGCGTGAACAGCCGCCCCGTCGGCGAGATCCACCTGCGGACCTCGCCTTCCCTCGGCCCCTCCGTGGCCTGCGTCCAGCACCTGCGGATAGCGGAGCCCGACCAGCGGCGCGGCCGGGGCACCGTGGCCGCGCTCGCCGCCGAGGAGGTGGCACGGGGCTGGGGCTGCACCTCCATCGAGGCGGTGGTACCCGCCGGGGCGGAGGGCGCGTTGCGGCTCGTCACCGCTCTTGGCTACCGGCCGCGCAACCGCGGCATGGAGAAGTGCCTCGGCACCACCCCGCCCGCGCTGCCCCCGGGCAGCCGCGCCCGGCCGATGGATCCGGCCGAGTACGACGCCTGGCAGGAGTACGGGTTCGAGCAGTACGCCCTGCACTGGATCGCCCTCGGCGTGCCCGAGGCCGCGGCCCGGGCCAAGGCCCGGCGGGACCAGGAGGTCCTGCTGCCGGACGGCCTCGGCACCGCGGACACGCTGATCAGCGTCCTGGAGCACGAGGGGACGCGGGTGGGCACCCTCTGGCTGGCCCTGCAGGACGGCAAGGCGTTCGTCTTCGATGTCGAGGCCGAGCGGGCCCACCGCGGCCGGGGGCACGGCCGGACGCTCATGCTGCTGGCGGAGCGCCAGGCGATCGAGGCCGGCCGGCCTGTGCTCGGGCTGAACGTGTTCGCGGGCAACACCCCGGCGGAGCGGCTGTACGAGTCGCTCGGCTACGACACGACGGACCGCTCCTTCGCGAAGCCGCTGCTGTAGGTTCGCGAAGCCGCTGCCGCGGGGCCCGGGTGCGCGGCCGCTGCCGCGGGCGCCCGGGTCAGGCCCCCGCGGCCAGCAGGCGGTCGGCGATCTCCTCGATGCGCTCGCGCAGCCCCTCCTGGCTCTTGCCGCCGTCCAGGCGTTCGCCGCCGATGACGTAGGTCGGCGTGCCGGTCACGCCGATCGCCTTGCCCTCGGCCTGGTCCGCGTCGACGATCAGGATGTGCCGGCCGTCGATCAGCGCGGTGTCGAACTCCTCGGCGTCCAGGCCCAGTTCACGGGCGACCTCGACCAGCAGGTCCTCGCCCCCGCGGTCCAGGTCGGCGACCCGCTCCAGCACCGCCTCCACGTACTCCCAGCCCTTGCCCTGCTCCAGGGCCTCCTCGGCGGCCTGGGCGGCGGCGAAGGCGTGCTTGTGCTTCTCCAGCGGGAAGTGGCGCAGCCGCAGCTCCAGCCGGTCGCCGTAACGGGCACGCAGGGCGCGGACGTCGTCCAGGGCGCTGCGGCAGTCGGGGCACTGGAGTTCGCACCAGACGTCGAGGACGGGGGCCTCGGTGCCGGCGGGGGAGGAGTCGCTCATGCGGCCCAGTCTTCCAGGCGGGACGCGGCCGACCCAATCGGGACCGGCACCCCAGGAGGAGGCGACCCGGAGATCTCCCTGATCTCGGCCCTGAGCATGGCACCGGGCGGACCGGGCGGTGCAGGATGGAAGGGACGAAGCGCACCCTGACGTGCGCTCGCGTCCCCACCGACCGAGCCCGCCTGGAGGACCGGATGATTGCCGAGACCGTCTGCTCCGCCGCCTCCGCGGCGGGCCTGGGCATCGCGGTGGTCGCGGCCTACCGCAAGCGTTTCCTGTCGGCCGCGCGGATCGCCGCGTACGCGCTCGTGCCGATCGGCCTGGTCATGACCGGAGTGGTCGGCTGGCTCTCGGACACCGCCTTCAGCCCCACCGCCTGGGCCGGCTTCGTCCTGCTGGGCGCGGCCTGGCTGCTGTTCGCGGGCACCCGGGCCGTGGAGCGCCGGCGCGGCGGCACCCGGGCCGAGCGCAAGGCGGCCCGCGGCGGGCGCACCGACGCGGTGGCCCCGGCGGCCTCGGCGCCCTCGCTCGGCGCGGGAGCGGGCCCGGGGGCGCGGCCGGCGGCCGCACCGCGTTCCAGCGGCTCGTCCGACGACTTCAGCGACATCGAGGCCATCCTCAAGAAGCACGGCATATGACCTGGAACCGGTCACAACCGGAAGCAAGGTGACCTGGCCGACGCGGAATCGGTGAAGACCGGCACTCAGTGAGCGTGGTGATCGCCAACGGGGTGCCGCCTGGTCCATCATCGGCCGCGAGATGCTGGACACGTCACAGAGCGAGGCCGCGCCGCCCAAGGACGAGCCGCGCGGGTGCCTCTTCGCCCTTTCCCAGCCACCGCTGATGATCTTCCTGGCGGTGATCGGGTGTCTGATCCTCATGGCTGCGCTGCACGATCTGCTGTTGCTGTGAGACGTACACGTCCGTCCCGGCGTCACCCGCCGGGACCGGCGTCGTCTCGCGCGCCGCCCCGTGGATCAGCCCGCGGCTTCCTTGCGCCGCGCCCGGTAGGCGGCCACGTGCAGCCGGTTCCCGCAGGTACGGCTGTCGCAGTAGCGACGCGAGCGGTTGCGGGAGAGGTCGACGAAGGCGCGCCGGCAGTCCGGCGCCTCACAGCGCCGCAGCCGCTCCTCCTCCCCGGCCACGACGAAGAAGGCCAGCGCCATCCCGCAGTCGGCGGCGAGGTGGTCGGCCACGGAGGCGCCCGGCGCGAAGTAGTGCACGTGCCAGTCGTAGCCGTCGTGGTTCGTGAGCCGGGGGGTGGTTCCGGCCGCGGCGACCAGTTCGTTGATCATCCCGGCGGCGGCGCGGGCGTCCGTGGCGGCGAAGATCCCGGCGAACCTGCCCCGGATCTTGCGCACCGCAGACAGGTCGAACTCCGACAGCACGCCGACGTCGCTGATCTTGTGGCTTCGCACGAAATCGGCGAGAGCCGTGACGTCCAGCAGTCCGTCCGCCGCCGCATCGTCCTCCGGCGCGGTGTTCACCAGATCCACCACGGTGTCCAGCGCGCACCGGGTGTCGTGGGTGATCAGCACGTTTCGCTCCCTGGCCTGGGGTCGGGCGGGCGCCCGCCGATGCTGGCCGATGGTAGCGACAATCGCGCCCACCGCACCTGGTTCCGTCCATCGACGATCGCCGGTACAACGCCTCCGTGGCCCCGCTGGTTCCCGGGGCCCGGCCGTCGCCCGGGCCGGTCGCGCAACAGGCCGGCGCCGTCTCGTGGACACCCACGGTGACGGCGCTTGCCCGTGCCCTATGCGGTTGTCTTGGCCCGAGCCGTCTCCCCGAGTGGACGGCGCCGGGCGGCTCAGTGGTGCCGCGGCCTAACTCTCCGCCAGGATGTGTGAGAGCTCCTGATCGAGATCGAAGTGCCGGTGCTCCGTGCCGGGGGGCACGGCGGCGTCTGTTCGCTTCAGGAAGGACTCCAGAGCCCGCGCCGGGGCCTCGAGCAGTGCTTCCCCCTCCGGGGAGCTCAACGCGATGCACACGACGCCCTGGCCATGACTGCGGGATGGCCAGACGCGGACGTCGCCGGTGCCGGTGGGCCGGTGAAGCCCCTCGGCGAGGAGGTCGCGGGCGAACACCCACTCGACGGTCTCCTCGGCTCCGGTGTGGAAGGTGGCGTGCACGGCGTAGGGGTCGGCCGTGTCGTACCGCAGGCCTGCGGGGACAGGCAGGGAGGACTCGCTCGACACAACGAGGCGCAGGTGCAGCTCGCAGCTGACCGTGGTGTTCATAAGCGCCAGGGCCTTTCGCTCAGTGTGCGCTCGGGGATTCGCACGTCGGCGAAATCGACATGCCACCTACGGTGCCGTTGTAAACCCCTCTGAGGGTTTTGCGTGTGTTTACGTAACTCTTCCGGCCGAGAACTCGTACGAGGTCTACACCCATTCCGGTGGCCTGATTCACTCCGGTAGGGTTTGTCTGCATGAATACGGGGAGTGACGAACCGGGCGAGCTCGCCATGGCGTCGGGCAGGGCGGACGGGGTCGACGGGATGGACGAGGAGAGGTCGGACACGACGGATCCCGGGCGGGGACTGGGCTCCCGTGCGCCCGAGTACGTCAAGGCCCGCCGGGCCCTGCACCTGAGCTGGCAGGTCGGTGTCTTCGTGGTCGGCCTGGCGGTCGTCGGCGCCGGCATCGTCATGCTGCCGCTGCCCGGACCCGGCTGGGTCGTGATCTTCGGCGGCATGGCGATCTGGGCGACCGAGTTCGTCTGGGCCCAGCTCGTGCTGCGCTGGACCAAGCGCAAGGTCACCGAGGCCGCCCAGCGGGCGCTCGACCCCGAGGTGCGGCGCCGCAACATCACCCTTACCGTGGTCGGCCTCGTGATCGTCGCCGCGCTGGTCGGGGTCTACCTGTGGAAGTTCGGCGTCGTGCTGCCATGGAAGATCAAGGACCAGTGATCCGGCGCCCGGGCCCGGTGCGGCCCGTGGTCGGGGGCACCCCCTGACATGGGGTAATGTTCTTCCTGCGCCCGGGCGATTAGCTCAGTGGGAGAGCGCTTCGTTCACACCGAAGAGGTCACTGGTTCGAACCCAGTATCGCCCACCCGGACCGACGGCCCATCCGCCACAGCGGATGGGCCGTCGTCGTGTCCGGACGCGGACGCGGCCCTGATCCCCGAAAGGTGAAGGTGACGGTCCGTTACCTGTGGCGGGAGTGCCGAGACGCGGGCCGGGAAGATCGACCAGGCTCTCGCGCACATCGGGAAGAAGTGCCGGGAGAGGTTCCGGATCAGGGCGGCCGCGGAAATCCCCGGACGTTTTCCAATACGCCGTCACATTCCTTCGGAAGTACGACAAGCGGGAATTCCTGGTGAGGCGAGCGCCGTCGCACGGGCGGCGGCGCTCGCTCCCGCAGTGTGACCCGCCGCACGGCGGCCCGCATGAGTACCCGTACTCAGACGACCCCGGGTCCGTCCGGGTCCGCCCGGGCACACTCGCCCCATGGACTGGAACCACTACCGCTTCCACAGCCGGTGGTCCCTGCCCGCCCCGCCCGCCGCGGTCTACGCGGCGCTGGAGCGGCCCGAGGACTACCCCCACTGGTGGCCGCAGGTGCGCACGGTGACCCGGCTGGACGGCGAGAGCGGAATACTCACCATCCGCTCAGCGCTGCCGTACGCCATGACCTTCACCGCCCGCACCACCCGCCGCGACCCGGCCGCCGGCGTCCTGGCGGTCGGCCTGTCCGGTGACATCGAGGGCTGGGCGCGCTGGACGGTCACCGCCGGGGGCCCCGGCACGCTCGCGCGCTACGACCAGGAGGTCGACGTCCGCAAGCCGCTGCTCCGGCGGCTGGCCGTGCCGGGACGGCCCGTCTTCCGCGTCAACCACCGGCTGATGATGCGGGCCGGACGGCGCGGACTGCTGCGGCACCTGCGAGCGGTTTGAACGAAGGGCGCCGGGACCTGTATTGTTCAGTGCGTTCCCGGGCGATTAGCTCAGTGGGAGAGCGCTTCGTTCACACCGAAGAGGTCACTGGTTCGAACCCAGTATCGCCCACCGGGAGAAGAGCCGGTCCGCATCACGCGGGCCGGCTCTTCCGCTTCCCCGCCTCCGGCGCACCACCGCCGCTCGGGCCGCCGGTCACCGCCCCGCCGCCCACCGTCACGCCGCCGCGGGCAGCTCCGGCCGCAGCGGCCACTCCGTGCTGACGATCTCCTCCGAGCCGCTGCGCGCGAACCACGCCTGCAGCCCGCGCGCCTGCGCCGCGTGCCAGTTCGCCTGCAGTGTGTGCAACTCGGCGGGGGACAGCCGCTCCAGACGGGTCGCGAACCGCCGGCTCAGGGCCCGCACGACCTCCATCGCGGCCAGCGCGTCCGCCGCCGCGTCGTGCGCGCCCTCCAGCGTCACGCCGTAGTGCGCGCACAGGTCGGTCAGCGTGCGCCGGCCCTTGCGGTAGCGGTCCAGATGCTTGTCCAGGACCCGGGGGTCCAGCACCCGCAGCGGTGCCCGCTCGAACCAGCGGTCCAGCGACGAGGCGCGGTGCCGGCGCAACTCCCGGTCCAGCAGCGTCAGATCGAAGGGCGCGTTCATCACCACCAGCGGGCGCCCCATCGCCGCGTGCTCGGCCAGCTGCTCGGCTATCTCGTACACCACGGGCGCCGGCCAGCGTCCGTGGTGCTGCAGGTGCTCGTCCGTCAGTCCGTGTACCGCCGTCGCCGCCTCAGGCACCGCCACGCCCGGATTCACCAGCCAGCGCGTGATCCGCGGCCGGGTGCCCGGCGCGTCCTGGACGACGACGGCGGCCGACACGATCCGGTCGGTCTCGACGTCCACGCCCGTCGTCTCCGTGTCGAAGGCCGCCAGCGGCCCCTCGTACCAGGTCGTCATCCCCACACAACTCCTCGTTCACCCAGGGCAGGTGACGTTCCGTCTTCTGCCTGTTTGGTGATACCCGGGCCGTTTGCGCCGTACGCCGGGAGGAGACAACAGGAGTACGGGTCTTTGCAGTTCAGCGGCCCGCACGGGGAAACTCATGGCTCGGAAGGCTGTTGGTCATGGCCACTCTGCAGCCCGAGCGGGGCGGGCTGCTGCCCGAACGCACGGGCCCCCTTCGCGGCACACTCGCCACCACCGCCTGCATGGAGACACTGCAGGTCGGCTATCTGCACGCGGTCGCCGCGGCCGCGGGCTGCTCGCTGTCCCAGCCCTTCCCGGACAACGGCATCGACTGGCACGTCAGCCACAGCGCGCCCGCGCACACCGTCGACGACGAGGTCACCATCAAGGTGCAGCTCAAGTGCACCTACCAGATCGCGCCGAACCCGCCGGGCCCGTTCTTCTCTTTCACGCTGGACAACGACCACCTGCGCAAACTCGCCCGCACACCCGTCTCGGTGCACAAGATCCTGGTCGTCATGCTCGTCCCGCGCTCCCAGGACGACTGGCTGCGTGCCAGTCACGACCGGCTCGACCTGCGGCACTGCTGCTACTGGGTCAACCTGGCCGGCCACCCGGTCACCGGCCGGCACCGGACCACCGTGCGGATACCGACCGCGCGGGTCTTCGACGACCGGGCGCTGTGCGAGATCATGACGCGGGTCGGGACGGGAGGCAGACCATGATCCGTCCGTACGACGAGCCCGGCCGCCAGGTCCGGCCGCACCCCGACGACCTCGCCTGGCACCGGCCGCCCGAGCCCGCCGACGTCGACCCCGCCGTGCTCGGCGCCCTGCTGCACCGGCACGGCTGGCAGCGGCGCGGCGGAGCGCCCGGCCGCTACGGCCGCTGGACCCCGCCGGGACCCGGCGGGGGCACCACCAGCCTGCTGGTGCCCGAGAGCCGGGCCTTCCCCGACAGCGACGACCTGCTCGGCGAGGCCCTCGACGCCCTCGCCCGCAGCGCCACCCCCGCCGCCCGCGAGGTGCTGATCTCCCTCACCGTGCCCAGCGACGAGATCCGCTGGTGCCGGGACGTGCCCGGCGGCCCCGCGGGCGCCGCCGCCTGGACGGCCGACGAGCAGCTGCGCACCGCCGCGCGCGGCATGCTGCTCGCGGGCGCGCTCGCCACCCGCGCCCGGGCCGGCTACCACGGCGCCCGACACCGCGGGCCCGCCGCCGCCCTCCTGGAACACGTCCTCGTGGGTCCCGCCGCCGAGGGCCGCCGGCTCACCGCCTTCGTGCCGGTGCCCACCGGCCGCGCGCTCGCCGTCCGCCTCCACCAGGCCCTCTACGCGATCCGCGAGGCCATCGACTACCAGCGGGCCACCGGTGGCATGGACGCCTTCGACGGTGCCGTGGCGGCGGGCGTCAGCCGCGAGCTGACCGAGGCGCTGACCGCGCTCGTCCGCGGCACCGAGGGCGCGCGCGTCGCCGTCGCCTGGGCACCGGGACCCGGCGTGCCCGACGGCTGTTCCAGCACCGCCGAACCCGTCGAGTTCTCGCCCGGCGACCTGCCCGCGCTGCACGCGGCCGGGCTCCGCTACCTGCGGGGCGAGCCCTCCGTGCCGGTGCGGATCACCGGCGCCGTGGTCCGCCTGCGCCGCTCCGGACCGCGCGGCGCCGGCACCGTACGGCTCCGGGTGCTCGCCGGGGCCGAGGTGCCGCACCTGCGCGTCACCCTGGACGAGGAGGACTACCGCGTCGCCGGGCACGCCCACCTCGTCGGCCTCCCCGTGCGGGTGCAGGGCCTGCTGGAGCGCCGGGGCGGCTTCCGCAGGCTCACCGGCGCCCGCGGGGTCGTCCCCGTGGAGGTGGACGACGCCGAGCGGGACCGGCTGATGAAGTCCCTCCAGGAGAGCCCCGGCTACTTCGAGGAGGCGTGCGGCGACGGGGAGGCGGAAGCGTACGGGGACGGGGACCGGTCGTAACCGTTTCGCGGTCCGAGCGGTCGGGTCGGTACGATCGCCTGTGCGCGCGCTCCTGGTATGGCGCCGCACCCACCTTCAGTCAGGAGAGACCGGTGTCAGACGTCCGTGTGATCATCCAACGCGATTCCGAGCGGGAAGAACGCGTGGTGACGACGGGCACTACGGCCGCCGACCTCTTCGCCGGCGAGCGCTCGATCGTCGCCGCGCGCGTGGCCGGTGAGCTGCGGGACCTCAGCCACGAGCTGTCCGACGGCGACGAGGTCGAGGGCGTCGAGATCTCCTCCGAGGACGGTCTCAACATCCTCCGCCACTCCACCGCGCACGTCATGGCGCAGGCCGTGCAGGAGCTGTTCCCCGAGGCCAAGCTGGGCATCGGCCCGCCCGTCAAGGACGGCTTCTACTACGACTTCGACGTCGAGAAGCCCTTCCATCCCGATGACCTCAAGGCCATCGAGAAGAAGATGCAGGAGATCCAGAAGCGCGGGCAGAAGTTCGCCCGCCGCGTGGTCACCGACGAGGCCGCCCGCGAGGAGCTGGCCGACGAGCCGTACAAGCTGGAGCTGATCGGCCTCAAGGGCTCCGCGTCGCACGACGACGGCGCGGACGTCGAGGTCGGCGCCGGCGAGCTGACGATCTACGACAACCTGGACGCCAAGACCGGCGAGCTGTGCTGGAAGGACCTCTGCCGGGGTCCGCACCTGCCCTCCACCCGCCTCATCCCGGCGTTCAAGCTGATGCGCAACGCGGCCGCCTACTGGCGCGGCAGCGAGAAGAACCCCATGCTCCAGCGCATCTACGGCACCGCCTGGCCGTCCAAGGACGAGCTGAAGGCGCACCTCGAGTTCCTCGCCGAAGCCGAGAAGCGCGACCACCGCAAGCTCGGTTCCGAGCTGGACCTCTTCTCCATCCCCGAGCAGATCGGCTCCGGGCTCGCCGTCTTCCACCCCAAGGGCGGCATCGTCCGCCGCGTGATGGAGGACTACTCGCGCCGCCGGCACGAGGAGGAGGGCTACGAGTTCGTCTACACCCCGCACGCGACCAAGGGGAAGCTCTTCGAGACCTCGGGTCACCTGGACTGGTACGCCGACGGCATGTACCCGCCCATGCAGCTCGACGAGGGCGTGGACTACTACCTCAAGCCCATGAACTGCCCGATGCACAACCTGATCTTCGACGCGCGCGGCCGCTCGTACCGTGAACTGCCGCTGCGCCTCTTCGAGTTCGGGACCGTGTACCGGTACGAGAAGTCGGGCGTCGTGCACGGGCTGACCCGTGCCCGCGGCTTCACCCAGGACGACGCGCACATCTACTGCACCCGTGAGCAGATGTCCGAGGAGCTGGACAAGACGCTCACCTTCGTCCTCGGCCTGCTGCGCGACTACGGCCTGACCGACTTCTACCTGGAGCTGTCCACCAAGGACCCGGAGAAGTTCGTCGGCTCCGACGAGGTCTGGGAGGAGGCGACCGAGACCCTGCGCCAGGTTGCCGAGAAGCAGGGTCTGCCCCTGGTCCCGGACCCGGGCGGCGCCGCCTTCTACGGCCCGAAGATCTCCGTCCAGACCAAGGACGCGATCGGCCGTACCTGGCAGATGTCGACCATCCAGCTCGACTTCAACCTGCCCGAGCGGTTCGACCTGGAGTACACCGGCCCCGACGGCTCCAAGCAGCGCCCGGTCATGATCCACCGCGCGCTGTTCGGCTCCATCGAGCGGTTCTTCGCCGTGCTCCTGGAGCACTACGCGGGCGCGTTCCCGGCGTGGCTGGCCCCGGTCCAGGCGCTCGGCATCCCGATCGGCGACGCGCACGTGGAGTACCTGGAGAAGTTCGCCGCGACGGCCCGCAAGAAGGGGCTGCGCGTCGAGGTCGACTCCTCTTCGGACCGCATGCAGAAGAAGATCCGCAACGCCCAGAAGCAGAAGGTGCCCTTCATGGTCATCGCGGGCGACGAGGACATGTCGAACAACTCGGTGTCCTTCCGCTACCGCGACGGCTCGCAGGAGAACGGCATCCCCTTCGACGAGGCCATCGCCAAGATCGCGAAGGTCGTGGAGGAGCGGACGCAGATCTGACCCGCCGCGTGCGCGAGGCCCCCGGGGATCATCTCCTCGGGGGCCTTTCGTCGCCCTCGCGCGTGAAGACCTGCATGAGCCAGGACGAGAACGAACCCGTCACCGCGCCGAGCAGCCCCAGCCCGCAGGCCATCAGTCCGACCGCGATCGTCCGGCCGCCCGTGGTCACCGGAGCGACGTCCCCGTAGCCGACGGTGCTCAGGGTCGAGGCGGCCCACCACACGGAGTCCCCGAACGTCCGGATGGTCGCGCCGGGCGCCCCGCGTTCCTGCTGGAAGACCGCGAGCGCGCCGGAGAAGCCGAGCAGCACGGTCGAGATGCTGGTGTAGGACATCACCCGGGCGTACAGCGACAGCCGCGGCTCTCCCTGCCGGCGCTGGACCACCTCGTAGAGCGGGACGATCCGCAACGGCCGCAGCAGGGGCAGCACGACCACCACCGAATGCAGGGCGTGCGTGGTGACGAAGCGCAGGAAGCGCTGCCCGCCGAGCCGCCAGCGCACCAGGTAGTCCGTGATGAACACCAGCCAGAGCGCGAACATCACGAACAGGCACAGATCCTGCCAGTGCGGCGCCAGGCCCACGGCCAGCACCCGGGTGGCATAGGCGGCTGTGAAGACCAGTGACGCCAGGAACAGCGGGATCTCGGTGCGCTGCTCCCAACGGGTCGCGGGGCTGTCGTCGTCCACCGGCCAAGCTTGGCCGGTCACCGCCGTCCTGCCGCCCCGGCGACACGCCGCGAACGGGCGAAGCCATATGCTGCCTTGCATGACGAGTGAGCCGGAACAGCAGATCGGAGTGGGGACGCAGGACGCGTTCCAGCGCCTGTGGACTCCCCACCGGATGGCCTACATCCAGGGCGAGAACAAGCCGACCGGGCCCGGGTCCGGCGACGGCTGCCCCTTCTGCTCGATCCCGGCCAAGTCCGACGAGGACGGGCTGATCGTCCGCCGCGGCGAGCACGTGTACGCCGTCCTCAACCTCTACCCGTACAACGGCGGCCACCTGATGACGGTGCCGTACCGGCACGTCGCCGACTACACCGAGCTGACCGGGCCGGAGACCGCCGAACTGGCCGAGCTGACCAAGCAGGCGATGACGGCCCTGCGCACCGCCTCCGGCGCGCACGGGTTCAACATCGGCATGAACCAGGGCACGGTGGCCGGCGCCGGCATCGCGGCCCACCTGCACCAGCACATCGTCCCGCGCTGGGGCGGCGACACCAACTTCATGCCGGTGGTCGGCCACACGAGAGTGCTGCCACAGCTCCTCGCCGACACCAGGAAGATGCTGGCGGAAGCCTGGCCGACGGCCTGACCTTCCTCTCTCAGCCGGTCCGGCGTCCGTCCGGCGCTTGAGGACGAGGCCCGTTCAGAGCCGGAAGCGGGGGCCTGGGGGCGCCAGCCCCCCGGACCTGCCCGCGGGCTCGCACCGATCCGCCGCCGAACCGCCGGAGGCTCACGCGTCGTACAGGTCCGCCTTCCGCGGCGACGCGTCCTGGACCAGGCCGCTGAGGACGGACGAGCGGTTGCCGAACTTCTCGATGTTCACGCCGTTCTCCTCCAGGACCCGCAGCGCGGCCGAGTGCACCACCCGCAGCACCGGCGTCGCCGCGCGCAGGGCGTCGTCGGCCATGAAGCGGTGCCGCCAGGGCTGGTCGGCCCAGGCGTGCCGCAGACCGAACGGCTCCGGCAGTACGAGTGAGCCGCCGAGCCACTTCTGCAGCGGCGGGTACCAGCCCAGCGGGGCGCGCGCGGCGAGCCGTACCACCTCGTCGGCGGTGACCAGCGGCAGCTTCACCGTCCGGGTCTCCCAGGGCTTGAAGGACTTGCCGACCTCCTTGGACGGCGCCTCGGGCTTGGAGGTGAACAGCGGGTTCACCGGTCCCAGGGCGTGTCCGGTGACCTCGATGCGCAGCGTCTCGTGCAGCACGGTCACCGTGATCAGCATGGTGATGACCAGCTGCCCGTCCCACAGGGTCCACTGCACGCCGAGGTAGTGCCGGTCGCCGCTGCCGAACTGCTGCTTGTTGCAGATGTCCTGTATGGCGTGCTGCTTGACCTGGAACGCATCGACGTCCGTGCCCCCCGGCCGGGAGACCGCCGTCGCCTTCTCAGCGATCGGCGTGACGATCCAGTGCCGTATCGACGGCCGCGGGAAACCGCCGGTGTTCAGCGGGCCCCGCTCCAGCATGCGGAGCTGGTCGTGGATCGCGCGGACGACGTCCCAGCTGCGGAAGGGGTGGATCTCCCGGGCGGGGTCGGCGGGCACCAGGTCCTCGGCGAGCTGCCAGGCGCCCCAGCGGGTGCCCATGCCGAGTATGCCCTTGGGCCCGGCGTAGAAGACCGAGTTCGACTGCTGCTCGGCGCTCAGCCGGGCCAGCGACTGGCGCAACTGCTCGGCGGCGGTCTCGCCGGGGCCGCGCGGCACCGCCTCGGGGACCTTGGCGCCGACGCTGCTGCCCGAGAGCAGTCCGTCCCAGCGCGCCCGCAGGTCGATCGCCGTCTGCTCGCAGATCCGCTTCGCCCAGAACCAGCCGAGCACCGGGACGACGACGCAGCCCCGCGCGTACCACGCCCAGAATCCGCTGAACGGCATCTTCAGCAGGAACAGGGCGGCGAGTATGCCGACACCGGTGAGCAGGGCGGTGGCGAGTGCCCCGGCCCGCTTGTCCTCACGCCGGGCGACGAAGGTGCGCAGCTGGAAGACGAGCAGCCAGACGAGGAACCCCGGCAGGAACATCAGCCCGCACAGCGCCACGACGGTGGACAGCCGGTTGTCGCGCTCGCGGCGGATGTTGTTGGCCGCCATGCAGTGCTCCACGACGACCTGGGGCTCGGCGCCGAAGGACTGGATCAGCGGTTTGCGGCCGGGCCCGAGCATGCGGTCCACCACGGCCCGCGAGAAGGCCTCACCGAGATTCGGCCGGACCAGCTTCCACCGGCCGGCCTTGACCGTGGACTGGTGCCAGTCGTTGTCGGTCTTCTTGATGTCCTCGACCACGTTGTCCCGGTAGGCCGCCGAGGCCAGCGCGAAGGTCGCCGCCTGTCCCTCGTCGCCGGACACGGGCACCTGCGGTCCGTCCCACTCCGTTCCAACCGACATTCCCGCCCCCATCGCCGCCGGTGTCGCTCCTGCGGACTTCCCGACTTCTCCGCTCCGCACACCTGTCGCCCGGTCCGTCGTACCGCCGACGCACCAGGACGGCACGACTTCGGCACCACGTGATCAGGTGATCAGCGTATCCGCAGCAACTGACACCGCGTCGGCGGACGGCCGAAGCCGCCCGCCGGCGCACGGGGCGCACCGGTGGTGAACCCCGTCGGTCCCGTACCCCGCCGGCCGCTAGGACTCGCCCGCCTGTTCGCGGATCCGTTCGGCGATCTGCGGCGGCATCGGTTCGTGCCGCGCGTAGGCGCGGTCGAAGCGTGCGGTGCCGTGCGACAGGGAGCGCAGGTCGATCGCGTAGCGGCCGATCTCGAACTCGGGCACCTCGGCCCGGACCAGGGTCCGCCCGGCGCCCACCTGTTCGGTGCCGACCACCCGGCCACGCCTGCTCGACAGGTCGCTCATCACCGGGCCCACGTAGTCGTCCGGTACCAGCACGGTCACCTCTGCCACCGGCTCCAGCAGATGGATCCGCGTCTCGGCCGCGGCCTCGCGCAGCGCCAGCGCGCCCGCCGTCTGGAAGGCCGCGTCGGAGGAGTCCACCGAGTGCGCCTTGCCGTCGAGCAGCGTGATCCGTACGTCCACCAGCGGATAGCCGGCGGCCACCCCCTTGGCCGCCTGCGCCCGTACGCCCTTCTCCACGGACGGGATGAACTGGCGCGGCACCGCACCGCCGACCACCTTGTCGACGAACTCGATGCCCGAGCCGCCCGGCAGCGGCTCCACCTCGATCTCGCAGATCGCGTACTGCCCGTGCCCGCCGGACTGCTTCACGTGCCGGCCGCGCCCGGCGGCCTTCGTCGCGAACGTCTCCCGCAGCGAGACCTTGTGCGGCACGACGTCGACCTGGACGCCGTAGCGGCTGCGCAGCCGCTCCAGGGCCACGTCCGCGTGGGCCTCGCCCAGGCACCACAGGACCACCTGGTGGGTGTCCTGGTTCTGCTCAAGGCGCATCGTCGGGTCCTCGGCGACCAGCCGGGACAGCCCCTGCGAGAGCTTGTCCTCGTCCGCCTTGCTGTGCGCCTGGATGGCGAGCGGCAGCAGCGGGTCGGGCATCCGCCAGGGCTCCATCAGGAGCGGGTCGTCCTTGGCCGAGAGCGTGTCCCCGGTCTCCGCGCGGCCGAGCTTGGCCACGCACACCAGGTCGCCGGCGACCGCGTGGGTGACCGGGCGCTGCTGTTTGCCGAAGGACATGGACAGGGCGCCGATCTTCTCGTCGACGTCGTGGTCCTCGTGGCCGCGGTCGGCCATGCCGTGCCCGGAGACGTGCACCGTCTCGTCGGGGCGCAGGCTGCCGGAGAAGACGCGGACCAGGGAGACACGGCCGACGTAGGGGTCGGAGGAGGTCTTCACGACCTCGGCGACGAGCGGGCCCTCCATGTCGCAGGCCTTCAGCTCGCGCGGCCTGCCGTCGATCGTGGTGACCCCGGGCATGGGGTGCTCGAACGGGGTCGGGAAGCCGCCGGTGATCAGCTCCAGCAGCTCGACGGTGCCGAGGCCCTGCCGGCCACCGTCGGTGGCGGGGGCGGCCGCGAGGACGGGGAAGAAGGTGCCGCGCGCGACGGCCCGCTCCAGGTCGTCGATCAGCGTCTTGAGCTCGATCCGCTCACCGCCCAGGTAGCGGTCCATGAGGGTCTCGTCCTCGCTCTCGGCGATGATCCCCTCGATCAGCCGGTTGCGGGCGTCCTCGATGTCCGGGAGCTGGTCCTCGCCGGGTTCGGATTCCTTGCGCTCCCCGGCCGAGTAGTCGAACACCTTCTGCGTGAGCAGCCCGACGAGGCCGGTCACGGGCGCGTGCCCGTCGGGGCCCTCCGGGCCGCGCAGCGGCAGGTAGAGCGGGAGCACGGCGTCGGGGTCGTCGGCGCCGAAGGCCTCGGCGCACACCCGGGTCATCTCCTCGAAGTCCGCGCGCGCGGCCTCCAGGTGCGTGACGACGATCGCGCGGGGCATGCCGACGGCCTGGCACTCCTCCCAGACCATGCGCGTGGAGCCGTCCACGCCGTCCGCGGCGGAGACGACGAAGAGGGCCGCGTCCGCCGCGCGCAGACCGGCCCTCAGCTCCCCGACGAAGTCGGCGTACCCGGGGGTGTCGAGAACGTTGATCTTGATGCCGTCCCAGCCGACCGGCACCAGGGAGAGCTGTACGGAGCGTTGCTGCCGGTGCTCGATGTCGTCGTAGTCGGATACGGTGCCGCCGTCCTCCACACGGCCCGCCCGGTTCACGGCCCCCGCGGTCAGCGCGAGAGCCTCCACCAAGGTCGTCTTGCCCGAACCGGAGTGGCCGACCAGCACCACATTCCGTATGGACGCGGGGTGGTCGGCCGTCAGAGCCCTGCCGGCGGCCCCGGGGTGTGATTGCGCCTTGTCGCCCATGATCCTGCCTCCCGTGGACGGTGAGGTCACTGTGGGCGCGGACACGCGGCACCGCGTGCACTGGCGGCTCCGGCGACGCCCGCGGTCCTTCGAGCTTTCCACTCCCGTCACGTCGCGTCCATACGAACGACGTCGCCCGGGCACCGCGGCGGGCCGATCGCGCCACGCGCACCCCGTGCGCGCGGGCCCGCACCGGATCGCGCCACCGGCTGCGGGTGCCCGCCCGCCACGCACGCGCGCGCGTGGCTACGATGGGCCAGCCGGAGGCCACCAGGGCCGCGGCGACACCGACCCTCGGGAAGGCCATGCTGAACAAGTACGCGCGTGCATTCTTCACGCGTGTCCTCACACCGTTCGCCGCGTTTCTCATCCGCCGGGGCGTCAGCCCCGACACGGTCACGCTCATCGGCACGGCCGGTGTGGTCGCGGGCGCGCTGGTCTTCTACCCCAGGGGCGAGTTCTTCTGGGGCACGGTCGTGATCACCCTGTTCGTCTTCTCGGACCTGGTCGACGGCAACATGGCCCGCCAGCTCGGCCGCTCCAGCCGCTGGGGCGCGTTCCTCGACTCCACCCTGGACCGGGTCGCCGACGGCGCGATCTTCGGCGGTTTCGCGCTCTGGTACGCCGGCAACGGCGACGACAACGTGCTCTGCGCCGTCTCCATCTTCTGCCTGGCGAGCGGGCAGGTGGTGTCGTACACCAAGGCGCGCGGCGAGTCGATCGGGCTGCCGGTGGCCGTCAACGGGCTCGTCGAGCGCGCCGAGCGGCTGGTGATCTCGCTGGTCGCCGCCGGCTTCGCGGGCCTGCACAAGTTCGGTGTGCCGGGCATCCAGTGGCTGCTGCCGGTCGCCCTGTGGATCGTCGCCGTGGGCAGCCTGGTCACACTGGTCCAGCGGGTCGTCACCGTGCGCCGCGAGTCCGCCGAGGCGGAGGCGGGGGCGCGGGAGGACGCGGCCCGGGGGAGCGGGGCCTCGACGTGAGCGCCGCCGACCGGCTCAGCGACACCCTCTACGGAGTCGGCTGGGGCACCGTGAAGAAGCTCCCCGAACCCGTCGCGGTCCGCCTCGGCCGCACCATCGCCGACCTCGCCTGGAAGCAGCGCGGCAAGGGCGTGCTGCGGCTCGAGGCCAACTACGCGCGCGTGGTGCCCGACGCGACACCCGAGCGCCTGCGCGCGCTCTCGCGCGCGGGCATGCGGTCGTACCTGCGCTACTGGATGGAGTCCTTCCGGCTCCCCGCCTGGAGCGCCGAGCGGGTGCGCACAAGCTTCGACGCCAAGGACATCCACCGCCTCACCGACGGGCTGGCCTCCGGGCAGGGCGTGATACTCGCGCTGCCGCACCTGGCCAACTGGGACCTGGCCGGCGCCTGGGTCACCACCAAGCTCCGGACGCCGTTCACCACGGTCGCCGAGCGGCTCAAGCCCGAGACGCTGTACGACCGCTTCGTCGCCTACCGCGAGGGCCTCGGTATGGAGGTGCTGCCGCACAACGGCGGCTCCGCCTTCGGCACCCTCGCCCGGCGGCTGCGCGACGGCGGCCTGGTCTGCCTGGTCGCCGACCGCGACCTGTCCGCCTCCGGCGTGGAGGTCGACTTCTTCGGCGAGAAGGCCCGGATGCCCGCAGGGCCGGCCCTGCTCGCCCAGCAGACCGGAGCCCTGCTGCTCCCGGTCACCCTCTGGTACGACGACTCGCCCGTCATGAAGGGCCAGGTGCACCCCGCGATCGAGGTGCCCGAGTCAGGCACCCGGGCCGAGAAGACGTCTGTCATGACACAGGCGCTGGCCGACGCCTTCGCCACCGGGATCGCCGACCATCCGGAGGACTGGCACATGCTCCAGCGGCTGTGGCTCGCCGACCTCGACCCCGCGAAGGGACCCGCGTGAGAATCGGGATCGTCTGCCCGTACTCCTGGGACGTGCCCGGTGGCGTCCAGTTCCACATCCGCGACCTCGCCGAGTACTTCATCCGCCTCGGCCACGAGGTCTCCGTCCTCGCGCCCGCGGACGACGACACCCCGCTGCCGCCCTACGTCGTGTCGGCCGGGCGCGCGGTGCCGGTGCCGTACAACGGCTCGGTGGCCCGGCTGAACTTCGGCTTCCTGTCGGCCGCCCGGGTCCGGCGCTGGCTGCACGAGGGCGAGTTCGACGTGGTCCACATCCACGAGCCGACGTCGCCCTCGCTCGGCCTGCTCACCTGCTGGGCGGCCTCCGGCCCGATCGTGGCCACCTTCCACACGTCCAACCCCCGCTCGCGCGCCATGATCGCCGCGTACGCGATCCTCCAGGCCGCGCTGGAGAAGATCAGCGCGCGGATCGCGGTCAGCGAGTACGCCCGGCGCACGCTGGTCGAGCACCTGGGCGGCGACGCGGTGGTCATCCCCAACGGCGTCGACGTCGACTTCTTCGCCAAGGCCGAGCCGCGCCCCGAGTGGCAGGGCGAGACGCTCGGCTTCATCGGCCGCATCGACGAGCCCCGCAAGGGACTCCCGGTCCTGATGAAGGCCCTGCCGAAGATCCTCGACGCCCGTCCGGGGGCCCGGCTGCTGATCGCGGGACGCGGCGACGAGGAGGCGGCCGTCGAGAACCTGCCGAAGGAGCTGCGCTCCCGCGTCGAGTTCCTCGGCATGGTCAGCGACGAGGACAAGGCGCGCTTCCTGCGCAGCGTCGACCTGTACGTGGCGCCCAACACCGGCGGCGAGAGCTTCGGCATCATCCTCGTCGAGGCGATGTCGGCCGGCGCCCCCGTGCTCGCCTCCGACCTGGACGCCTTCGTCCAGGTCCTCGACCAGGGCGCGGCCGGCGAGGTCTTCGCCAACGAGGACGCGGACGCCCTGGCCGAGGCGGCCGTCAGGCTCCTTGGGGACCCGGACCGGCGGGAGGAACTGCGCGAGCGGGGCAGCGCCCACGTCCGCCGCTTCGACTGGTCGACCGTCGGCGCGGACATCCTGTCGGTGTACGAGACGGTCACGACCGGCACGTCGGCGGTGGCCACCGACGAGCGGACGGGCCTGCGGGCGCGGTTCGGCCTGGCCCGCGACTGACCGGGGCCCACCGATAGCCTTCGCCCGTGACCGCAACCCTCATCTGGATCCTCGTCGCGCTCGTCGCCGTCGGCCTGTACCTGAGCTGGACGGCCGGCCGGCTCGACCGGCTGCATGTGCGCATGGACGCCGCCCGGGCCGCGCTCGACGCGCAGCTGCTGCGGCGGGCCTCCGTGGCCCAGGAACTGGCGACCTCGGGCGTGCTGGACCCGGCCGCCTCGATCGTCCTCTACGAGGCAGCGCACGCCGCCCGGCAGGCCGAGGAGGAGCACCGGGAGGTCGCGGAGAGCGAGCTGAGCCAGGCCCTGCGCGCGGTCTTCGAGGACCCCCGGCAGGTCGAGGGCGTGCGCGAGGCCCCGGGCGGCGAGGAGGCGGCCCGTGAGCTGGCCGAGGCCGTCCGCCGGGTCCCCATGGCCCGCCGCTTCCACAACGACGCCGTGGGCGCCGCCCGCAGGCTCCGGGAGCACCGCAAGGTCCGCTGGTTCCGGCTGGCCGGACACGCCCCCTTCCCGCTGGCCTTCGAGATGGACGACGAGCCCCCCGCCGCCCTGGTCGAACGCGCCGCCTGAGCCGCCGGCAGGCGAAAAGGATCCACCGGCTTGTCATTGGCCCTTGCTGTGGCCTGGTCCACTCGCGTTACCTCGACGCTGCAGAAACCCTCTTCCCCATCAGTGAGGTCACCCGTGTCCACCACCGAGAACCAGGCTCCCGAGACCGGCACCGCCCGTGTGAAGCGCGGCATGGCCGAGCAGCTCAAGGGCGGCGTGATCATGGACGTCGTCACGCCGGAGCAGGCGAAGATCGCCGAGGACGCGGGCGCCGTCGCCGTCATGGCCCTGGAGCGGGTCCCGGCCGACATCCGCAAGGACGGCGGCGTGGCCCGCATGTCCGACCCGGACATGATCGAGGGCATCATCGACGCCGTCTCGATCCCGGTCATGGCCAAGTCCCGCATCGGCCACTTCGTCGAGGCCCAGGTGCTGCAGTCCCTCGGCGTCGACTACATCGACGAGTCCGAGGTCCTCACCCCGGCCGACGAGGTCAACCACTCCGACAAGTGGGCGTTCACCACCCCGTTCGTCTGCGGTGCCACCAACCTGGGCGAGGCCCTGCGCCGCATCGCCGAGGGCGCCGCGATGATCCGCTCCAAGGGCGAGGCCGGCACCGGCAACGTCGTCGAGGCCGTCCGCCACCTGCGCCAGATCAAGAACGAGATCGCCCGCCTGCGCGGCTACGACAACAACGAGCTGTACGCCGCCGCCAAGGAGCTGCGCGCCCCCTACGAGCTCGTCAAGGAGGTCGCCGAGCTGGGCAAGCTCCCGGTGGTCCTCTTCTCCGCCGGTGGCGTCGCCACCCCGGCCGACGCCGCCCTGATGCGCCAGCTCGGCGCCGAGGGCGTGTTCGTCGGCTCCGGCATCTTCAAGTCCGGCGACCCGGCCAAGCGCGCCGCCGCCATCGTGAAGGCCACCACGTTCTACGACGACCCGAAGATCATCGCGGACGCGTCCCGCAACCTCGGCGAGGCCATGGTCGGCATCAACTGCGACACCCTCCCCGAGACCGAGCGCTACGCCAACCGCGGCTGGTAAGGCACCGAACCACATGAACACCCCCGTCATTGGCGTCCTGGCCCTCCAGGGCGACGTACGGGAGCACCTCATCGCCCTGGCCGCGGCCGACGCCGTGGCCAGGCCGGTGCGGCGCCCCGAGGAACTCGCCGAGGTGGACGGTCTCGTCCTGCCCGGCGGCGAGTCCACCACCATCTCCAAGCTGGCCGTCCTCTTCGGAGTGATGGAACCGCTGCGCGCACGCGTGCGCGCGGGCATGCCCGTCTACGGCACCTGCGCGGGCATGATCATGCTCGCCGACAAGATCCTCGACCCGCGCTCGGGTCAGGAGACCATCGGCGGCATCGACATGATCGTGCGCCGCAACGCCTTCGGCCGGCAGAACGAGTCCTTCGAGGCCGCGGTCGACGTGAAGGGCGTCGAGGGCCATCCTGTGGAGGGCGTCTTCATCCGCGCCCCCTGGGTCGAGTCCGTAGGCGCCGGGGCCGAGGTGCTCGCCGAGCACGACGGCCACATCGTCGCGGTCCGCCAGGGCAACGTGCTCGCCACGTCGTTCCACCCGGAGCTGACCGGCGACCACCGCGTGCACTCGCTCTTCGTCGACATGGTGCGCGCCAACCGGACACCGGAGTCCTTGTAGGATCTCTGGAGTCGTTGCAGAGATGGGTTACGCGAAGGAGACAGGCAGATGTCCGGCCACTCTAAATGGGCCACGACGAAGCACAAGAAGGCCGTGATCGACGCCAAGCGCGGCAAGCTCTTCGCGAAGCTGATCAAGAACATCGAGGTTGCGGCGCGTATGGGCGGCGTGGACCTCGAAGGCAACCCGACGCTCTACGACGCCGTCCAGAAGGCCAAGAAGCAGTCGGTCCCGAACAAGAACATCGACTCCGCCATCAAGCGCGGCGGCGGTCTCGAGGCCGGTGGCGCGGACTACGAGACGATCATGTACGAGGGCTACGGCCCCAACGGTGTCGCGGTGCTCATCGAGTGCCTCACCGACAACCGCAACCGCGCCGCCTCCGACGTCCGCGTCGCCATGACCCGCAACGGCGGCAACATGGCGG
The DNA here is from genome assembly GCF_033792105.1 of Streptomyces sp. WI03-4A. Classification (NCBI taxonomy): domain Bacteria; kingdom Bacillati; phylum Actinomycetota; class Actinomycetes; order Kitasatosporales; family Streptomycetaceae; genus Streptomyces; species Streptomyces sp. WI03-4A. Next base: position 27,709 of record NZ_JARAUO010000046.1, read on the forward strand.
ACCCGGGCTCCGTGTCGTACATGTTCAGCCGCAAGGGCGTGGTCATCGTCCCCAAGGGCGAGCTGAGCGAGGACGACGTCCTCGGTGCCGTCCTGGACGCGGGCGCCGAGGAGGTCAACGACCTCGGTGAGACCTTCGAGGTCATCAGCGAGGCCACCGACCTGGTCGCGGTCCGCACCGCCCTTCAGGAGGCCGGCATCGACTACGACTCCGCCGACTCCAGCTTCGTGCCGTCCGTCCAGGTCGAACTGGACGAGGAGGGCGCCAAGAAGATCTTCAAGCTGATCGACGCGCTCGAGGACAGCGACGACGTGCAGAACGTCTTCGCCAACTTCGACGTCAGCGACGAGATCATGGAGAAGGTCGACGCGTAGCACCGCCGAGGGCCGCACGGGTTCACACGGGCCGACGGGACAACCCCGTCGGCCCGTCGCCTTCCCGGCGCCGCTGCGGGGCGTTGTCGGTGGTACCCGATAGCCTGCGGGAACAGGCGGTCGAAGGGAGGGGCGCGTGCGCGTGATGGGGGTGGACCCCGGACTGACGCGGTGCGGTGTGGGCGTCGTCGAGGGGGTCGCGGGCCGGCCGCTCACCATGCTCGGGGTGGGGGTCGTCCGCACGCCCGCCGACGCCGACCTCAGCCTCCGGCTGCTCGCCGTCGAACAGGGCCTGGAGCAGTGGCTCGACCAGCACCGGCCGGAGTTCGTCGCCGTCGAGCGCGTCTTCAGCCAGCACAACGTCAGCACCGTCATGGGCACCGCCCAGGCCAGCGCCGTCGCGATGCTCTGCGCCGCGCGGCGCGGCATCCCGGTCGCCCTGCACACCCCCAGCGAGGTCAAGGCCGCCGTCACCGGCACCGGCCGCGCCGACAAGGCCCAGGTCGGAGCCATGGTCACCCGGCTGCTGCGGCTCAGCGCCCCGCCGAAGCCCGCCGACGCCGCCGACGCCCTCGCCCTCGCCATCTGCCACATCTGGCGCGCCCCCGCCCAGAACCGGCTCCAGCAGGCGGTCGCCCTGCACACCGCCCACGCAACGAAAGGCCGTACGGCATGATCGCCTTCGTCAGCGGCACGGTCGCCGCACTCGCCCCCGACGCGGCGGTCGTCGAGGTCGGCGGCGTCGGCATGTCCGTCCAGTGCACCCCCGACACGCTCTCCACGCTCCGCGTCGGCCGGCCCGCCAAGCTGCACACCTCCCTGGTCGTCCGCGAGGACTCCCTGACCCTCTACGGCTTCGCCGACGACGACGCCCGCCAGGTCTTCGTCCTGCTCCAGACCGCGAGCGGCGTCGGCCCCCGGCTCGCCCAGGCGATGCTCGCCGTGCACACCCCGGACGCGCTGCGCCGCGCCGTCGCCACCGGTGACGAGAAGGCCCTCACGGCCGTTCCCGGCATCGGTAAGAAGGGCGCGCAGAAGCTGCTGCTGGAGCTGAAGGACCGGCTGGGCGCGCCCACCGGCGCCCCCGCGGTCGGCGCCCCGGTCACCCAGGGCTGGCGCGACCAGCTGCACGCGGCCCTCATCGGCCTGGGCTACGCCACCCGCGAGGCCGAGGAGGCCGTGGCGGCCGTGGCCCCGCAGGCCGAGGCCGCCGACGGCACGCCCCAGGTGGGCCAGTTGCTGAAGGCCGCGCTGCAGACCCTGAACCGAGCCCGCTGACCCCAACCCCTGTCGAGGCACATTCATGAACTGGGACGACACGTCCGACACCGCCGAGGAACGGCTGGTGGGCTCGGTCGCCGACCGGGAGGACCAGGCCGTCGAGGCCGCCCTGCGGCCCAAGGACCTCGGCGAGTTCATCGGGCAGGAGAAGGTCCGCGAACAGCTCGACCTCGTGCTGCGCGCCGCACGCGCGCGCGGCGCCACCGCCGACCACGTGCTCCTCTCCGGCGCGCCCGGCCTGGGCAAGACCACCCTGTCGATGATCATCGCGGCCGAGATGGGCGCCCCCATCCGCATCACCTCGGGCCCCGCCATCCAGCACGCGGGCGACCTGGCGGCGATCCTCTCCTCCCTCCAGGAGGGCGAGGTCCTCTTCCTCGACGAGATCCACCGCATGTCCCGGCCCGCCGAGGAGATGCTGTACATGGCCATGGAGGACTTCCGGGTCGACGTCATCGTCGGCAAGGGCCCGGGCGCCACCGCCATCCCCCTCGAACTGCCGCCCTTCACCCTGGTCGGCGCCACCACGCGCGCCGGCCTGCTGCCGCCCCCGCTGCGCGACCGCTTCGGCTTCACCGCGCACATGGAGTTCTACGAGCCCGCCGAGCTGGAGCGTGTCGTGCACCGCTCGGCGCACCTGCTGGACGTGGAGATCGAGCCGGACGGCGCCGCCGAGATCGCCGGCCGCTCCCGCGGCACGCCCCGCATCGCCAACCGCCTGCTGCGCCGGGTACGCGACTACGCCCAGGTCAAGGCGGACGGCCTGATCACCCGCGAGATCGCCGCGGCCGCCCTCGCCGTGTACGAGGTCGACGCGCGCGGCCTCGACCGCCTCGACCGGGCCGTCCTGGAGGCGCTGCTGAAACTTTTCGGCGGCGGTCCGGTCGGTCTGTCGACGCTGGCGGTCGCGGTGGGGGAGGAGCGCGAGACGGTCGAGGAGGTCGCCGAGCCGTTCCTGGTCCGGGAGGGCCTGCTCGCCCGTACGCCACGGGGCCGGGTCGGCACCCCGGCGGCCTGGGAGCACCTCGGTCTGACCCCGCCCCGCTCGTCGGCCACGGGAAACGGACAAGGGGACCTGTTCGGGGCGTGAGGGCGGTGTGATGCGTTCGTGACGGCCGGGACATTGGCCGGACCAGGAACCCAGGTGCCATGCTGAGCGTTGTTCCATGCGCGCGGACTCGCTTAGACTCCGCCGATGCCGCCCTCGCGGGCGGCGCCGACCCACCCCCATCCAACAGGCCGCTCTCCGCGCGGTCGCGCGAAGGAAATTCCGTCCCGTGAATGCCTTTACCCTTCTCCCCTTCATCGTGCTCATCGCGGCCATGTTCCTGATGACGCGTTCGGCCAAGAAGAAGCAGCAGCAGGCCGCCAGCATGCGCAACGAATTGCAGCCCGGCTCGGGCGTCCGCACGATCGGGGGCATGTACGCGACGGTCAAGGAGGTCAACGAGGACACCGTCCTCCTCGACGCCGGACCGGGCGTCGATCTCCTCTTCGCCAAGAACGCGATCGGCGCCGTCCTCACCGACGACGAGTACAACCGCATCGTCCACGGCATCGAGCACGACCTGAAGTCCGACACGGACAACATCGTCCCGGACGACGCCTCCTCCCTGACCGGGACCGACACCTCGGAGGAGCCCGCCGCCGCCTCCGACGACAAGGCCGTCGACCTGGGCAAGCAGGACGCCGCCGAGGACAAGGCCGACGCGGCCGCCGCCGCCGAGGCCAGGACGGACGCGGCCGCCGCCGCTGCCGAGGCCAAGGCCAAGGCCGACGAAGAGCCTAAGAAGACCGACGGCGACGCCGACGCGAAGTAGCCACGTCCCGGGGTGCGCGGCGCGGCAGTGACCGCGCCCCGCGCACCCCGGCCGCGTGTGTCTCCGCACGGGAGCCCGACACCATGTCATGGCCGACCGCGCCCACCGGCAGCGGGGCGGCCCGAGAGGGAGTACGAGAAGGTGGCAGCACCTAAGAAGGGCCGGAGCGCGAGCGCCCAGAGCAAGCCAGGGCGCTCGCTGGCCCTCATTCTGATCGCCATCGTGGCGCTCACCGCCGGGATGTTCGCCTCCGGGCACCGCACCCCGCGTCTCGGCATCGACCTCGCCGGTGGCACGAGCATCACGCTCAAGGCGAAGGCCGACCAGGGGGCCGCGATCAACAAGGCCAACATGGACACCGCGGTCGACATCATGAACCGCCGCGTCAACGGCCTGGGCGTCTCCGAGGCGGAGGTGCAGACCCAGGGGACCGATCACATCATCGTGAACATCCCCAAGGGCACCAACTCCAAGGAAGCCCAGCAGCAGGTCGGCACCACCGCCAAGCTGTACTTCCGCCCGGTCCTCGCCAGCGAGCCCACCGGCGCCGCCGCGAAGACCCCCGCGCCGAGCACCTCCCCCAGCGGCAGCGGCTCCCCGAGCCCGTCGGGCAGCCCCTCGGCCAAGGAGAAGGCGTCCTCGTCCTCCACCGCGTCCCCGACGGCCACGGCCTCCGCCACCTCGCAGGGCCGCGCGGTCAGCGACGCCCTGAAGGCCGACAGCACGCCGTCGCCCTCCGGCTCCCCGAGCGCGACCTCGTCCGCTGACTCCAAGGCCTCCCCGAGCCCCTCCGCGTCCTCCTCCGGCGGCACCGCGGACACCACCAAGCTCCAGGCGCAGTACGCCGCCCTGGACTGCTCCAAGCCCGACCAGCGCAGCAAGGCCGGCCAGGGCGCAAAGCCCGGCGAGCCCACCGTGGCCTGCGGCGAGAACAACAAGGTCTGGTACAAGTACCTGCTCGGCCCGGCCGGCGTGGACGGCACCGAGGTGAAGAAGGCCCAGGCGGTCTTCGACACCCAGGGTGCCTCCGGCTGGCAGGTCCAGATGAACTTCAACTCCAGCGGTACCAAGAAGTTCGCCGACATCACCTCGGAGCTGGCCAAGAACCAGCAGCCGCAGAACGAGTTCGGCATCGTCCTCGACGGCAACGTCGTCTCCAGCCCGTTCGTGCAGACCGCCATCACCGGCGGCCAGGCGGAGATCTCCGGCAGCTTCACCCAGCAGGAGGCGCAGAGCCTCGCGAACATGCTGTCGTACGGCGCCCTGCCGCTGTCCTTCAAGGAGGACACCGTCACCACCGTGACCGCCGCGCTCGGCGGTGAGCAGCTGCGCGCCGGTCTGCTCGCCGGCGCGATCGGCCTCGCGCTGGTCGTGCTGTACCTGGTGATCTACTACCGCGGTCTGTCGCTCGTCGCGATGGCCTCCCTGCTGGTCTCCGCGATCCTCACCTACGTGATCATGTCGCTGCTCGGCCCGGCCATCGGCTTCGCGCTGAACCTCCCGGCCGTCTGCGGTGCCATCGTGGCCATCGGTATCACCGCGGACTCGTTCATCGTGTACTTCGAACGCATCCGGGACGAGATCCGTGAGGGCCGCACGCTGCGCCCCGCCGTCGAGCGGGCCTGGCCGCGCGCCCGGCGCACCATCCTGGTCTCCGACTTCGTGTCGTTCCTCGCCGCCGCCGTGCTGTTCATCGTCACCGTCGGCAAGGTCCAGGGCTTCGCGTTCACGCTCGGCCTCACCACCGTGCTCGACGTGGTCGTCGTCTTCCTGTTCACCAAGCCGCTGATGACGCTGCTGGCCCGCAGCAAGTTCTTCGGCGGCGGTCACAAGTGGTCCGGGCTCGACCCGAAGAGCCTGGGCGCCCCGCCGCCGTTGCGCCGCACCCGCCGTCCCGCCGGTCCCGCCGCCGGCCCTGCCGACCCGAAGGAGGCGTGAGCGATGTCGAAACTCGGCAACCTCGGTGCCCGACTGCACCGCGGCGAGATCAGCTACGACTTCATCGGCAAGCGCAAGATCTGGTACGGCGTCTCCATCCTGATCACCATCACGGCCATCCTCGGCCTGGCGGTGCGCGGCCTGAACATGGGCATCGAGTTCCAGGGCGGCGCGGTCTTCACCACGCCGGTCAAGATGAGCACCTCGGTGGCGCAGGCGGAGGAGTTCGCGAAGGACGCCTCCGGCCACGAGGCGATCGTGCAGAAGCTCGGCAACGGCAGCCTGCGCATCCAGATCGCCGGTATCGACACCGACAAGTCCGACCAGATCAAGCAGCAGCTGGCCCAGGACCTGAAGCTCAACCCGGAGAAGCTGGCCGCCGACCTGGTCGGGCCCAGCTGGGGTGAGCAGATCGCCAACAAGGCATGGGAGGGCCTCGGCATCTTCATGGTGCTCGTGGTGATCTACCTGGCGATCGCCTTCGAGTGGCGCATGGCCATCGCCGCCCTCGTCGCGCTCATCCACGACATCACCATCACGACCGGCATCTACGCCCTGGTCGGCTTCGAGGTCACGCCCGGCACGGTCATCGGTCTGCTGACCATCCTCGGTTACTCGCTCTACGACACGGTCGTCGTCTTCGACAGCCTCAAGGAGCAGACGAAGGACATCACGAAGCAGACCCGCTTCACCTACAGCGACATCGCCAACCAGTCGATCAACGGCACGCTGGTGCGTTCCATCAACACCACCGTGGTCGCCCTGCTGCCGGTGGCCGGCCTGCTGTTCATCGGCGGCGGCTTCCTCGGCGCCGGCACGCTGAACGACATCTCGCTGTCGCTGTTCGTCGGTCTCGCGGCCGGTGCCTACTCCTCGATCTTCATCGCCACCCCGCTCGTCGCCGACCTCAAGGAGCGCGAGCCGGCGATGAAGGCCCTGCGCAAGCGGGTGCTGGCCAAGCGCGCCCAGGCCGCGGCGGGGGAGGGCCTCGCGGACGCCCGGGTCACCGGCGGTGACGACTCCGACGACAACGCTCCCGCCGTCGTCGGCCCGCGCAACCAGCCCGTCTCCCGCAACCGGGGCCGGGGCCGGGCCTCCGGGAAGCGCCGATGACGGACATCCAGGAGCTGCTCCTCAGCCGCATCCGGGACGTGGCGGACTACCCGGAGCCGGGCGTGATGTTCAAGGACATCACCCCGCTGCTCGCGGACCCGGCCGCGTTCACGAGCCTGACCGGCGCGCTCGCCGGGATCGCCGCGGACACCGGCGCGACCAAGGTCGTCGGCCTGGAGGCCCGGGGCTTCATCCTGGGCGCCCCGGTCGCCGTCCGCGCCGGCCTCGGCTTCATCCCGGTCCGCAAGGCGGGCAAGCTGCCCGGAGCCACCCTGCGCCAGGCCTACGACCTGGAGTACGGCTCGGCGGAGATCGAGGTGCACGCCGAGGACCTGACCACGGGCGACCGCGTGCTGATCGTGGACGACGTGCTGGCGACCGGCGGGACCGCCGAAGCCGCCATCCACCTCATCCAGCGGGCCGGCGCCGACGTCTCGGGCGTCGCCGTCCTCATGGAGCTGGGCTTCCTCGGCGGCCGCGCCCGCCTGGAGCAGGCCCTCGACGGGGCGCCGCTCACCGCGCTCCTCCAGGTCTGACCGGTCTGACAGGTCCGGCCCGACAGGTCCCGGCACCGAGCACGACGCGACGGCCGCCCCGGCACCCCCGGGGCGGCCGTCGCCGTTGCGGCTCCAGGCATCCGGTTCCCGGCGTCCCGCCCCGGCATCCGCTCCGCGACACCCGGCACACGCCCGGGGAACAGCTCCACGTCGCCTCCTGGAATCACCTGGGGATCCCTGGCGTTCCATGGGTACACGGTCCTCACTTCCGCCTGAAGGCGATGCCCGGGCGCGGGATCGCTACCATGGGGTCTCCGGAGCCTGATCGGGGGACCCGGATCGCGCACGAGGAGTCCTCTTGCCAGACGAGGCCCAGCACCTGACCGCCGCCAAGCCCGAGTCCGCCTCGGCGGCCGCGGCCAAACCCGCGCCGAACGTGTCGCACGCGAAGAACGACACGCGTGGGGCGGTGGAGCACGCCCAGTCCGCGCCGGTCGAGAAGGCTGCCGAGGTCGCCCGTCCCAAACCGGCCCCGCCCGTGCGCCCCGCCGCGGGTCAGCCCGCCCGCTCCGGCTCCTCCAACCGCGTCCGCGCCCGCCTCGCCCGCCTCGGCGTCCAGCGCGCGAACCCGTACAACCCGGTGCTGGAGCCGCTGCTGCGGATAGTGCGCAGCAACGACCCGAAGATCGAGAACTCGACGCTCCGGCAGATCGAGCGCGCCTACCAGGTCGCCGAGCGCTGGCACCGCGGCCAGAAGCGCAAGAGCGGCGACCCGTACATCACGCACCCGCTCGCCGTCACCACCATCCTCGCCGAGCTGGGCATGGACCCGGCGACCCTGATGGCCGGGCTGCTGCACGACACCGTCGAGGACACCGAGTACGGCCTGGACGACCTGCGCCGTGACTTCGGCGACGTCGTCGCGCTGCTCGTCGACGGCGTCACCAAGCTGGACAAGGTCAAGTTCGGCGAGGCGGCGCAGGCCGAGACCGTGCGCAAGATGGTCGTGGCGATGGCCAAGGACCCGCGCGTCCTGGTCATCAAGCTCGCCGACCGCCTGCACAACATGCGCACTATGCGCTACCTCAAGCGCGAGAAGCAGGAGAAGAAGGCGCGCGAGACGCTGGAGATCTACGCGCCGCTGGCCCACCGGCTGGGCATGAACACCATCAAGTGGGAGCTGGAGGACCTCGCGTTCGCGATCCTCTACCCCAAGATGTACGACGAGATCGTCCGGCTGGTCGCCGAGCGGGCGCCCAAGCGGGACGAGTACCTCGCCATAGTCACCGACGAGGTCCAGGCCGATCTGCGGGCCGCCCGGATCAAGGCGACCGTCACCGGACGCCCGAAGCACTACTACAGCGTCTACCAGAAGATGATCGTCCGCGGCCGTGACTTCGCGGAGATCTACGACCTGGTGGGCATCCGTGTCCTCGTCGACACGGTCCGCGACTGCTACGCGGCCCTCGGCACGGTGCACGCGCGATGGAATCCGGTCCCCGGCCGGTTCAAGGACTACATCGCCATGCCCAAGTTCAACATGTACCAGTCGCTGCACACGACGGTCATCGGCCCCAACGGCAAGCCCGTGGAACTGCAGATCCGCACGTTCGACATGCACCGGCGCGCGGAGTACGGCATCGCCGCGCACTGGAAGTACAAGCAGGAGGCCGTGGCCGGCGCCTCCAAGGTCCGCACCGACGTCCCCAAGGCGTCCGGCAAGGACAAGGACGCCATCAACGACATGGCGTGGCTGCGGCAGTTGCTCGACTGGCAGAAGGAGACCGAGGACCCCGGCGAGTTCCTGGAGTCCCTGCGCTTCGACCTGTCCCGCAACGAGGTCTTCGTCTTCACGCCCAAGGGCGATGTCATCGCGCTCCCGGCCGGTGCCACCCCGGTCGACTTCGCGTACGCCGTCCACACCGAGGTCGGCCACCGCACCATAGGAGCACGGGTCAACGGCCGGCTCGTACCGCTCGAATCCACCCTGGACAACGGCGACCTGGTGGAGGTCTTCACCTCCAAGGCGGCCGGCGCCGGGCCGTCCCGGGACTGGCTCGGATTCGTCAAGTCGCCCCGGGCGCGCAACAAGATCCGGGCCTGGTTCTCCAAGGAGCGCCGCGACGAGGCGATCGAGCAGGGCAAGGACGCCATCGTGCGCGCCATGCGCAAGCAGAACCTGCCGATCCAGCGCATCCTCACGGGCGACTCCCTGGTCACCCTGGCCCACGAGATGCGCTACTCCGACATCTCCGCGCTGTACGCGGCGATCGGCGAGGGCCACGTCTCCGCGCAGAACATCGTGCAGAAGCTCGTCCAGGCGCTCGGTGGCGAGGAGGCCGCCACCGAGGAGATCGACGAGACGGTCCCGCCGGCCCGCGGCCGCGGCCGCAAGCGCCGCTCCAGCGCCGACCCCGGCGTCGTCGTCAAGGGCGTCGACGACGTGTGGGTGAAGCTGGCCCGCTGCTGCACCCCGGTCCCGGGCGATCCGATCATCGGCTTCGTCACGCGCGGTAGCGGTGTATCGGTTCACCGCAGCGACTGCGTCAACGTGGAGTCACTGTCGCGCGAGCCTGAGCGCATCCTCGACGTCGAGTGGGCGCCGACCCAGTCCTCGGTCTTCCTGGTCGCCATCCAGGTCGAGGCCCTGGACCGCTCCCGCCTGCTGTCGGACGTCACCCGGGTCCTGTCCGACCAGCACGTCAACATCCTCTCGGCGGCCGTCCAGACCTCCCGTGACCGGGTGGCGACCTCCCGGTTCACCTTCGAGATGGGCGACCCCAAGCACCTCGGCCACGTCCTGAAGGCGGTACGGGGCGTGGAGGGCGTGTACGACGTCTACCGCGTGACCTCGGCGCGCACCCGCTCGTAGGCCCGCACCCGCTCGTAGGGGCGCGCCCACCCGCAGGGCCGCGCCCACTGGCTCCCGGCCTCCCAGGGGCCACCGGAACACCGGAAAGGGCCCCGTACGCGCGTACGGGGCCCTTCCACGTGGTCGGCGAGGGGATCAGCCGCCGAACTCCTGCAGGCCCTTCAGAGCCTGGTCCAGGAGCGCCTGGCGGCCCTCCAGCTCACGCTCGAGCTTGTCGGCCCGGGACGCGTTGCCCTGGGCACGCGCCTGCTCGATCTGGCCGCGCAGCTTGTCCACGGCGGCCTGGAGCTGACCGGTCAGGCCCTCGGCACGCGCACGCGCCTCCGGGTTGGTCCGGCGCCACTCGGCCTCCTCGGCCTCCTGGATGGCCCGCTCGACCGTGTGCATCCGGCCCTCGACCTTCGGACGCGCGTCCCGCGGGACGTGGCCGATGGCCTCCCAGCGCTCGTTGATCGAGCGGAAGGCGGCCCGCGCGGACTTCAGATCTCCGATCGGCAGGAGCTTCTCGGCCTCCTCGGCCAGCTCCTCCTTGAGCTTGAGGTTCTCGGCCTGCTCGGCGTCCCGCTCCGCGAAGACCCCGCTGCGGGCGGCGAAGAACACGTCCTGGGCGCCGCGGAAGCGGTTCCACAGGTCGTCCTCGTGCTCGCGCTGGGCACGGCCCGCGGCCTTCCACTCCGCCATCAGCTCGCGGTAGCGCGCCGCCGTCGGCCCCCAGTCCGTCGAGCCGGACAGCGCCTCGGCCTCCGAGACCAGCCGCTCCTTGGTCTTGCGCGCCTCCTCGCGCTGCGCGTCCAGCTGCGCGAAGTGCGCCTTGCGGCGCTTGGAGAACGCCGACCGGGCGTGCGAGAACCGGTGCCACAGCTCGTCGTCGGACTTGCGGTCCAGCCGCGGCAGACCCTTCCAGGTGTCCACCAGCGACCGCAGCCGCTCACCGGCGGCCCGCCACTGGTCGGACTGCGCGAGCTGCTCGGCCTCGGTGACCAGGTCCTCCTTGGCCCGGCGGGCCTCGTCGGACTGCTTGGCCCGCTGCGCCTTGCGCTCCTCACGCCGCGCCTCGACCGTCGCCACGAGCTTGTCCAGCCGGGCCTTCAGCGCCTCCAGATCGCCGACCGCGTGATGCGCGTCCACCTGCTCGCGCAGGTGGTCGATCGCGGTCTGGGCGTCCTTCGCCGACAGGTCGGTGGTCTTCACTCGCTTCTCGAGGAGGCCGATCTCGACAACCAGGCCCTCGTACTTGCGCTCGAAGTAGGCAAGCGCCTCCTCAGGGGAGCCGGCCGCCCAGGAACCGACGACCTGCTCGCCGTCGGCCGTACGCACGTACACGGTCCCCGTCTCGTCGACGCGGCCCCACGGGTCGCTGCTCACAGCGCCTCCTCCACATGATGCCTGCGGCGGGTCTCAGCGCCCCCGGGCATCGTCCACAGTTTCGTCACGGCCAACATAGGCGACCAGCGGGTTGCCTGTCCGCATCCAGCGCGACCGAAATTCCGCAGTTCGCCGTACTGATCTCGCCGATGGAGTCAGGACTTGGTGACCGTCGCCTTGTTGATCACAACGGTCGCGTTCGGGGCGCCGTCGCCCGCGCCCGTGTTCTCGCCCGCGGCCGCGATCTTGTCCAGAACCTTCAGGCCGGCCGCGTCGATCGTGCCGAACGGCGTGTAACTGGGCGGCAACGGGCTGTCCTTGTAGACCAGGAAGAACTGGCTGCCGCCGGTGTGCTTCTGGCCGGTGTTGGCCATCGCCACGGTGCCCGCCGGGTACTTGTTGCCCTTCAGGCTCGCGTCCTTCAGGTTCTCGTCCGGGATCGTGTAGCCCGGACCGCCGCTGCCCTGGCCCGTCGGGTCGCCGCACTGCAGCACGTAGATGCCGTTCGTCGTCAGACGGTGGCACTTGGTGTGGTCGAAGAAGCCCTTGCCCGCGAGGAAGTCGAAGGAGTTGACGGTGTGCGGGGCCGCCGACGTCTTCAGCGCGATGCCGATGTCACCGCACGTCGTCGCGAGCTTCATCGTGTACTTCGCCGACGTGTCGATCGTCATCGCCGGCTCCTTCTTCCACTGGAGCTTGCCGATCGATCCCGCGGCCGGCTTCGCGCACGGGTCCGGCGCCTTCTTGCTCGGCGTGGCGCTCGGGGTGACGTCGGCGCTCGCGTTGGTCTTCTTGTCGTCGTCGCCGTTCTTCAGCACGCCGGTCGTGTACAGCGCGACACTGCCGATCACGACCACGCCCAGCACCGACGCGATCACGGAGTTCCGCACGCGCGCCTTGCGCCGCGCGCTGGTGCGCCGCTGCTGCTGCCGCAAGAACTTCTCCCGGGCGAGCTGACGCCGCCGCTGCTCCTGGCTGACCACCGGGTTCTCTCCTCATGCGTGTCGTGTGTCGACCGGTACGCGTGCGTCCTCTGAGCCGACAGACGCGTGTAGCCCCGTACCGTATATGGGTTCGCTGAGGAAACGGCAGCGCCGGTAGGCTCTGGACCACGGGCCGACCGCCCGTGGGACCTCCCGTATCGACACAACGAAGGACGATCGTGCTCATTGCCGGGTTCCCCGCCGGGGCCTGGGGGACGAACTGTTATCTCGTCGCCCCCGCCGCCGGTGAGGAGTGCGTGATCATCGACCCGGGCCACCAGGCCGCCCAAGGAGTCGAGGAAGCACTCAGGAAGCATCGGCTCAAGCCCGTCGCCGTCGTCCTCACCCACGGCCACATCGACCACGTCGCCTCGGTCGTCCCCGTGTGCGGCGCGCACGACGTACCCGCCTGGATCCACCCCGAGGACCGGTACATGCTGAGCGACCCCGAGAAGGCGCTCGGCCGGTCGATCGGCATGCCGCTGATGGGCGAGCTGACCGTGGGGGAGCCCGACGACGTCAAGGAGCTGACCGACGGCGTCACCCTCGCGCTGGCCGGACTGGAGCTCTCCGTCGCGCACGCGCCGGGCCATACCAAGGGGTCGGTGACCTTCCGGATGCCCGAGGCGGCGGACATCCCGCCGATTCTCTTCTCCGGGGATCTGCTGTTCGCCGGCTCCGTCGGACGCACCGATCTGCCGGGTGGCTCCATGGAGGACATGCTCGACTCGCTGGCCCGCGTGTGCCTGCCGCTCGACGACTCCACCGTGGTGCTGTCCGGCCACGGCACCCAGACGACCATCGGCCAGGAGCGCGCCACCAACCCCTATCTGCGGCAGGTGGCCGCCGGCCAGGGAGCCTTCGAGGCTCCCCGACGAGGAATGTGACGAGAGAGCTTCCGTGAGCACGTTCAACGCCCCCAAGGGCACCTATGACCTCATCCCGCCGGACTCGGCCACGTACCTGGCCGTCCGCGAGGCGATCGCCGCTCCGCTGCGCAACTCCGGCTACGGCTACATCGAGACGCCCGGTTTCGAGAACGTCGAGCTGTTCGCGCGCGGTGTGGGCGAGTCCACCGACATCGTGACCAAGGAGATGTACGCGTTCGAGACCAAGGGCGGCGACAAGCTCGCCCTGCGTCCCGAGGGCACGGCGTCCGTGCTGCGTGCGGCCCTGGAGGCCAACCTGCACAAGTCGGGCAACCTCCCGGTCAAGCTCTGGTACTCCGGCTCGTACTACCGCTACGAGCGCCCGCAGAAGGGCCGTTACCGGCACTTCTCCCAGGTCGGCGCCGAGGCGATCGGCGCCGAGGACCCGGCGCTCGACGCGGAGCTGATCATCCTGGCCGACCAGGCGTACCGCTCCCTGGGCCTGCGCGACTTCCGCATCCTGCTGAACTCGCTGGGCGACAAGGAGTGCCGGCCGGTCTACCGGGCCGCTTTGCAGGACTTCCTGCGCGGTCTCGACCTCGACGAGGACACGCGCCGGCGCGTCGACATCAACCCGCTGCGGGTCCTCGACGACAAGCGCGAGTCGGTGCAGAAGCAGCTCACCGGCGCGCCACTGCTGCGCGACTACCTGTGCGACGCCTGCAAGGCGTACCACGAGGAGGTCCGCGAGCTGATCGGCTCGGCGGGCGTGGCCTTCGAGGACGACCCGAAGCTGGTGCGCGGCCTGGACTACTACACCCGCACCACGTTCGAGTTCGTGCACGGCGGTCTGGGCTCCCAGTCCGCCGTGGGCGGCGGCGGCCGCTACGACGGCCTGTCCGAGATGATCGGCGGCCCCGCGCTGCCGTCCGTCGGCTGGGCCCTCGGCGTCGACCGCACGGTCCTCGCCCTGGAGGCCGAGGGCGTCGAGCTGGACATCCCGTCCTCGACCAGCGTCTACGCGGTGCCCCTCGGCGAGGAGGCCCGCCGGGTGCTGTTCGCCAAGGTCACCGAGTTGCGCAAGGTCGGTATCGCGGCGGACTTCTCCTACGGCGGCAAGGGCCTGAAGGGCGCCATGAAGAACGCCAACCGCAGCGGGGCCCGCTACGCCCTGGTGGCCGGCGAGCGCGACCTCGCCGAGGGCGTCGTGCAGCTCAAGGACATGGAGTCCGGCGAGCAGACGGCGATCGGCGTCAACGAGATCGTGGCCGAGCTGGAGTCGCGGCTCGGCTAGCCGCCCGCACGCGCGCATGGGCGCCGGACGCTCCCTTCCGCGGGCTCCGGCGCCCTTGTCGTGGGCCCGCGGGCCGGTGTCCGGAACCGAACGGAAGGCACTCGTCGTACGTACATCCTTATGGGAAGCGAAAGGTGCCCACCCGCACGGGTGCGGCAGAATGGCCCGTGCCCGAAGATGGTCCGACTCTCAAGTGACGGAATCGGCGTGATGAGCAAGACGAAAGTCAAGGACGTCTCCACCCAGCCCGGTCCCGAGCGTGCCGCCGACGGGCCGCGCACGGTGGGCGGCAGCCGTGCCTTCGCGCTGCTGCTGGTGATCACCGGCGCGGCCGGACTGCTCGCCGCCTGGGTCATCACGCTCGACAAGTTCAAGATCCTGGAGGCGAAGGTCGCGGGCAAGACCTTCACCCCCGGGTGCAGCCTCAACCCGGTCGTCTCCTGCGGCAGCGTCATGGAGAGCAAGCAGGCCGCCGCGTTCGGCTTCCCGAACCCGATGCTCGGCCTCGTCTGCTACGGCGTCGTCGTCTGCGTCGGCATGAGCCTGCTGGCCCGCGCCCGCTTCCCCCGCTGGTACTGGCTGACCTTCAACTTCGGCACACTCTTCGGCGTCGCCTTCTGCACCTGGCTGCAGTTCCAGTCCCTGTACCGGATCAACGCGCTGTGCCTGTGGTGCTCGCTGGCCTGGGTCGCCACGATCACCATGTTCTGGTATGTCACCTCGTTCAACGTCCGCAACGACTTCCTGCCCGCCCCGCGTTGGCTGAAGTCGTTCTTCGGCGAGTTCACCTGGGTGGTGCCGGTCCTGCACGTCGGGATCATCGGCATGCTGGTCCTCACCCGCTGGTGGGACTTCTGGACCAGCTGACGGCCCCGCGCGGGGCCGCCGGCCGCCCGGCGCCGATTGTCAGTGCGGTGTTTTAGGGTTTCAGCGTGGAACCCGACCTCTTCACCGCAGCAGCCGAGGAACGCCAGGAGAAGGACCCGGCGGCCAGCCCCCTGGCGGTGCGCATGCGCCCGCGCACACTCGACGAGGTCGTGGGCCAGCGGCATCTGCTCAAGCCGGGCTCGCCCCTGCGCCGGCTGGTCGGAGAGGGCAGCGGCGGCCCCGCGGGACCGTCCTCGGTGATCCTCTGGGGCCCGCCCGGCACCGGCAAGACGACGCTCGCCTACGTCGTCTCCAAGGCCACCGACAAGCGGTTCGTGGAGCTGTCCGCGATCACCGCGGGCGTCAAGGAGGTCCGCGCGGTCATCGACGGCGCCCGCCGGGCCACCGGCGGCTTCGGCAAGGAGACCGTCCTCTTCCTGGACGAGATCCACCGCTTCAGCAAGGCCCAGCAGGACTCCCTGCTGCCGGCCGTCGAGAACCGCTGGGTGACCCTGATCGCGGCGACCACGGAGAACCCCTACTTCTCGGTGATCTCCCCGCTGCTGTCCCGCTCCCTGCTGCTCACCCTCGAACCGCTCACCGACGACGACATCCGGGGCCTGCTCAAGCGGGCGCTGACGGACGAGCGTGGCCTGAAGAACGCCGTCACCCTCCCCGAGGACACCGAGGACCACCTCCTGCGCATCGCCGGCGGCGACGCCCGGCGCGCCCTGACCGCCCTCGAGGCCGCCGCGGGCGCCGCCCTCGACCAGGGCGAGACCGAGATCGGCCTGCAGACGCTGGAGCGCACCGTCGACCGGGCGGCGGTGAAGTACGACCGTGACGGCGACCAGCACTACGACGTCGCCAGCGCCCTCATCAAGTCCATCCGTGGTTCCGACGTCGACGCGGCCCTGCACTACCTGGCCCGCATGATCGAGGCGGGCGAGGACCCCCGGTTCATCGCCCGCCGGCTGATGATCTCCGCCAGCGAGGACATCGGCCTCGCCGACCCGAACGCGCTGCCCATCGCGGTCGCCGCCGCCCAGGCCGTCGCCATGATCGGCTTCCCCGAGGCCGCCCTGACCCTCAGTCACGCCACCATCGCCCTCGCCCTCGCCCCCAAGTCCAACGCGGCGACCACCGCGATCGGCGCCGCGATGGAGGACATCCGCAAGGGCCTGGCCGGCCCGGTGCCGGCCCACCTGCGCGACGGGCACTACAAGGGCGCCGCCAAACTCGGCCACGCGCAGGGCTACGTCTACCCGCACGACCTGCCCGAGGGCATCGCCCCGCAGCAGTACGCCCCGGACGCCCTGAAGGACCGCGAGTACTACACCCCGACCCGGCACGGCACGGAGGCCCGGTACGCCGACGCCGTCGAGTGGACCAGGAAGCACCTCGGTCGCAAGCGCTCCTGAACAGCCTGTAGACTGCCCCGAAGTGCTGAGTCCCGTGCAGTCAGAACGGGACAGCCAGCCGGAGACCCGGTCCCTCGTGGACCGACTCCAAGAGCGTCGCGCACCGTCGAACGGTGTCGCGGGCAGCCCACCACCACCCGGAATCCCGGGACCGGCCGGTGGGCCACTCGCGTGCTGCACGTATGTGCCCAGATCAGGGGAGCGGCTGCCCGGCAGGTCCGACACGGACCGGACGGGTTTCCCCGGCTGCGGATGCGACCTCCCTCAACCCTGACAAGCCGAAATCCAGGAAAGAGAAACAGACAGTGGCGAACCAGTCCCGCCCCAAGGTCAAGAAGTCGCGTGCCCTCGGCATCGCGCTGACCCCGAAGGCCGTCAAGTACTTCGAGGCCCGCCCCTACCCGCCGGGCGAGCACGGCCGCGGCCGCAAGCAGAACTCGGACTACAAGGTCCGTCTGCTCGAGAAGCAGCGCCTGCGCGCTCAGTACGACATCTCCGAGCGCCAGCTGGTCCGCGCCTACGAGCGTGCGTCCAAGGTCCAGGGCAAGACCGGTGAGGCCCTGATCGTGGAGCTCGAGCGCCGTCTCGACGCCCTGGTCCTGCGTTCGGGCATCGCCCGCACGATCTACCAGGCCCGTCAGATGGTCGTCCACGGCCACATCCAGGTCAACGGCCAGAAGGTCGACAAGCCGTCCTTCCGTGTCCGTCCGGACGACGTCGTGCAGGTCCGTGACCGCTCCAAGGACAAGACGCTCTTCCAGATCGCCCGTGAGGGTGGCTTCGCCCCCGACGGTGAGACCCCGCGCTACCTGCAGGTGAACCTCAAGGCCCTGGCGTTCCGCCTGGACCGTGAGCCGAACCGCAAGGAGATCCCGGTGATCTGCGACGAGCAGCTCGTCGTCGAGTACTACGCCCGCTGATCCCAGCCCCGGCGCAGCACCTCAGCCCGCCGTCTCCCCGCCCTTCCGGGTGGGCGAGGCGGCGGGCTCGCGTCTGTCCGCCTCCCCCTGGGCGGGCGACACCGGCCCGCGCGGCGCCGGCAGCGCGGGCAGCGGCCGGACCCCGCCGTGCCCCAGCGCCCGGGCCACGGCCGCGTCCCGGTCCAGCCGCGCCCCCTCGCGCACACACTCCTCGTAGCGGCCGTCGCCGAGGGCCTGCCGGGCTGCCGTCTCGCACAGCTCGTGCGGGGCGTTGTAGTACGCCGAGCCGAACAGCGGCAGCCCCACCGAGGGCCACAGCCGGGCCGCCGCGCCCTGCAGCACCGCCGCCTCCGCCGGGTCGCCCTGCCCCACCGTGACCAAGGCCAGCAGTTCGATGCAGAGCACCGAACCCAGCAGGTCGCGGAAGGTATGCGCGTTGTCCAGGCAGTCCTCCAGCAGTTCCCGCGCCGCCACCGGGTCCCCGTCCCGCCAGGCCGCGTACGCCAGCACGTACAGGGCGTAGGAACGGGCCCACCGTTCCCCGTGGTCCTCGCACACCCGGCGCACGTCCTCGCACAGCCGCACCGCGTCCGGCAGGTCACCCTGGAACGCCCGCGCCATCGCCAGCTCCACCTGGCCCATCAACACGTTGCTGTTCAGCTCGCCGATCTCCCGGTAGCGCTCCAGCGCCGAGCGCAGCAGCGTCTCCGCGCGCGCCATGTCGTCCGTGACCAGGGCCAGACACCCGGTGCGGTGCTCCGCGTACGCCACCGCCGCCCCGTCGGCGACCTGCTCGGCCTGCTCCCGGCACTCCCGCAGCGCGGCCAGCGCCGGCACGGTGTCGCCCTGCAGGACCGCCACGTAGCCGAGCACCCACAGCGCCTTCAGCCGGGACCGCTCGTACCGCGAGTCCAGCTCCACGCTCCGCTCCAGCCAGCGCCGCCCCTCCGACAGCCGCCCGCAGCCCGCCCAGCAGAACCACAGCGAGCCCGCCAGGTACTGGCCCAGATGCGCCTCGTCCGGCTCGGTCAGGCAGAACTCGAGGGCCACCCGCAGGTTGGGCAGCTCGGCCTCCACCCGCGCGGCGACCTCGCGCTGCCGGGGCGAGAACCAGTCCAGCTCGCACCAGGTCGCGAGGCCCAGGTACCAGTCCCGGTGCCGCCGCCGCAGCCGGGGCGCGTCCCCGGTCGCCTCCAGCCAGTGGGCGCCGTACTCCCGGACGGTGTCCAGCATCCGGTAGCGCGGGCCGGCCGGGCCCTCCTCGCGGGTCAGCACCGACTGGGCCAGCAGCTCCGCCAGCACGTCCAGCACGTCCTCGGCGTCCAGCCCGTCGCCGCTGCACACGTACTCGGCGGCATCCAGGTCGAAGGTCCGCGCGAACACCGACAGCCGTGCCCACAGCAGCCGTTCGGCCGGCGTGCACAGTTCATGGCTCCAGCCGATCGCCGTGCGCAGCGCCTGGTGGCGGGGGAGGGCGTCCCGGTCGCCGCCGGTCAGCAGCCGGAACCGGTCGTCCAGCCGTTGCAGCAGCTGCGCGGGGGACAGCGCCCGCAGCCGTCCCGCGGCCAGTTCCACGGCCAGCGGCAGACCCTCGAGCCGCTCGCACAGCTCCCGCACCGCCGGGCCGTCCTCCAACGTCAGCCCGTGCTGCCGGGCCCGGTCCACGAACAGCTCGACCGCCTCGTCCCCGGCCAGCGGGCCCAGCGGGAACAGCCGCTCGCCCGCGAGCCCCAGCGGCCGTCGTCCCGCGGCCAGCACCCGCAGCTCCGGCAGCTCGCGCAGCAGCCGGGAGACCAGCCGGGCGACGGCCTCCACCTGGTGCTCGAAGCCGTCCAGCACCAGCAGCGCGCGGCGGCCGGCGAGGTGGCGGCACACGGTCTCGACGGGCGTGCGGGTGGTGTGGTCGGTCAGGCCGAGCGCCTCGGCCAGCGCGTAGAGGACGGACTGCGGATCACGGACCGGCGACAGCTCGACCCGCCACACCCCGTCCCCGGGCGCCGACCGGGCCGCCGCCCGGGCCGCGAGGCGGGACTTGCCCACGCCGCCGACCCCCGTCACCGTCACCAGCCGGGCCGCCCCCATCGCCTCGGCCAGCCCGGCCAGTTCGGCCGAGCGCCCGACGAAGGCGGTGAGTTCGGGGGGCAGATCTCCCCGCGTGACGGGACCGGGACGCTGAGGACCTCGCATGGGACACGGAGCGTACTGAACCGTGTTCATTCCGTACAATCGCTTCCCGCAACTCTCGCGGCCGCCGCCGGTAATCCGGTACGGAGCCCCGCGCCCGGCGCGATAGGCTCGGTGCACTGCTTTTACATGGTTCCGAAGTTCAGAGCACGTTTCAGGGAGCGGGTGCGCACAGTGTCCGGTGGAGAGGTTGCCGGGATCCTGGTGGCCGTCTTCTGGGCGATCCTGGTCTCCTTCCTCGCCGTCGCACTGGTGAGGCTGGCCCAGACGCTCAAGGCGACCACCAAACTCGTGGCGGACGTGACCGATCAGGCCGTCCCCCTGCTCGCCGACGCGTCCGCGGCCGTGCGCTCCGCGCAGACCCAGATCGACCGGGTGGACGCCATCGCCTCCGACGTCCAGGAGGTCACGTCGAACGCCTCGGCGCTCTCCACCACCGTGGCCTCCACCTTCGGCGGTCCGCTGGTCAAGGTCGCGGCCTTCGGCTACGGCGTCCGCCGGGCCCTGGGCGGCCGCAAGGAGGACGTGCCCCCGAAGTCGCCCCGGCGTACGGTGATCGTGGGCCGCACGGTCCCCGCCGCACGACGCAAGCGGAAGTAAGGACTGAGACCGAGCGATGTTCCGCCGTACGTTCTGGTTCAGCACGGGTGTCGCCGCCGGTGTGTGGGCCACCACCAAGGTCAACCGCAAGCTCAGGCAGCTGACTCCCGAGAGCCTCGCCGCCACCGCGGCCAACAAGGCGCTGGAGACCGGTCACCGCCTGAAGGACCGCGCGGTCGGCTTCGCGCTCGACGTCCGGGACAACATGGCACGGCGGGAGGCCGAGCTGGGCGAGGCGCTGGGCATCGACGCCGACCCCGAACTCCCCGCGCCCCGGCGGTACACCGCCATCGAGAACAACCGCAGCAACCCGACGTATGTCGACGACACGACGTACTCGTACAACCGGAATGAGGACCACTGATGGAGTCGGCCGAGATTCGCCGCCGCTGGCTGAGCTTCTTCGAGGAGCGCGGGCACACCGTCGTCCCTTCGGCGTCGCTCATCGCGGACGACCCGACTCTGCTCCTCGTCCCCGCCGGCATGGTGCCCTTCAAGCCCTACTTCCTGGGTGAGGTCAAGCCGCCCTTCGCGCGCGCCACCAGCGTGCAGAAGTGCGTGCGCACGCCCGACATCGAAGAGGTCGGCAAGACCACCCGTCACGGCACGTTCTTCCAGATGTGCGGCAACTTCTCCTTCGGCGACTACTTCAAGGAAGGCGCCATCAAGCACGCCTGGGAGCTGCTCACCAGCCCCCAGGACAAGGGCGGTTACGGCCTCGACCCCGAGCGTCTGTGGATCACCGTCTACAAGGACGACGACGAGGCCGAGCGCATCTGGCACGAGGTCGTCGGTGTGCCGAAGGAGCGCATCCAGCGCCTCGGCATGAAGGACAACTACTGGTCCATGGGCGTCCCCGGCCCGTGCGGCCCCTGCTCCGAGATCAACTACGACCGCGGTCCCGAGTTCGGCGTCGAGGGCGGCCCGGCCGTCAACGACGAGCGGTACGTGGAGATCTGGAACCTCGTCTTCATGCAGTACGAGCGGGGCGAGGGCATCGGCAAGGACAACTTCGAGATCCTCGGCGAGCTGCCGAGCAAGAACATCGACACGGGCCTCGGCCTGGAGCGCCTCGCCATGATTCTGCAGGGCGTGCAGAACATGTACGAGATCGACACCTCCATGGCCGTCATCGAGAAGGCCACCGAGCTGACCGGTGTGGCCTACGGCGACGCCCACGCGTCGGACGTCTCGCTGCGCGTGGTCACCGACCACATGCGCACCTCGGTGATGCTCATCGGCGACGGCGTGACCCCCGGCAACGAGGGCCGCGGCTACGTGCTGCGCCGCATCATGCGCCGCGCCATCCGCAACATGCGGCTGCTCGGCGCCACCGGCCCGGTGGTCAAGGACCTCATCGACACCGTCATCGAGATGATGGGGCAGCAGTACCCGGAGCTGGTCACCGACCGCGAGCGCATCGAGAAGGTCGCCGTCGCCGAGGAGAACGCCTTCCTGAAGACGCTGAAGGCCGGCACCAACATCCTCGACACGGCCGTCACCGAGACCAAGCAGTCCGGCGGCTCGGTCCTCTCCGGCGACAAGGCGTTCCTGCTCCACGACACCTGGGGCTTCCCGATCGACCTCACCCTGGAGATGGCCTCCGAGCAGGGCCTGTCCGTGGACGAGGACGGCTTCCGCCGCCTGATGAAGGAGCAGCGGGAGCGCGCCAAGGCCGACGCCCAGGCCAAGAAGACCGGCCACGCCGACATGGGTGCCTACCGGGAGATCGCCGACTCCGCCGGTGCCACCGACTTCATCGGCTACTCCGACACCGAGGGCGAGACCACGATCGTCGGCATCCTCGTGGACGGCGTCTCCTCCCCGGCCGCCACGGAGGGCGACGAGGTCGAGGTCGTGCTCGACCGCACCCCGTTCTACGCCGAGGGCGGTGGCCAGATCGGCGACACCGGCCGGATCAAGGTGGACTCGGGTGCGGTCATCGAGGTCCGCGACTGCCAGAAGCCGGTCCCGGGTGTCTACGTCCACAAGGGCGTGGTCCAGGTCGGCGAGGTGACGGTCGGCGCCAAGGCCCACGCCTCCATCGACACCCGCCGCCGCAAGGCCATCGCCCGCGCCCACTCGGCCACCCACCTGACCCACCAGGCCCTGCGCGACGCCCTCGGCCCGACGGCCGCCCAGGCCGGTTCGGAGAACCAGCCCGGCCGCTTCCGCTTCGACTTCGGTTCGCCGTCCGCCGTCCCGACGGCCGTGATGACCGACGTCGAGCAGAAGATCAACGAGGTGCTCGCCCGCGACCTGGACGTGCACGCCGAGGTCATGGGCATCGACGACGCCAAGAAGCAGGGCGCCATCGCCGAGTTCGGCGAGAAGTACGGCGAGCGGGTCCGCGTGGTCACCATCGGCGACTTCTCGAAGGAGCTGTGCGGCGGCACGCACGTGCACAACACCGCCCAGCTCGGCCTGGTCAAGCTGCTCGGCGAGTCGTCGATCGGTTCCGGTGTCCGCCGTATCGAGGCCCTCGTCGGTGTCGACGCGTACAACTTCCTGGCCCGCGAGCACACGGTCGTCGCCCAGCTCCAGGAGCTGCTCAAGGGACGTCCGGAGGAGCTGCCGGAGAAGATCTCCTCGATGCTCGGCAAGCTGAAGGACGCCGAGAAGGAGATCGAGAAGTTCCGCGCCGAGAAGGTGCTGCAGGCCGCCGCCGGCCTCGCCGAGTCCGCCAAGGACGTCCGCGGTGTCGCCGTCGTCACCGGCCAGGTGCCGGACGGCACGACGCCGGACGACCTGCGCAAGCTGGTCCTCGACGTGCGGGGCCGCATCCAGGGCGGCCGGGCCGCCGTAGTCGCGCTCTTCACCGTCAACAACGGCAAGCCGCTCACCGTCATCGCCACCAACGAGGCCGCCCGCGAGCGTGGTCTCAAGGCCGGTGACCTGGTGCGCACCGCCGCCAAGACCCTCGGTGGCGGCGGTGGCGGCAAGCCGGACGTCGCCCAGGGCGGTGGCCAGAACCCGGCCGCCGTCGGCGAGGCCGTCGACGCCGTCGAACGTCTCGTCACCGAGACCGCCAAGTGACGGTTGCGTAGGAAAACGTAAGGGAACGTAAGGAAACGGTCGGACATGCGCAGAGGACGTCGGCTCTCGATCGACGTCGGGGACGCCCGGATCGGGGTCGCCTCGTGCGACCCCGACGGGATCCTCGCCACTCCGGTGGAGACGGTTCCCGGCCGGGACATCCCCGCCGCCCACCGCCGGTTGCGTCAGCTGGTGGAGGAGTACGAACCGATCGAGGTCGTCGTCGGACTCCCTCGCTCCCTCAAGGGGGGCGAGGGGCCGGCCGCGCAGAAGGTCCGCGGCTTCGCCCAGGAGCTCGCCCGGGGCATCGCCCCGGTGCCGGTCCGGCTGGTGGACGAGCGGATGACGACCGTGACGGCCAGTCAGGGACTGCGCGCCTCGGGGGTGAAATCCAAGAAGGGCCGCGCCGTCATCGACCAGGCCGCAGCCGTCATCATTCTGCAGCAGGCCCTGGAATCCGAACGGGTGTCAGGTAAAGCACCCGGCGAGGGCGTCGAAGTGGTCATCTGATCGCGATACGGTAACGTTCCGCGCGATGCGGCGGTTTTCGAACAGCCGCTGCACAGCAAAGAGGCGGAACGGCAGCCGGTCCACCGGCCGCGCCACCGTCGGCCTCGCGGCTCGTAGGGGATCGATGACTGAGTATGGCCGGGGCCCTGGCTCCGAACCGTGGCATCCGGAGGACCCGTTGTACGGGGACGGCGGATGGAGAGGACAGCAGGCCCACGCGGGTCAGCAGTCCTACGGCGGCCAGCCGCAGCAGTACCCGCAGCAGCCGCAGCAGCAGTACGCCGACTGGACCCAGCAGCAGCCCGGGTACGACCAGCAGCAGTACCCGTACTACGACGAACAGGGACAGCAGCAGTACCCGCAGCACCAGCAGCATTTCGGCCAGCAGTACGCCGGTCACGACCAGCAGCACGGTCAGCAGTACGCGACCCAGGGGCAGCAGCAGTACCAGCAGGGCGGCTGGGACGCGTCGGGCAGCCACGGCCATGTGCCGTACGCGGCCGACCCCGGCGACCCCTACGGCCAGCAGCCCGCGTCCTACGGCGGGGAGCAGCCCGACTTCTACGGCACGGAGGACGCGTACCCGCCGCCGCAGCCGCCCGGCCGCAGGCGGCCCGCGGCCGCGCCGGAAGCGGAACCGGAATCCGAGCCGGGCGCGGAAGAGGAGGAGCACGCCTTCTTCGCCGGGGGCGGCGGTGACGAGGACGCCGAGGACGAGGCCGAGAGCCGCGCGGGCCGCGGCGAGCGGCGCGGCAAGAAACCCGTCAAGAGCAAGAAACGGCGCACCGGCTGCGCCTGCATGGTGGTCGTGCTGGTCTTCGGCGGCGGCCTCGGCGGCGTCGGGTACTTCGGCTACAAGTTCTACCAAAATCGTTTCGGCACCGCCCCCGACTACGCGGGCGAGGGAACCAGCGAGTCCGTCACCGTCGAGATCCCCAAGGGCGCGGGCGGCTGGGAGATCGGCCGCCGGCTGAAAGCGGCCGGTGTGGTCAAGAGCGCCGACGCGTTCGTGCACGCGCAGGGACAGAACCCCAAGGGCGACCAGATCCAGGCGGGCGCCTATCTCATGAAGAAGGAGATGTCCGCCGCGAGCGCCGTGCTGCTGATGCTCGACCCGCGCAGCCAGAGCAACGTGCTGGTGAAACCGGGCGAGCGCAATGCCGAGGTCTACAAGGCCATCGACAAACAGCTAGGGGTCACAAGCGGAACCACCCGGAAGGCCGCCAAGGGGCAGACCAAGGCCCTCGGCCTGCCGAGCTGGGCGCAGAGTGCCACCGGTGTGCAGGACCCGTTGGAGGGCTTCCTCTTCCCGGGTACCTATCCGGCCGCCAAGGGCATGAAGCCCGACGCGGTCCTGAAGCAGATGATCGGCCAGGCCAAGGAGAAGTACGCGGCCTTCGGCCTCACCAAGAAGGCCCAGGCACTCGGTCTGGACAACGCCTTCCAGCTCGTCACGGTCGCGAGCCTGGTCCAGGCGGAGGGCAAGACCCACGACGACTTCCGCAAGATGGCGGAGGTGGTCTACAACCGCCTCAAGCCCACCAACACCGAGACCAACCAGCTGCTCCAGTTCGACTCGACGTACAACTACCTCAAGGGCACCAGCAACATCCACATCTCCGAACGGGAGATCAACACCAACCGGAACCCGTACAACACCTACACCCACAAGGGACTTCCGCCCGGTCCGATCGGCAATCCCGGCGAGGACGCGCTGAAGGCGGCATTGAATCCGACGCACGACGGCTGGATCTATTTCGTGGCGACCGACGGTACGACGAACACCGAATTCGCCAAGACGTACGAAGAATTCAAACAGCTCAAGGACAAATTCAATGCCAGCTCGGGCAACTGACGCCCGCCGGGCCGCCGTGCTCGGTTCGCCCATCGCCCACTCGCTCTCCCCGGTGCTGCACCGGGCGGCCTACGACGCGCTCGGGCTCACCGGGTGGTCGTACGACCGCTTCGAGATCGACGAGGCGGCCCTGCCCGGCTTCCTGGACGGGCTCGGGCCGGAGTGGGCGGGGCTGTCGCTGACCATGCCGCTGAAGCGGGCGGTCATCCCGCTGGTGGACGACATCAGCGAGACGGCCGCCTCGGTCGACGCCGTGAACACGGTGGTCTTCGAGGACGACGGCCGCCGCGTCGGCGACAACACCGACATCCCGGGCATGGTGGCCGCCCTGCGCGAGCACGGCATCGAGCAGGTCGGATCCGCGGCGATCCTCGGCGCCGGCGCCACGGCGTCCTCCGCGCTCGCCGCCCTCGCCCGCATCTGCACCGGCGAGGTCGTCGCCTATGTCCGCAGCGAGACCCGCGCCGCCGAGATGCGCCGGTGGGGCGAACGGCTCGACATGGACCTCCGCACGGCCGACTGGGCGGACGCCGGCCGGGCCCTGAGCGCCCCCCTGGTCATCGCCACCACCCCCGCCGGGACCACCGACGCGCTCGCCGCCGCCGTGCCCGAGCGCCCCGCCACCCTTTTCGACGTGCTCTACGAGCCCTGGCCCACCGAGCTCGCCGCCCGCTGGTCCATGTTCGGCGGGGCCGTGGTGAGCGGCCTCGACCTGCTGGTCCACCAGGCCGTCCTCCAGGTCGAGCGGATGACCGGGCGGTCCCCGGCCCCGCTGGACGCCATGCGGCAGGCCGGCGAGAAGGCGCTCGCGGCCCGCTGAACCGCGTCCTCCGTCCCGCCTGCTGGACCGGCGGCCGGGACCGGGCCGCGGACGTGGGAGGATCGGAGGTGGCGCACCGGAGTCGCGCACCCGGTGGCGCCGTCGCCGTACACGAGAACTCGGGTACGCGGGCAGTACCGGGCGCGAACACTGAGGAGCACCGTTGAGCAGGCTGCGTTGGCTGACCGCGGGGGAGTCCCACGGTCCCGCACTTGTCGCGACGCTGGAGGGGCTTCCCGCCGGCGTGCCGATCACCACGGAGATGGTGGCGGACCACCTCGCTCGGCGGCGGCTCGGCTATGGCCGCGGAGCCCGGATGAAGTTCGAGCGCGACGAGGTCACCTTCCTGGGCGGTGTGCGGCACGGCCTGACCCTCGGCTCGCCGGTGGCGGTCATGGTCGGCAACACCGAGTGGCCCAAGTGGGAACAGGTCATGGCGGCCGACCCGGTCGACCGGGAGATCCTCGACGGCCTCGCCCGCAACGCCCCGCTGACCCGGCCCCGTCCCGGCCACGCCGATCTCGCCGGCATGCAGAAGTACGGCTTCGACGAGGCCCGCCCGATCCTGGAGCGCGCCTCCGCCCGCGAGACCGCGGCCCGGGTGGCCCTCGGTGCCGTCGCCCGCTCCTACCTCAAGGAGACGGCCGGCATCGAGATCGTCTCGCACGTCGTGGAACTGTGCTCCGTGAAGGCCCCGCAGGGCGTCTACCCGACCCCGGCCGACGTCGAGCGGCTGGACGCCGACCCGCTGCGCTGCCTGGACGCGGACACCTCGAAGGCGATGGTCGCCGAGGTCGACCAGGCCCACAAGGACGGCGACACGCTCGGTGGCGTGGTCGAGGTGCTGGCGTACGGCGTGCCGGTCGGCCTCGGCTCGCACGTGCACTGGGACCGCAAGCTGGACGCCCGGCTCGCCGGAGCCCTGATGGGCATCCAGGCGATCAAGGGCGTCGAGATCGGCGACGGCTTCGAGCTGGCCCGGGTGCCCGGTTCCAAGGCGCACGACGAGATCGTCAACACGCCCGAGGGCATCCGGCGCGTCTCCGGCCGCGCCGGCGGCACCGAGGGCGGCCTGAGCACCGGCGAGCTGCTGCGGGTGCGGGCCGCCATGAAGCCGATCGCGACCGTGCCCCGCGCGCTGAAGACCGTGGACGTCACCACCGGTGAGGAGGCCCAGGCCCACCACCAGCGCTCGGACGTCTCCGCGGTGCCGGCCGCCGGCATCGTCGCCGAGGCCATGGTGGCGCTCGTCCTCGCGGACGCGGTCGCCGAGAAGTTCGGCGGCGACTCCGTCGCGGAGACCCGCCGCAACGTCCGGTCGTACCTCGACAACCTCCACATCCGGTGACCGCCGTGCCTGCGGTCGTGCTGGTCGGTCCGATGGGCGTCGGCAAGTCCACCGTCGGCCGGCTGCTGGCCGAGCGCCTGGGCGTCGGCTACCGCGACACCGACGACGACATCGTCGCCGCCGAGGACCGCACCATCGCCGACATCTTCCTCGACGAGGGCGAGCCCGCCTTCCGCGCGATCGAGAAGCGCGCGGTGGCCGCCGCGCTCGCCGAGCACACGGGCGTCCTCGCGCTCGGCGGCGGCGCCGTCCTCGACGCCGACACACGCGCCCTGCTCGCCGGACACCGGGTGGTCTACCTCTCGATGGACGTGGAGGAGGCGGTCCGCCGCACCGGCCTGAACGTGGCCCGGCCGCTGCTGGCGGTCAATCCGCGCAAGCAGTGGCGCGAACTGATGGAGGCCCGGCGCCACCTGTACGAGGAGGTCGCCACCGCCGTCGTGCAGACGGACGGCCGCACCCCCGAAGAGGTCACCCAAGAGGCGCTGGACGCACTGGAGTTGAAGGAAGCATGAGCGAGGCAGTCACCCGGATCCAGGTCGCCGGCACCGCGGGCACCGACCCGTACGAGGTGCTGGTCGGCCGGCAACTCCTCGGCGAGCTGGCCGGGTTGATCGGGCCCCGGGCCAAGCGCGTCGCGGTGGTCCACCCCGAGGCGCTGGCCGAGACCGGTGACGCGCTGCGCGCCGACCTGGCCGGCCAGGGCTACGAGGCCGTGGCCATCCAGGTGCCCAACGCCGAGGAGGCCAAGACCGTCGAGGTCGCCGCCTACTGCTGGAAGGCACTCGGCCAGTCCGGCTTCACCCGCACCGACGTCATCGTCGGCGTCGGCGGCGGCGCCACCACGGACCTCGCCGGGTTCGTGGCCGCCACCTGGCTGCGCGGGGTGCGCTGGATCGCGATCCCGACCACCGTGCTGGCCATGGTGGACGCGGCGGTCGGCGGCAAGACCGGCATCAACACCGCCGAGGGCAAGAACCTGGTGGGCGCCTTCCACCCGCCCGCCGGCGTCCTGTGCGACCTGGCCGCGCTGGACTCGCTGCCGGTGAACGACTACGTCTCCGGTCTCGCCGAGGTCATCAAGGCGGGCTTCATCTCCGACCCGGTCATCCTGGACCTGATCGAGTCCGACCCGGAGGCCGCCCGCACACCGGCTGGACCTCACACGGCCGAGCTGATCGAGCGCTCGATCCGGGTCAAGGCGGACGTCGTCTCCTCGGACCTGAAGGAGTCGGGCCTGCGGGAGATCCTGAACTACGGCCACACGCTCGGCCACGCCATCGAGAAGAACGAGCGCTACAAGTGGCGGCACGGCGCCGCGGTCGCGGTCGGCATGCACTTCGCCGCCGAACTGGGCCGTCTCGCGGGCCGGCTGGACGACGCGACGGCGGACCGGCACCGCAGTGTCCTGGAGGCCGTCGGACTGCCGCTGCACTACCGCTACGACCAGTGGCCCAAGCTGCTGGAGACGATGAAGGTCGACAAGAAGTCCCGCGGCGACCTGCTCCGCTTCATCGTGCTGGACGGCCTGGCCAGGCCGACCGTCCTGGAGGGCCCGGACCCCGCCGTCCTGCTCGCCGCCTACGGAGAAGTGGGCCAGTAAGCCCCCCGCTGTTCCCCGCGCCCGACTTCCTTCCCGGACCGGGCACTTCGGACCGCCCCCGGTCGTTTCACCAAACGACGGCCGGGGGCGGTACCGTTCGGTAGGAGCGGGCTCCGCACCCGCCTGCCAGCGCCAGATGTGTGTACGAGACGGAGTGGCAACGGATGCAGCACGCAGTGGGGTCTCCGCTGCCGCCCCACCAGCCGGGGCAGGGACCGCACGCCGGCTGGGCGTCGGCCGCACACCACCCGGGAGCCCCGCAGGGTCCCGCGCCCGTGCCCCCTCCGCCACCCGGCTACCCGGGCACCGGAGCCGGTACGGGCCCCGTGCCGCCCCCCGGCTATCCGGGCACCGGAGCAGGAACCGGACCGGTGCCGCCCGCCGCCCCCGCGGTGCCCGGGCACCCGCAGCCCCCGGCGCCCCGGCACGCCCCCGCCCCGCCGCCGCCCGACACCACCGGTCATGTGCCGCTGCCGCCGGGCGGCCCGGTCGCCATGCCGCCGGCCCCGCCGGCCACGGCCGGCGTCCCGGACCCGGCGGCCACCACCCTCGCCGTGCTGCTGATCGGCCCGGCGGGCGCGGGCAAGACGAGCGTGGCCAAGTACTGGGCGGACCACCGCCGGGTGCCCACGGCCCACATCAGCCTCGACGACGTGCGCGAATGGGTCCGCTCGGGCTTCGCCGACCCCCAGTCGGGGTGGAACGACCACTCCGAGGCCCAGTACCGCCTCGCCCGCCGTACCTGCGGCTTCGCGGCCCGGAACTTCCTGGCCAACAACATCTCCTGCATCCTGGACGACGCCGTCTTCCCCGACCGGCCCGTGGTGGGTCTCGGCGGCTGGAAGCGGCACGTAGGTCCCGGGCTGCTGCCGGTCGTCCTCCTCCCGGGCCTGGACATCGTCCTGGAGCGCAACGCCGAGCGGACCGGCAACCGCCGGCTCTCCGACGAGGAGGTCGCCCGCATCCACGGCCGCATGGCCGGCTGGTACGGCTCGGGCCTCCCGATCATCGACAACTCCCAGCTCGACGTCCCGGGCACGGCCGCGATCCTGGACGACGTCCTGGCGCGGGCCATCGCCAGCCCGCCGACCTGGTAGCGGGCCGGGGACCGGGGGCCGCCGCGGCCGCCCGGGCAGCGCGCGGACGGCGCGGCAGCCCTCGTCCACCGGACCCGGCGAAGCGCCCTGCCACGGGCCCCGGACCCCACTCGGCCCCACCCAACCGGCACAAAACGCCCAGAACTCCTACGCTCATCTCATGTCAGAGGTGTACGCGACCCGCCGATCCCGGCTGAGGGAGCGCTGCAACGCGGCCGGCGCCGCGGCAGCCCTCATCTCCCGCCCCGCCAACGTGCGCTACCTCGCCGCCGCCGCCCCGCAGGACTCCGTCCTGCTGCTCGGCAAGCGCGAGGACCTGCTGGTGTGCGCCGGCCCGCCCGAGGACCGCCCCTACGAGGGGCGGCCGGACGAGAGCCTGAGGCTGCACGTCCTGCCCGCACCCGGAGGCGACCCCGCGGTCGCGGCGGCCGGTCTCGCCGCGGCCCAGGACGCCGACTCGCTGGCCGTCGAGGAACACCACCTCACGGTCAGCCGCCACAAGGGCCTGGCCTCCGTCGCCCCCGGGCTGCGCCTGACCGGCCTCGGCGGAGCCGTCGAGCAGCTCAGGGTGGTCAAGGACGAGGAGGAGATCTCGTGCCTGCGCATCGGCGCCGAGATCGCCGACCAGGCCCTCGGTGAGCTGCTGGAGTCGATCCTGGTCGGCCGTACCGAACGGCACCTGGCGCTGGAGCTGGAGCGGCGCCTGGTCGACCACGGCGCCGACGGCCCCGCCTTCCCCACCTCCGTGGCGACCGGCCCGCACTCCGGCCGCCCCGGCCACCGTCCCACCGACCGCCGGGTGGAGGAGGGTGACTTCCTCTCCGTCTGCCTGGGTGCCACGTACCGCGGCTACCGCTGCGAGATCGGCCGTACCTTCGTCATCGGCACCTCGCCGGCGGACTGGCAGATCGAGCTGTACGACCTCGTCTTCGCCGCTCAGCGGGCCGGGCGCGAGTCCCTGACGCCCGGTGCCGCGTTCCGTGACGTGGACCGCGCGGCACGGCAGGTCCTGGACTCCGCGGGCTATGCGGAGGCGCTGCCACCGCTGACCGGACACGGTGTCGGACTCGAAATCGACGAGGACCCGCAGTTGGCCCCCGCGGCCATGGGTAAACTGGACGCTTGCGTGCCGGTCACCGTCGAACCGGGGGTTCACCTCCCGGGCCGGGGCGGTGTCCGGATCGATGACACGCTCGTCGTACGCCCCGAGGCGGACGGCGGACCCGAGCTACTCACCATCACGACCAAGGAGCTGCTCGCGCTCTAGCCTCGCGCTGTGCGCATGCCCCGGGGTCGTACGTCAGTCCAGGAGATTCCGCAACCGTGGCTTCCACGAACGACCTCAAGAACGGCCTGGTGCTCAAGCTCGAAGGCGGCCAGCTCTGGTCCGTCGTCGAGTTCCAGCACGTCAAGCCCGGCAAGGGCCCGGCCTTCGTGCGCACCAAGCTCAAGAACGTGCTCTCCGGCAAGGTCGTCGACAAGACCTTCAACGCCGGTGTCAAGGTCGAGACCGCCACTGTCGACAAGCGCGACATGCAGTTCTCGTACATGGACGGCGACTACTTCGTCTTCATGGACATGGAGACCTACGACCAGCTGATGGTCGACCGCAAGGCCGTCGGCGACGCCGCCAACTTCCTGATCGAGGGCTTCACCGCCACCGTCGCCCAGCACGAGGGCGAGGTGCTCTTCGTTGAGCTGCCCGCCGCCGTCGAGCTCGTCATCCAGGAGACCGAGCCGGGCGTCCAGGGCGACCGCTCCACCGGTGGCACCAAGCCCGCCACCCTGGAGACCGGCCACCAGATCCAGGTCCCGCTCTTCATCACCACCGGTGAGAAGATCAAGGTCGACACCCGCACGAGCGACTACCTCGGCCGGGTGAACAGCTAACCGTGGCTGCCCGCAACACGGCCCGCAAGCGCGCCTTCCAGATCCTCTTCGAGGGCGACCAGCGGGGAGC
This sequence comes from Streptomyces sp. WI03-4A, assembly GCF_033792105.1. Classification (NCBI taxonomy): domain Bacteria; kingdom Bacillati; phylum Actinomycetota; class Actinomycetes; order Kitasatosporales; family Streptomycetaceae; genus Streptomyces; species Streptomyces sp. WI03-4A. Next base: position 60,336 of record NZ_JARAUO010000046.1, read on the forward strand.
CGACGTCCTGACGGTGCTCGCCGACTGGATCCGGCTCTCCCGGACCGACGACCGGCAGCCGCCGGTGAGCGAGTACACGATGCAGCTCGTCGAGGGCTACGCGGAGCACGCGCGGCGCATCGACGAGCTGATCGCCCAGTACGCGGTGGGCTGGACGCTCGACCGGATGCCGGTCGTCGACCGCAACGTCCTGCGCCTGGGTGCCTACGAGCTGATCTGGGTGGACGAGACCCCGGACGCCGTCGTGCTGGACGAGATGGTGCAGCTCGCCAAGGAGTTCTCCACGGACGACTCGCCCGCGTTCGTCAACGGCCTGCTCGGCCGGCTCAAGGAGCTGAAGCCGACGCTGCGCCGCGACGAGGCGTAGAGCCCGTCACGAGAAAGACGCCGGAGGGCCCGCAGCGCGCTTGCTGCGGGCCCTCCGGCATCTCGGTGCCCAGACGCCCCGCGAGGCGCGCAGAAAGCCGCCGGGGTGGCTGGAACCGTACAGTTCCAGCCACCCCGGCGGCACGTTTCTGCTGAGGTCTGGGTCGACTCAGGCGTCTTCGTGGGTGGCCACGGCGCGGCGCGCGTCCGCGTCCAGGACACCCCAGCTGATCAGCTGCTCGGTGAGGACCGAGGGGGACTGGTCGTAGATGACGGCGAGCGTGCGCAGGTCGTCCTGGCGGATCGAGAGCACCTTGCCGTTGTAGTCGCCGCGCTGGGACTGGATGGTGGCCGCGTAGCGCTGCAGCGGGCCGGCCTTCTCGGCCGGCACGGTGGCCAGCCGCTCCAGGTCCAGGACCAGCTTCGGCGGCGGCTCGGCGGCGCCGCCCGGCGTGGTGCCCGGCAGGAGCTCCTGCACCGGGACACCATAGAAATCGGCCAACTCGGCCAGACGCTGCACGGTCACGGCACGGTCACCGCGCTCGTACGAACCGACCACCACGGCCTTCCAGCGACCCTGGGACTTCTCCTCGACACCGTGGAGGGAAAGGCCCTGCTGGGTGCGGATGGCCCGGAGCTTGGCCCCGAGCTGTTTGGCGTATTCGCTGGACATATAGCTCCCCGGACACTGTGTCGACGGCGGTCGGCTCTGCTTCCCGCCGCGCGGCTGGTAACTCACTGTGAGGTTACGCAGCGTGACTCTCATGCGTCAAGCCGAATGGTCCACACCGACTCTTCCGTGGTGACGGCGAGGCATTGGGCCAACCGGGTGATCGGTGCCGTCCGGCGGCCTGCTACGGTAGATGGCGCAAATCCGACGTCCTTTAAGGTCCGTCCCGTGAGGCGGAGAAGGAGGTCCGTTTCGTATGGACTCGCACGCCAACCCTGACACCTCCGATGCGCGGCCCGTTCTCGAGGGCCCCGACATCGCGCGGGTGCTGACCCGCATCGCCCACGAGATCGTCGAGCGCGCCAAGGGCGCCGACGACGTGGTGCTCCTCGGCATTCCGACCCGGGGGGTCTTCCTCGCCCAGCGGCTCGCCGCCAAGCTGGAGCAGATCACCGACCGCAAGATCCCCGTCGGCTCGCTCGACATCACCATGTACCGCGACGACCTGCGCATGCACCCGCCGCGCGCCCTGGCCCGCACCGAGATCCCCGGTGACGGCATCGACGGCTGCCTGGTGGTCCTCGTCGACGACGTGCTCTTCTCCGGCCGCACCATCCGCGCCGCCCTCGACGCCCTGAACGACATCGGGCGCCCGCGCGCGGTGCAGCTCGCGGTCCTGGTCGACCGCGGCCACCGGGAACTGCCCATCCGGGCCGACTACGTCGGCAAGAACCTCCCCACGTCGCTGCGGGAGACGGTCAAGGTCCAGCTCGCCGAGGAGGACGGTCGCGACACCGTGCTGCTCGGTGTGAAGCCGGACGGCCAGTAGCAAGTCGGGCGCACGGCCGCCTCGGTGTGCCGGCACACGCGCCGATCTGCCCCAATCCTCCCGAATGAACTGCCTTACGGAGCCTGACAGATGCAGCGTCATCTCATCTCGGCCGCCGACCTCACCCGCGACGACGCCGTCCTGATCCTCGACACCGCCGAGGAGATGGCCCGGGTCGCCGACCGGCCGATCAAGAAGCTGCCGACCCTGCGCGGCCGCACGATCGTCAACCTCTTCTTCGAGGACTCCACCCGCACCCGGATCTCCTTCGAAGCCGCCGAGAAGCGCCTCTCCGCGGACGTCATCAACTTCACCGCCAAGGGCTCCAGCGTGTCCAAGGGCGAGTCCCTGAAGGACACCGCCCAGACCCTGGAGGCGATGGGCGTCGACGCCGTCGTCATCCGGCACGGCGCCTCCGGGGCCCCCTACCGCCTCGCCAACTCCGGCTGGATCGACGCCGCCGTGATCAACGCCGGCGACGGCACCCACCAGCACCCCACCCAGGCCCTGCTGGACGCCTTCACCATGCGCCGCCGCCTGGTCGGCCGGGACGCCGGGCTCGGTCAGGACCTGGCCGGCAAGCGCATCACCCTCGTCGGCGACGTCCTGCACAGCCGGGTCGCCCGCTCCAACGTCGACCTGCTGCACACCCTCGGCGCCGAGGTCACCCTCGTCGCCCCGCCCACGCTGGTGCCGGTCGGCGTCGAGACCTGGCCGTGCGAGGTGTCGTACGACCTCGACAGCACGCTGCCCAAGTCCGACGCGGTGATGATGCTGCGCGTCCAGCGCGAGCGCATGAACGCGGCCTTCTTCCCGACCGAGCGCGAGTACTCACGACGCTACGGCCTTGACGGCGAGCGCATGGCCCGGATGCCCGAGCACGCCATCGTGATGCACCCCGGCCCGATGGTCCGCGGCATGGAGATCACCGCCGAGGTCGCCGACTCCGACCGCTGCACCGTCGTCGAGCAGGTCGCCAACGGCGTCTCCATCCGGATGGCCGTCCTGTACCTGCTGCTCGGCGGCAACGAGCCCGCCGTCACCCACGCCCGTACCACCGAGGAGAAGTAGAACCATGAGCAAGATCCTGATCCGGGGTGCGAAGGTGCTCGGCGGTGAGCCGCAGGACGTGCTGATCGACGGCGAGACCATCGCCGCGGTCGGCACGGACCTCGACGCCGCGGGCGCGGAGGTCGTCGAGGCCGACGGCAAGGTGCTGCTGCCGGGCCTGGTCGACCTGCACACCCACCTGCGCGAGCCGGGCCGTGAGGACTCCGAGACCGTGCTCACCGGCACCCGCGCCGCCGCGAGCGGCGGCTACACCGCCGTGTTCGCCATGGCCAACACCTTCCCGGTCGCCGACACCGCCGGCGTCGTCGAGCAGGTCTACCGGCTCGGCCGGGACCACGGCTACTGCGACGTGCAGCCCATCGGCGCCGTCACCGTCGGCCTGGAGGGCAAGAAGCTCGCCGAGCTGGGCGCGATGCACGAGTCGGCCGCCGGCGTCACCGTCTTCTCCGACGACGGCAAGTGCGTCGACGACGCCGTGATCATGCGCCGCGCGCTGGAGTACGTGAAGGCCTTCGGCGGCGTCGTCGCCCAGCACGCGCAGGAGCCCCGGCTCACCGAGGGCGCCCAGATGAACGAGGGCGTCGTCTCCGCCGAGCTGGGCCTGGGCGGCTGGCCCGCCGTCGCCGAGGAGTCGATCATCGCCCGCGACGTGCTGCTCGCCGAGCACGTCGGCTCCCGGGTGCACATCTGCCACCTGTCGACCGCCGGCTCGGTGGAGATCGTCCGCTGGGCCAAGTCCCGCGGCATCGACGTCACCGCCGAGGTGACCCCGCACCACCTCCTCCTGACGGACGAGATGGTGCGCACCTACAACCCGATCTACAAGGTCAATCCGCCGCTGCGCACCGAGCGGGACGTGCACGCCCTGCGCGAGGCGCTGGCCGACGGCACGATCGACATCGTCGCCACCGACCACGCCCCGCACCCGCACGAGGACAAGGACTGCGAGTGGGCCGCGGCCGCCATGGGCATGGTCGGCCTGGAGACCGCCCTCTCGGTGGTCCAGGCGACCATGGTCGAGACCGGCCTGCTGGACTGGGCCGGCGTCGCCGACCGCATGTCCGCCAAGCCCGCGCGGATCGGCGGCGCCCAGGGCCACGGCCGCCCCGTCTCGGTCGGCGAGCCCGCCAACCTCACGCTGGTGGACACGGCATACCGTGGGCAGGTGGACCCCGCGGGCTTCGCCTCGCGCAGCCGCAACACCCCCTACGAGGGACGCGAGCTGCCGGGCCGAGTCACCCACACGTGGCTGCGGGGCAAGGCGACGCTCGTCGACGGGAAGCTCACGTGACACCTGTAATCCTGCTGGCCGAGGCGAAGAAATCGGCCGAGGTCACCGACTGGGGGGCCCGCATCGGCTGGCTCGTCGGCCTCGCCCTCTTCGTCGCGCTCGTCTACTGGCTGATGCGCGAGGGCTGGAAGTGGCGCGGCACGCTCCAGAGCGACCTGCCCGAGCCGCCCAGCGCGCCGGAGGAGACCGGCCCGGTGAAACTGAGCATGAGCGGCCGCTACCACGGCTCGACCACCGCCGGGCAGTGGCTGGACCGCATCGTGGCCCACGGCCTCGGCACCCGCAGCCGGGCCTCGCTCACCCTGACCGACGCGGGCCTGGAGGTCGAGCGCCCCGGTGCGACCGACTTCTTCGTCCCCACCGCCGCGCTGCGCGGCGCCCGGCTCGACAAGGGCATCGCCGGCAAGGTCCTCACCGAGGGCGGACTGCTGGTGGTGACCTGGGCCCTGGGCGAGAAGCTGATCGACTCCGGCTTCCGCTCCGACCACGCGGCCGAGCACACCGAGTGGGTCGACACACTGAACCAGATGACCAACGACACGGAAGGCGCGCGATGACGACCTCCACCAGGGGAAGCTCCTCCCAGAGGAACACGGCGCTTCCCGCCGTACTCGTCCTGGAGGACGGCCGCACCTTCCGCGGCCGCGCCTACGGGGCCGTGGGGGAGACCTTCGGCGAGGCCGTCTTCTCCACCGGCATGACCGGCTACCAGGAGACCCTCACCGACCCGTCGTACGACCGCCAGATCGTCGTCGCGACCGCCCCGCAGATCGGCAACACCGGCTGGAACGACGAGGACGACGAGTCCGGCCGCATCTGGGTCTCCGGCTACGTCGTGCGCGACCCCGCGCGCGTGCCGTCCAACTGGCGCGCCAAGCGCTCCCTGGACGACGAGCTGGTCGCGCAGGGCGTGGTCGGCATCTCCGGGATCGACACCCGCGCCCTCACCCGCCACCTGCGCGAGCGCGGCTCGATGCGGGCCGGCATCTTCTCCGGCGAGGTCATCACCCCCGAGGCCGAGCTGGTCGAGCGGGTCCAGGCCCAGCCGCAGATGAAGGGCGCCAGCCTCTACGAGGAGGTCGCCACCAAGGAGGCGTACGTCGTCCCCGCGGTCGGCGAGAAGCGCTTCACGGTCGCCGCCATCGACCTCGGCATCAAGGGCATGACCCCGCACCGGATGGCCGAGCGCGGCATCGAGGTGCACGTGCTCCCGGCCACCGCCACGGCCGAGGACGTCTACGCCGTCGGACCGGACGGCGTGTTCTTCTCCAACGGCCCCGGCGACCCGGCGACCGCCGACGGCCCCGTCGCGCTGATGAGCGCCGTCCTGGAGCGCAGGACGCCCCTGTTCGGCATCTGCTTCGGCAACCAGATCCTCGGCCGCGCCCTCGGCTTCGGCACCTACAAGCTGAAGTACGGCCACCGCGGCATCAACCAGCCGGTCCAGGACCGGACGACCGGCAAGGTCGAGGTCACCGCGCACAACCACGGCTTCGCCGTGGACGCGCCGCTCGACAAGGTCAGCGAGACGAAGTTCGGCCGCGCCGAGGTCTCGCACGTCTGCCTGAACGACGACGTCGTGGAGGGGCTGCAGCTGCTGGACCAGCCGGCCTTCTCCGTCCAGTACCACCCCGAAGCAGCAGCGGGTCCGCACGACGCCGCCTACCTGTTCGACCGCTTCGTTTCCCTGATGGAGGGCCAGCGTGCCTAAGCGCACCGATATCCAGTCCGTCCTGGTCATCGGCTCCGGCCCGATCGTCATCGGCCAGGCCGCCGAGTTCGACTACTCCGGCACCCAGGCGTGCCGGGTGCTCAGGTCCGAGGGCCTGCGCGTGGTCCTCGTCAACTCCAACCCGGCGACGATCATGACCGACCCGGAGATCGCCGACGCCACCTACGTCGAGCCGATCACCCCGGAGTACGTCGAGAAGATCATCGCCAAGGAGCGCCCCGACGCCCTGCTGCCCACCCTGGGCGGCCAGACGGCCCTGAACACCGCCATCGCACTGCACGACAACGGCGTCCTGGAGAAGTACGGCGTCGAGCTGATCGGCGCCAAGCCCGAGGCGATCCACAAGGGCGAGGACCGCGACCTGTTCAAGGGCGTCGTGGAGGAGGTCCGCCGCAAGACCGGGCACGGCGAGTCCGCCCGCTCGGTCATCTGCCACACCATGGACGACGTCCTCAAGGGCGTCGAGACCCTCGGCGGCTACCCGGTCGTGGTCCGCCCGTCCTTCACCATGGGCGGCGCCGGCTCCGGCTTCGCCCACGACGAGGAGGAGCTGCGCCGCATCGCCGGCCAGGGCCTCACGCTCTCCCCGACCACCGAGGTGCTCCTGGAGGAGTCCATCCTCGGCTGGAAGGAGTACGAGCTGGAGCTGATGCGCGACAAGCACGACAACGTCGTGGTCGTCTGCTCCATCGAGAACTTCGACCCCATGGGCGTGCACACCGGCGACTCGATCACCGTCGCCCCGGCGATGACGCTGACCGACCGCGAGTACCAGGTGCTGCGCGACGTCGGCATCGCGATCATCCGCGAGGTCGGCGTCGACACCGGCGGCTGCAACATCCAGTTCGCGGTGAACCCCGAGGACGGCCGCGTGATCGTCATCGAGATGAACCCGCGCGTCTCCCGCTCCTCGGCGCTGGCCTCCAAGGCGACCGGCTTCCCGATCGCCAAGATCGCCGCCAAGCTCGCCGTCGGCTACACCCTGGACGAGATCCCGAACGACATCACGCAGGAGACCCCCGCCTCCTTCGAGCCCACGCTGGACTACGTGGTCGTCAAGGCCCCGCGGTTCGCCTTCGAGAAGTTCCCGCAGGCCGACTCCACGCTGACGACCACCATGAAGTCGGTCGGCGAGGCCATGGCCATCGGCCGCAACTTCACCGAGGCCTTCCAGAAGGCGCTGCGCTCGCTGGAGAAGAAGGGCAGCCAGTTCACCTTCGTCGGCGAGCCCGGCGACAAGGAGGCCCTGCTGCGCGAGGCCGTGCGCCCCACCGACGGCCGCGTCAACACCGTCATGCAGGCCATCCGCGCGGGTGCCACGCCCGAGGAGGTCTTCGAGTACACGAAGATCGACCCGTGGTTCGTGGACCAGCTCTTCCTGATCAAGGAGGTCGCGGACGAGCTCGCCGAGGCGCCCGAGCTGACCGGCGACCTGCTCGCCGAGGCCAAGCGGCACGGCTTCTCCGACCAGCAGATCGGTGAGGTCCGCGGCCTGCGCGAGGACGTCGTCCGCGAGGTCAGGCACGCCCTCGGCATCCGCCCGGTCTACAAGACGGTCGACACCTGCGCCGCCGAGTTCGCCGCGAAGACGCCGTACTTCTACTCCTCCTACGACGAGGAGACCGAGGTCGCGCCCCGCGAGAAGCCCGCGGTGATCATCCTGGGGTCCGGCCCGAACCGCATCGGCCAGGGCATCGAGTTCGACTACTCCTGCGTGCACGCCTCCTTCGCGCTGTCCGACGCCGGGTACGAGACCGTGATGGTCAACTGCAACCCCGAGACCGTCTCCACGGACTACGACACCTCCGACCGCCTGTACTTCGAGCCGCTGACGCTCGAGGACGTGCTGGAGATCGTCCACGCGGAGTCCCTCGCCGGACCGATCGCCGGTGTGATCGTCCAGCTCGGCGGCCAGACCCCGCTCGGTCTCTCGCAGGCCCTGAAGGACAACGGCGTGCCGATCGTCGGCACGTCGCCCGAGGCCATTCACGCCGCCGAGGACCGCGGCGCCTTCGGCCGCGTCCTCGCCGAGGCCGGCCTGCCGGCCCCGAAGCACGGCACGGCCACCACCTTCGAGGGCGCCAAGGCCATCGCCGACGAGATCGGCTACCCGGTCCTCGTCCGGCCGTCCTACGTCCTCGGCGGGCGCGGCATGGAGATCGTCTACGACGAGACCCGCCTCGCCTCCTACATCGCCGAGTCGACCGAGATCAGCCCCTCCCGGCCGGTCCTCGTCGACCGCTTCCTCGACGACGCCATCGAGATCGACGTCGACGCCCTCTACGACGGCGAGGACCTGTACCTCGGCGGTGTCATGGAGCACATCGAGGAGGCCGGCATCCACTCCGGCGACTCGGCGTGCGCCCTGCCCCCGATCACCCTCGGCGGCTTCGACATCAAGCGCCTGCGCGCCTCCACCGAGGCGATCGCCAAGGGCGTCGGCGTGCGCGGCCTGATCAACATCCAGTTCGCGATGGCCGGCGACATCCTCTACGTCCTGGAGGCCAACCCGCGCGCCTCCCGTACGGTGCCCTTCACCTCCAAGGCGACCGCGGTGCCGCTCGCGAAGGCCGCCGCCCGCATCTCGCTGGGCGCGACCATCGCCGAGCTGCGCGCGGAGGGACTGCTCCCGGCGAACGGCGACGGCGGCGAGCTGCCGCTGGACGCGCCGATCTCCGTCAAGGAGGCCGTCATGCCGTGGTCGCGCTTCCGCGACATCCAGGGCCGCGGCGTCGACACGGTGCTCGGCCCGGAGATGCGCTCCACCGGCGAGGTCATGGGCATCGACTCCGTCTTCGGCACGGCGTACGCCAAGTCGCAGGCGGGCGCCTACGGCCCGCTGCCCACCAAGGGCCGCGCCTTCATCTCGGTCGCCAACCGGGACAAGCGCTCGATGATCTTCCCGGCGCGTGAGCTGGTCGCCCACGGTTTCGAGCTGCTCGCCACCTCCGGCACGGCCGAGGTCCTCAAGCGCAACGGCATCAACGCCACCATCGTGCGCAAGCAGTCCGAGGGCACCGGTCCGAACGGTGAGCGGACCATCGTCCAGCTCATCCACGACGGCGAGGTCGACCTCATCGTCAACACCCCGTACGGCACCGGCGGCCGCCTCGACGGCTACGACATCCGTACGGCCGCGGTGGCCCGCTCGGTGCCGTGCCTGACGACCGTCCAGGCGCTCGCGGCGGCCGTCCAGGGCATCGACGCCCTCAACCACGGCGACGTGGGCGTCCGCTCGCTCCAGGAACACGCGGAACACCTGACCGCGGCCCGCGACTAGCAGCCCTGAGGGGGACACCGGAAACGGTGTCCCCCTCTTCATGAGGACACCATGTACAAGATCTTCTTCAATCTCGTCTTCAAGCGGATGGACCCCGAGAAGGCCCACTACCTGGCCTTCCGCTGGATCCGCCTCGCGGTGCGCGTCCCGGTGCTGCGCACGTTCGTCGCGGCCGCCCTCGCGCCCCGCTACAAGGAGCTGCGCACCGAGGCCTTCGGGCTGCGCATGCACGGCCCCTTCGGGCTCGCCGCCGGCTTCGACAAGAACGCCGTCGCGATCGACGGCATGTCGATGCTGGGCTTCGACCACGTGGAGATCGGCACGGTCACCGGGGAGCCGCAGCCCGGCAACCCCAAGCGGCGGCTGTTCCGGCTCGTCGCGGACCGCGCGCTGATCAACCGCATGGGCTTCAACAACGACGGCTCGCTCGCCGTCGCGGCCCGCCTGGCGACCCGGGAGCCGGTCTTCAGGACGGTCGTCGGCGTCAACATCGGCAAGACCAAGGTCGTCCCCGAGGCGGAGGCCGTCGGCGACTACGTGAAGTCCGCCGAGCGGCTCGCCCCGTACGCCGACTACCTGGTGGTCAACGTCTCCTCGCCGAACACCCCCGGCCTGCGCAACCTCCAGGCGACCGAGGCGCTGCGCCCGCTGCTCGCCGCCGTCCGTGAGGCCGCTGACCGCATCGTCGCCAACCGGCGCGTCCCGCTCCTGGTGAAGATCGCCCCGGACCTCGCGGACGAGGACGTCGACGCCGTCGCCGACCTGGCGGTGGAGCTGGGCCTGGACGGCATCATCGCCACCAACACCACCATCGCCCGCGACGGCCTCGGTCTGCGCTCCGCGCCCTCCCTGGTCAAGGAGACCGGCGGACTGTCCGGCGCCCCGCTCAAGGAGCGCTCCCTGGAGGTCCTGCGCCGTCTGTACGCGCGCGTGGGCGACCGGATCACCCTGGTGGGCGTCGGCGGCGTCGAGACCGCCGAGGACGCCTGGCAGCGCATCCTGGCCGGTGCCACGCTGGTCCAGGGGTACAGCGCGTTCATCTACGAGGGGCCCTTCTGGTCCCGCGCCATCCACAAGGGCCTCGCCGCGCGTCTGCGCACCAGCCCGTACGCCACCCTCGCCGACGCGGTCGGCGCCGACGTGAGGAAGTCCGCATGACTGTTCTGGAGCCCTTCGGCGCCCGGCTGCGCCGTGCCATGGACGAGCGCGGCCCGCTCTGCGTCGGCATCGACCCGCACGCCTCCCTGCTCGCGGAGTGGGGCCTGAACGACGACGTGGCAGGTCTGGAGCGGTTCAGCCGCACGGTCGTGGAGGCGGTGGCCGACCGGGTCGCGGTCATGAAGCCGCAGAGCGCCTTCTTCGAGCGGTTCGGCTCGCGTGGCGTCGCCGTCCTGGAGACGTGCGTCCAGGAGGCCCGGGCGGCCGGCACGCTGGTCGTGATGGACGCCAAGCGCGGTGACATCGGCTCCACGATGGCCGGATACGCCGAGGCCTACCTGCACAAGGACGCCCCGCTGTTCTCCGACGCCCTGACCGTCTCGCCCTACCTCGGCTACGGCTCGCTGAGCCCGGCGGTCGCCCTGGCCCGGGAGAGCGGGGCCGGCCTGTTCGTGCTGGCGCTCACCTCCAACCCGGAGGGCCCCGAGGTGCAGCACGCGGTGCGGGCCGACGGGCGCACCGTGGCCGCCACCGTCCTGGCGCACCTGGCCGCCGAGAACGAGGGCGAGGAGCCGCTGGGCTCCTTCGGTGCGGTCGTCGGCGCGACGGTGGGCGACCTGTCGTCGTACGACCTGGCGGTCAACGGCCCCCTCCTCGCGCCCGGTGTCGGGGCGCAGGGCGCGACGCCGGCGGACCTTCCCGCGGTGTTCGGGCCGGCGCTGCGCAACGTGGTGCCCAACGTCAGCCGGGGTGTGCTGCGGCAGGGTCCCGACGTCGGGGCGCTGCGAGCGGTCACGGAGCGCTTCGCGGAGGAGATCAGGACCGCCGTCGCCGGTGGCTGAGTCCTCCGCGCCGCCTTCGGCGGACGGTGTCGGGGCGACTTGAGCATGAATACATCCTCAAATCGGGGGCAGTATGTCTGAAATGTCCGGCCTGGCGGCGGCTGACCAGTACTTTTCCGCTGTTCTCGCTGACTCTGGCGGACTTGACCGCTAGTCTCCGAGCAGTGGGGGCACCTCCCGCGCCCTCAGAGCAGTGGGGGAGAACGGGCAGCGTGTTGCTCGTGGCTCCCCAGGTGTGGGGCGACTAGGTTCCTCACCGGTCCGTATCCGACAGTTCGACATCCGAGGTGACGTAGGCGTGGCTCTTCCGCCCCTTACCCCTGAACAGCGCGCAGCCGCGCTCGAAAAGGCCGCCGCGGCTCGCCGGGAGCGGGCCGAGGTCAAGAATCGACTCAAGCACTCCGGCGCCTCCCTGCACGAGGTCATCAAGCAGGGCCAGGAGAACGACGTCATCGGCAAGATGAAGGTCTCCGCGCTGCTCGAGTCCCTGCCGGGCGTGGGCAAGGTCCGCGCCAAGCAGATCATGGAGCGTCTGGGCATCTCCGAGAGCCGCCGTGTGCGCGGTCTCGGGTCCAACCAGATCGCTTCCCTGGAGCGTGAGTTCGGCAGCACCGGTTCCTGAGTCCGGCTCCCGCCGGACCGGGAGTCCCGGGCACCCCGGGATTGCTGGAATAATCGCTGCATGAGTGAACGTCCGCGGCTGACCGTGCTCTCCGGCCCCTCGGGGGTCGGCAAGAGCACGGTCGTCGCTCATATGCGCAAGGAACACCCCGAGGTCTGGCTCTCGGTGTCGGCGACGACCCGCAAGCCGCGCCCCGGCGAGCAGCACGGAGTCCACTACTTCTTCGTCACCGACGACGAGATGGACAAGCTGATCGCCAACGGCGAGCTGCTGGAGTGGGCCGAGTTCGCCGGCAACCGTTACGGCACGCCCCGCGCGGCCGTGCTGGAGCGGCTGGAGAACGGCGAGCCCGTCCTGCTGGAGATCGACCTCCAGGGCGCCCGGCAGGTCCGCGCGTCCATGTCCGACGCCCAGCTGGTGTTCCTGGCCCCGCCCTCCTGGGAGGAGCTGGTGCGCAGGCTGACCGGCCGGGGGACCGAGCCGCCCGAGGTCATCGAGCGCCGCTTGACCGCGGCCAGGACCGAGCTGGCCGCCGAGCCGGAGTTCGACGAGACCTTGGTCAACACCTCCGTCGAGGACGTGGCCAGCGAGCTGCTAGCCTTGATGGACGTTGTGTGATCGTGAATGTCGTGTTCGGCCGGGTCACACCGCCTGATTCTTTCCCATCCATCGGAAGGTAGAGCGTGTCCTCTTCCATCACCGCGCCCGAGGGCATCATCAACCCGCCGATCGACGAGCTCCTCGAGGCCACCGACTCGAAGTACAGCCTCGTGATCTACGCGGCCAAGCGTGCCCGCCAGATCAACGCGTACTACTCGCAGCTCGGCGAGGGCCTCCTCGAGTACGTCGGTCCGCTCGTCGACACCCACGTGCACGAGAAGCCGCTCTCGATCGCCCTGCGCGAGATCAACGCGGGTCTGCTGACCTCCGAGGCCATCGAGGGCCCGGCGTAGCAGCACCGTCCGATCGCGGTTGCTTCATCCGACAGGCCCGGCAGTCACTCCCCCCGGAGGGGGGCCCTGCCGGGCCTGTGGTGTGTGATGGTCCCGTACGTTGCTCCGTACGTGGCCACGTACGTCGTCGAGCCGGGGAGAGATGGTGGACAAGCCGAGAGTCGTTCTGGGGGTCAGTGGCGGCATCGCCGCGTACAAGGCCTGTGAGCTGCTGAGGCGGTTCACCGAGTCGGGCCACGACGTGCGCGTGGTGCCCACCGCCTCCGCCCTGCACTTCGTGGGCGCCGCGACCTGGTCGGCGCTGTCCGGCAACCCGGTCTCCACGGAGGTCTGGGACGCCGTCCACGAGGTCCCGCACGTCCGCATCGGCCAGCACGCCGACCTCGTCGTGGTGGCCCCGGCGACCGCCGACATGCTCGCCAAGGCCGCCCACGGCCTCGCCGACGACCTGCTGACCAACACGCTCCTCACCGCCCGCTGCCCGGTCGTCTTCGCCCCGGCGATGCACACCGAGATGTGGGAGCACCCCGCCACCCAGGAGAACGTGGCCACGCTGCGCCGCCGCGGCGCCGTCGTGGTCGAACCCGCCGTCGGCAGGCTCACCGGGGTCGACACCGGCAAGGGCCGGCTGCCCGACCCGACGGAGATCTACGAGGTCTGCCGCCGGGTGCTGACCCGGGGCGTGGCCGAACCCGACCTCGCCGGCCGGCACGTGGTCGTCTCCGCGGGCGGCACCCGCGAGCCCCTCGACCCCGTGCGCTTCCTGGGCAACCGCTCCTCCGGCAAGCAGGGGTACGCCCTCGCCCGCACGGCCGCCGCGCGCGGAGCCCGGGTCACCCTGATCGCCGCCAACACGGGCCTCGCCGACCCCGCGGGCGTCGACGTCGTCCAGGTCGGCACCGCCGTGCAGCTGCGCGAGGCGGTCCTCAAGGCCGCCGGGGACGCCGACGCCGTGGTCATGGCCGCCGCCGTCGCCGACTTCCGCCCCGCGGTCTACGCCTCCGGCAAGATCAAGAAGAAGGACGGCCACGAGCCGGAGCCGATCGTCCTGGTGCGTAATCCGGACATCCTCGCGGAGATCTCGGCCGAGCGGGGCCGCCCCGGACAGGTGGTCGTCGGGTTCGCCGCCGAGACCGACGACGTCCTGGCCAACGGGCGCGCCAAGCTGGCCCGCAAGGGCTGCGACCTGCTCGTGGTGAACGAGGTGGGCGAGCGCAAGACCTTCGGTTCCGAGGAGAACGAGGCCCTGGTGCTCGGGGCCGACGGCAGCGAGACACCCGTCCCGCACGGGCCGAAGGAAGCCCTCGCGGACACCGTCTGGGACCTCGTGGCGGCCCGGCTGGGCTGAGCCCGTTGGGCCGTTCGCACCGCAGCGATTCGGCCGTTCGGTGTCATTTTTCCGTACCACCATGTCGCGCGATCTCGCGTGGCGGCCCTGGCCAAGGCCGCGCGGCATTGTGCAGAATGCCCGTGCCGCAGGTCACAGCGCTCCCGAGAGGCGAGACGGGTGGGCCGGTGGCCGAGCGCGACCGATAAACTGTTCTCGGACGACGCCGGGCGCAGCCTCCGCGCGTGGTCCGCCAATGATCAGCCAGCAGCCGCTGCAACCCCAGGGAGCGTTGTGTCCCGTCGCCTGTTCACTTCGGAGTCCGTGACCGAGGGTCACCCCGACAAGATCGCTGACCAGATCAGCGACACCATTCTCGACGCGCTCCTGCGCGAGGACCCGTCCTCCCGCGTCGCCGTCGAGACGCTGATCACCACCGGCCTCGTGCACGTGGCCGGCGAGGTCACGACCAAGGCCTACGCGGACATCGCGACCCTGGTCCGCAGCAAGATCCTGGAGATCGGCTACGACTCCTCGAAGAAGGGCTTCGACGGCGCCTCCTGCGGCGTGTCGGTCTCGATCGGCGCGCAGTCCCCGGACATCGCCCAGGGTGTCGACACGGCGTACGAGTCCCGGGTCGAGGGTGACGAGGACGAGCTGGACAAGCAGGGCGCCGGTGACCAGGGCCTGATGTTCGGCTACGCGTCGGACGAGACGCCGACCCTGATGCCGCTGCCGATCTTCCTGGCGCACCGCCTGTCCAAGCGCCTGTCCGAGGTCCGCAAGAACGGCACCATCCCCTACCTGCGTCCCGACGGCAAGACGCAGGTCACCATCGAGTACGACGGCGACAAGGCCGTCCGCCTCGACACGGTCGTGGTCTCCAGCCAGCACGCCTCGGACATCGACCTGGAGTCGCTGCTCGCCCCCGACATCCGCGAGTTCGTCGTGGAGCCGGAGCTGAAGGCGCTGCTGGACGACGGCATCAAGCTCGACACCGAGGGCTACCGCCTGCTCGTGAACCCGACCGGCCGCTTCGAGATCGGCGGCCCCATGGGCGACGCCGGCCTCACCGGCCGCAAGATCATCATCGACACCTACGGCGGCTTCGCCCGGCACGGCGGCGGCGCCTTCTCCGGCAAGGACCCGTCCAAGGTCGACCGCTCGGCCGCCTACGCCATGCGCTGGGTCGCCAAGAACGTGGTCGCCGCCGGCCTCGCCGCGCGCTGCGAGGTCCAGGTCGCCTACGCCATCGGCAAGGCCGAGCCCGTCGGCCTGTTCGTGGAGACCTTCGGCACGGCCAAGGTCGAGGCCGAGAAGATCGAGAGGGCCATCGACGAGGTCTTCGACCTCCGTCCGGCCGCGATCATCCGCGACCTGGACCTGCTCCGCCCGATCTACGCCCAGACGGCGGCGTACGGCCACTTCGGCCGCGAACTGCCCGACTTCACCTGGGAGCGCACGGACCGAGTGGAGGCCCTGCGCAAGGCCGTGGGCCTGTAGCCCGCACGGATCATCCACCGAGGCCCGGTCCCCGCACGGGGGCCGGGCCTCGGCCGTCCCGTCCGGTTGTCGGTGCCGTTTGGTAAGAATGCAAGCGTGAGCAGCGAGAACGGGGCGCCCCGGCACGGCGGGGAGGGCACGGACGGCGGGGCCGAAGGGGCGCCGCCGGAGCAGCTCGCGCTCATCCGGGAGACCGTGCGCGGGGCCGATGTGCCCCGGGCCAAACCCCGGACCTGGCGCGGCGCCGCGCTCGCCAAGGAACTGCCCGTCGCGCGCGTGCTCGTCGACAAGGGTGTGCTGCACCTCGACCGGTACTTCGACTACGCGGTGCCCGAGGAGATGGACGCCGAGGCCCAGCCCGGGGTGCGGGTGCGGGTGCGGTTCGGGGCCGGCCGGGGCCGGGTGCGGGAGGGGCGCCGGGAGGGCGGCGGGCTCATCGACGGGTACCTCGTCGAGCGGCGTGCCGAGTCCGACTACGCGGGGCCGCTGGCCGCCCTGGCCCAGGTCGTGTCGCCCGAGCCGGTGCTCGGCGAGGAACTGCTCGGGCTCGCCAGGGCCGTCGCCGACCGCTACGCGGGCAGCCTCGCCGACGTGCTGCAGCTCGCCGTCCCGCCGCGCAGCGCGCGCGCCGAGCGACGGCCCTCCCCCGAACCCCTGCCGGCACCGCCCGCGCCCGACGCCGGGTCCTGGACGCGGTACGAGCACGGCGGCGCCTTCCTGGAGGCACTGGCCGCCGGAGGAGCGCCCAGGGCGGTGTGGAACGCCCTGCCGGGGCCGCTGTGGAGCGACGAACTGGCCCGGGCCGTCGCCGCCACGCTCGCCTCGGGACGCGGCGCGCTCGTCGTCGTCCCCGACGGACGGGCCGCGGCACGGCTCGACGCCGCGCTGACCGCGCTGCTGGGCGACGGCCGGCACGCCCTGCTCACCGCCGACGCCGGGCCCGAGAAGCGGTACGCGCAGTGGCTCGCGGTACGGCGCGGCGCCGTACGGGCCGTGGTCGGGACGCGGGCCGCCATGTTCGCCCCTGTGCGGGACCTCGGGCTCGTCGCCATCTGGGACGACGGCGACGACAGCCACAGCGAGCAGCACGCCCCCCAGCCGCACGCGCGCGACGTCCTGCTGCTGCGCGCCGCCCTCGACCGGTGCGCCTTCCTGCTGGGCGGGTGGAGCTGCACCGTCGAGGCCGCGCAACTGGTGGAGAGCGGCTGGGCGCGGCCCCTGGTCGCCGGGCGCGAGGAGGTACGGCGGGCCGCGCCCCTGGTGCGCACCGTCGGGGACGAGGACCTCGCGCGCGACGAGGCCGCCCGGGCCGCCCGGCTGCCCACTGTGGCCTGGCAGGCGGTCCGCGAGGGGCTGCGGCACGGACCGGTGCTGGTCCAGGTGCCCCGCCGGGGGTACGTGCCGCGCATGGCGTGCGCCCAGTGCCGGGCGCCGGCCCGCTGCCGGCACTGCGCCGGGCCGCTGGAGGCGCGGGACGCGGGAGCGCTGACGTGCGGCTGGTGCGGGCGCGCGGAGGCGGCCTGGCACTGCCCCGAGTGCGGCGGCTTCCGGCTGCGCGCCCAGGTGGTCGGGGCCCGGCGGACCGCCGAGGAACTGGGGCGGGCGTTCCCCGCCGTGCCGGTGCGCACCTCGGGGCGTGAGCACGTGCTGGACACCGTGCCGGGCACGCCCGCGCTGGTCGTGAGCACCCCGGGGGCCGAGCCGGTCGCCGAGGGCGGCTACGCGGCCGCCCTGCTGCTCGACGGCTGGGCCATGCTCGGGCGGCCCGACCTGCGGGCCGGGGAGGACGCGCTGCGCCGGTGGATTGCGGCCGGGGCGCTGGTGCGGCCGCAGGGGGAGCACGGGACCGTCGTCGTGGTGGCCGAGCCGACGCTGCGGCCGGTGCAGGCGCTGGTGCGGTGGGACCCTGTGGGCCACGCGGTCCGGGAACTGGCCGAGCGGGCCGAGCTCGGCTTCCCGCCGGTGTCCCGGATGGCGGCCGTCTCGGGAACCACCGAGGCCGTGGCCGAGTTCCTGGCGGCTGCTCAACTACCGTCGGACGCAGAAGTGTTGGGCCCCGTTCCGGTACCACCGACCCTGCCCGGCCGGCCCCGCAGACCGGGTGCGCCCCCGCCGGGCGAGCACTGGGAGCGGGCGCTGGTCCGGGTGCCGCCGGGGAGCGGCTCCGCGCTGGCCTCCGCCCTGAAGGCCGCCCAGGCGGCGCGGATGGCGCGGGGTGCGGGGGAAGCGGTGCGGGTGCGGATCGATCCGCCGGACATCGGGTGAGGGGCCGTCCCGGCGGGGGAGGGCTGGGCGTCGAGGGGGTCCCGGGGGGGGGGGGGGGGGGGGGGGGGGTGTACACCAGACAACCGCGCAGCCCGAGAAAGGGGAGTGGGGCCGCCCGCTTGTAAGGCGGTGA
>NZ_JARAUO010000047.1:0-72172 GCF_033792105.1 Streptomyces sp. WI03-4A
GGCGACGGACCGTCTGCGGGGCGTGCGGCACCTCGCCCCGCGGCGCCCCGCGCGTCGTCCGTGGCGCCCCCGTCGGGCGCGTCGGGCGCGTCCTCGGTGTTCTCCGTGTCCGCCGCCGGTGCGCCGTCGAGGGTCCCGGCGGGCTGCCCGCGTGCCTCGCTCGGGGGTGCGGCGCCGAGCCGCCGGGCCAGCCAGACCGCGTCCGCCACGTCCTCCGCGGTGGGGTCGAGCCCGCCCTGGCGCAGCTTGCCGATCAGCTCGTCCAGGCGGATCCCGGGCATCCGGCCATCACCTCGTGCGGTCGAGCGGCTGCATCAGCATCTCGGCGATCCGTTCCCTGGTGATGCTCTGCGCCCGTGGGTCGTGCCGGGTGAGGAAGAGGGCGTTGAGGAGCTGGTCGGCGGCGAGCACCTCGCCGGGTTCGCGCTCCAGGAACCTGCGGATGAGGTCCGCTCCGGCGCTGACGCCGTCCGCGCCGAGGTGCGCCTCGACCATGGCGGTGAGCTGCTCCTCGCCGGGCGGGTCCAGTTCGAGCTGGATGCAGCGCCTGAGCAGCGGGGCGGGGAAGTCGCGTTCGCCGTTGGAGGTCAGGACGATCACCGGGAAGGCGGTGCAGGCGATCCGGCCGCCGTGCACGGGGACCCGGTCGCCGTCGTGCGTGAGCACCTCGACGACGGGTTCGCGGTCCGCGAGCCGTTCCAGCTCGGGGATCGAGAACTCGCCTTCCTCCAGGGTGTTGAGCAGGTCGTTGGGCAGGTCGAGGTCGCTCTTGTCGAGTTCGTCGATGAGCAGCACGCGGGGCTGCGCGGCGGGCAGCAGCGCGGTGCCGAGCGGGCCGAGCCGGATGTAGGAGCCGATGCCGGGGGCGGCCGTCGTGCCCTCGCCGCCGCGGGCCCGCTCCAGCTGGACGTCCTGGAGCCTGCCTATGGCGTCGTACCGGTACAGGCCGTCCTGGAGGCCGGTGCGGCTGACGATGGGCCAGCGCAGCACCTTGCCCAGGCCGAGTTCGTGGGCGATGGCGTACGCCAGCGTCGACTTGCCCGTGCCCGGGTTGCCGGTCACCAGCAGGGGGCGGCGCAGGTAGAGGGCCGCGTTGACCGCGTCCACCTCGGCCGGCCGGGGCGCGTAGTTCTCGACCATGCGGCGGCGGACGCCGAGCCGGCGGGCGCTGCTGGGGTCCTCGGAGCCGGTCTCCTCGCCGTCCCGTGCGGCGGTGAAGTCGCGCCAGGGCGGCGGCGCCGGCAACCGCAGCATGCCGTCGTGCGGCTGGCCCACTCCGCGGTAGATCCGCCAGTCGTTCACCTTGGGCTCCTCCCGGCTCTGGTGATCATGCAGCGGACCCGGCCGTCCGACGTACGAGGCTACCGTCAGGCGACCGTGTCTGCCGAGGTTCGAAGCGCCCGGCGTTCACTTCCGGACCTCCGAACAGCCTTGCGGGGCAAGCGGGTTGACGGGCTGTCCGGCCGGCGTGCCGGACCGGTCAGCCGCCGGGCGCGGCCAGCGGAGGTGGTCGCATCGTCTCGGCGGCGTACGGCGGCCGGTCGGGCGGGTCGACGAGGACCGCCAGCTTCCCGCGCAGGCCCCGCTCCCGGGCGGTGTCCGGGTCGTAGAGGCTGATCCGCAGGTCGCGCACCTGTTCGTGCAGCCCCTCGGCCCTGCCGGCCGTCCCCAGCACATGGGCGACCTGCCGGTGGAAGTCCCGGCACTCCTCGTGGTCGTGCCGGTCGCGCCGCCACAGCACCACCGAGTGCCCGGCCATGAGCGCGTCCTTCATCGCCGCCTGCCCCTCCCCGCTGCCGACGGGACCGCAGTAGACCGGGACGGACGTGTCGTCCATCGCCGACAGGGCGCCGTAGTACGGGTAGCGGCCCGAGGGGCGGACCTGGGCGGGGTGGCCCTCGGCCGGGGAGCGGCCGTGCAGCGGTTCGTGCGCGAGCGGTCCGCGGACCGCGCCGCGCCAGCGTTTGCGCCACTCGGGAGCGGGCGGCCGGGCGTTGCGCCGCACGTCCCGTACGACGACGCTCCGGCGCATCCCGAGCGGCATGGACCGCTCGTCGACGAAGTCGTCGTCGTCGATGGCGTCGTCGATGCCGATGCCGAAGCCGTCGGCAGCGAAGTCCGTGTCACCACCACCGCCGTCCGTGGCGGTCCACCCGCCGGAGCCGTACGCGGGGTCCGGCGGGGCGGGGGCGTCGGGGAGCAGCTGCCACTCGTCCACCGGCAGGTCGAACAGGGCGCGGGGCAGGAACACCTCGATCGCGGCCAGGTGCTCGTCGTGGTCGCCCTGGCCCAGCGCCCGGGCGAGCGGTGCGCGCAGCGCCCCGGCCAGGTCCTCGGCCCGCGCCCCGCGGTCGTCGGCGTCGACCGGGGTGACGTCGAGGCCGTCGTGGATCAGCTGCACGGTCCAGGGGTGGCGCCCGTCGTACATGGGCGCCCCGACCTTGACGAGGACGTCGGTGCGGGTGCCGGGCGGCGCCGCGGCCGGTGGTGCGGCGGCCGGTGCCGCGGCGGGGCCGAGGCCGTCGCCCGCGGGGGCGTCGACCCCCTCGAGCAGGGCCCGGACGGCCTCGCCGACCGCCCAGTGCCGGTGGCCGTCGGCCTGCCCGGCGAGCCAGTGGGCGAACGCGCTCAGCCGCGCGGGGTCCACGGACCCGGGGTGGTCGCGCACGGCCCTGCGGACCGCCTTGGCCGCGTACAGCAGGACGGCGTCGAGGTCCACCAGTGTGCCGCCGCCGCCCGGTTCCAGGGTGCGCAGCCCGTGCAGCAGCGCGGCACCCTCGCGCCAGGTCCGCACGTCCCGCAGCACCAGCGAGCGCAGCCGCTCGCCGCGCACCTGCTCCTTGACCTCCTCCACGAGGTGGACGACCTCGCCCGCCCCGGCGGGCGGCGGCAGCTCGGCGAGGTGGCCGTAGAGCCGGGTGCGCAGCTCGGCGCCGATGCCGGTGACCGGGGGCGCGAGCGCGGGCAGTCCGGCCCGCAGGGCGGTCCAGTGGGCGTACGACGAGGGGTCGTCGAGGAGGCGGACGTGGTGCAGGTCGTGGGCGCGCAGCACCTCGCGCAGGACGTCCGTCCCGGCGCGGCCCTCGCGCGGGTCGGGCAGTTCGTGCAGCGCGGTGACCGGGACGGCGACGCCCTCCTCCCGCCGGCGGCCCTTGATCACGCCGACGACCGCGCCGTGCCGGAGGTCGAGCACGGGCCCACCGGACAGTCCGCCGATCGGCAGGCTGCCGCCGAGCAGCAGCGCCCGCGCGTCGGAACCCGTGAGTTCTCCGGTGCCGTGCCTGACGCCCAGCTCACCGGTCTGCACGGACCAGCCGTACAGCCCGACGGGGGCGCGGGCGGCGGGCTCCCGGTCGCTCAGCCACAGGCAGCGCACGTCGTCGGCGCCGGCCACCCGGACGAGCGCGAGGTCGGGGAACGGCCAGGGGTCGCGCGGCGGCTCGCCGGGCCCGGGCCGTGGCGCGAGGAGCACGGCGGTCCCGGTGCCGGTCCGCTCCCGCAGGTCACCGGCGGTGGTGCGCTCCTCCCAGGTCACGCGCAGGGCGTTCTCCCCTCGGCACACCGCGGCTCCCCCCTTCCCCACGACGTGGGCGCAGGTCAACAGCCAGCCCGGGGCGATGAAGAACCCCGACCCCCAGTAGGCGTCACGGTCCGTTGCATACCCGTCACCCGGTGCGCCGATGCGTGCGAGCGAGGGGCGCACCAACTCGTCGAAGGCGCTCATGCGGTGCCGGGGGCCGGGGACCTGGGCGGTACGACGGAACCCCCGGGTGCGGCGGGGTCCGTGCCACCCCCGGCCGCCGCGGGTTCGGTCCAGGTCAGGGACACCGTCAGGGAGGACGTGCCGCCGCCACCGGCGATGGCACTCACGACCGTGCCCGACTGCGCCGTCAGTTCGATCCCGAAGCTGACGGACACCTCGACCGGGGTGGGTGTGTCCAGACCGGCGCGCAGGGAGCGCACGACGCCCCCGACCGTGCCGGCGAGGCCGCCCGCCATGCCGATGACCCGGTCACCGAGGCCGGTGTCCCAGTACCCGCCCTCGTCCAGGGCCTCCTCGCCGGTCCTGCCGATCCTCGCCCAGACGACGGTCCCGTCGTCCAGCCGTACGCGTTCGAGCCCTCCACCCATGACGCCCCCGTTCGCTGGAATGGGAGGAGAAGGCTAACGCCGGAGAAAGCTGAGAGGGAGGGCAGACGGACGATACGGCTGATGATCGCCGTTGCGGCCGGGGCGCGGGGACCGGACGCGGGGACCGCTCGGGCCCTACTCGTCGTCCTCGTCGTCGAGCCGGGCGAGCCAGGTCGCGAGCCGCTCGACGGGCACCTCGAAGTCGGGGTTGAGGTCCACGAACGTGCGCAGCTGCTCGGCAAGCCACTCGAAGGTGACCTCTTCCTCGCCGCGCCGCTTCTCCAGCTCCTCGATCCCGCGGTCGGTGAAGTACATGGCTGCCTCTCCTGCGTGTCCGCCTGCGTGCCGCCCGCGCCCCAGGTCGTGTGACGGGCCGCGCGGTGGATGGTCCAGCACCAGCGTATGCAACGGCGCGCGTGGCACGGACGGCCGCCCGTCGCACGAACAGGTGCCTTGACTTTCCGTGACCACGATATATCGTGTTTCCCGGAAGACGCGATATGGCGTGTCGCGAGAGTCGCGACCGTGTCCGGCCGAGGAGGCTCCCCATGTCCGAGTGGTCCGTCGCCGAGCCCCGGAAGCTCACGTTCGACACTCCGGTGAGCGACCTGCACGTACGCATCGTCAACGGAACGGTGAACGTCGTGGGCACCGACGAAGGTTCCGCCCGCATGGAGGTCACGGACATCGAGGGGCCACCCCTGGTGGTCACCCAGCAGGGCGGCACCCTGACGGTGGCCTACGACGACCTGCCCTGGAAGGGCTTCCTCAAGTGGCTCGACCGCAAGGGCTGGCGGCGCAGCGCCGTGGTCTCGCTCGCGGTCCCCGCCGACACGCGCGTGGAGGTGGGCGTGGTCGGCGCCGGGGCGGTCGTCTCCGGCATCAGCGGCCCTGCCGTGGTCAAGGGAGTCACGGGCGACACGACCCTGGTGGGGCTGTCCGGGCCGGTCCGCGCCGACACCGTCTCGGGGAACCTGGAGGCCCAGGCCGTCACCGGTGATCTGCGGTTCAACTCGGTCTCGGGCGACCTGACCGTGGTCGAGGGCTCGGGCTCCGCCGTCCGCGCCGACTCCGTCAGCGGCTCCATGATCATCGACCTGGACCCGGACGGCCCCACGGACGTCCGGCTGACCAGCGTCTCCGGCGAGATCGCCATCCGCCTGCCGCACCCGGCCGACGCGGAGGTGGAGGCCAACACCGCGAGCGGCACCATCTCCAACGCCTTCGACGGACTGCGGGTGCACGGCCAGTGGGGCGCCCACAAGATCACCGGCCGCCTCGGTGACGGCAACGGCAAGCTGCGGGCCACCACGGTCTCCGGCTCGATCGCCCTGCTGCGCCGCCCGCCGGGGGAGGACGAACCGGCCGCCGCCTGGGAGTCCGGGCCCACCGCGGACACCGCGCCCGACCCGGCGACCGGATCCGAGACCGTCCCGGGGGACAATCCCGTCACCGGCCAGGGCGCCGACGCCACCCGCGACCCGGCCGACGGCACGACCGACAAGAAGGTGCTCTGACATGCCCCCCGTCTTCGCCCACGGCCGCCTCCGCCTGTACCTGCTCAAGCTGCTCGACGAGGCCCCGCGCCACGGCTACGAGGTGATCAGGCTGCTGGAGGAACGCTTCCAGGGCCTGTACGCCCCCTCGGCGGGCACGGTCTACCCCCGGCTGGCCAAGCTGGAGGCCGAGGGCCTGGTCACGCACACCACCGAGGGTGGCCGCAAGGTGTACGCGATCACCGACGCCGGCCGCGCCGAGCTGGCCGACCGCAGCGGCGAGCTCGCCGACCTGGAGCTGGAGATCCGCGAGTCGGTGGCCGAACTGGCGGCGGAGATAAGGGCCGACGTGCGCGGTGCCGCCGGTGACCTGCGGCGCGAGGTGCGGGCGGCCGCCTCCGAGGCCCGCCGGGGCACCACGGCCGGCGGCGACCGGACGGGCCCCTTCGGGGAGTTCGGCGACCTCGGCGACAAGGAGGCGTGGCGCGTCGCCAAGGAGGAGATGCGCCGGGCCAAGCAGGAGTGGAAGGAGCAGGCCCGCCGCGCCAAGGACGAGAGCCGCCGGGCCCGCGAGGAGGCCCAGCGGGCCCGCCACCAGGCACAGGAGGCCCAGGCACGGGCGCGGGCGCAGGCCCAGGAGGAGGTGCAGCGCATCGCCCGCCGGGTCCAGGAGCGCGTGCAGGACCACTTCACCCGCGGCGACTGGCCGACCGGCGTGCGCGAGGGCCTGACCGAACTCGCCAAGGAATTCGGCGAGTTCGGCAAGGACTACGGCAAGGAGTTCGGCAGGGACCGGGGCTTCGGCCGCGCCTCGGGGGAGCCGGCCGACGGCCCCCGGAAGTCCGCCCCCGCGACGGGGCCCGACTACCTCTCCACTCCGGAGGACTTCCCCGCCGAGTACGAGCCGGCCTGGGCCCACGAGGAGACCACCGGCGACCCGGCCCGCGACCTCGACCGGCTGCTCGACCGCTTCCGCGACGGCATCCGTGACGCCGCCCGGGACCACGGCGTCAGCGACGACCAGGTCCGCGACGCCCGCCGCCACCTGTCGGCGGCGGCCGCCCACATCGGGGCGATACTGCGCGGCCCGAAGGTCTGACCCGCCGCGCGTCGGCCGGGACGGACCGGTGGTCCGTCCCGGCTCGGCACTGAGCCCCCCGCCAAGCGGCCGACGGCCGGCGGTCGCCGACCGGTCAGCGGGTCAGCCGTTGGTCAGCACGATCTTGCCGAACTGCTCGCCGGAGGCCAGCCGTTCGAAGCCCTCGCGGGCCCGGTCGAGCGGCAGCTCCTCGTCGATGACGGGCCGCACACCGGTGGCGGCACAGAAGGACAGCAGGTCCTCCAGCTCCTCCTTGGTGCCCATGGTGGAGCCGACGACCTTCAGCTCCAGGAAGAAGATGCGGGTCAGCTCGGCGTGCGAGGGCCGGTCACCGCTGGTGGCGCCGGAGATGACGACGGTGCCGCCGGGCCGCAGCGACTTCACCGAGTGGGACCAGGTGGCGGCGCCGACGGTCTCGATGGCGGCGTCCACGCGCTGCGGCAGCCGGGCCCCCGGTTCCACCGCCTCGACCGCGCCCAGCTCCACGGCCCGCTTGCGCTTGGCCTCGTCCCGGCTGGTGGCGAAGACCCGGAGGCCGGCCGCCTTGCCGAGCACGATCGCGGCCGTGGCGACACCGCCGCCCGCGCCCTGCACGAGGACCGAGTCACCGGGCCGCACCCCGGCGTTGGTGAAGAGCATCCGGTACGCGGTCAGCCAGGCCGTCGGCAGACAGGCGGCCTCCGCGAAGGACAGCTCCTTCGGCT
Source organism: Streptomyces sp. WI03-4A (assembly GCF_033792105.1). Lineage (NCBI taxonomy): Bacteria > Bacillati > Actinomycetota > Actinomycetes > Kitasatosporales > Streptomycetaceae > Streptomyces > Streptomyces sp. WI03-4A. Next base: position 7,431 of record NZ_JARAUO010000047.1, read on the forward strand.
TGGGCAGGATGTTCCAGGTCGGCACGGCGACCTGCTCGGCGAAGGTGCCCTGGTAGCGCTCGGTGAGGATGGAGCGCGGCTCGTTCGGGCCGACGCCGTGGCCGGTCTGGCCGATGACGGAGTGCAGGACGACCTCGTTGCCGTCCTCGTCGACACCGGCGGCGTCGCAGCCGAGGATCATCGGCAGCTTGTCCTCTGCGAGGCCCACGCCGCGCAGGGACCACAGGTCATGGTGGTTGAGGGAGGCGGCCCGCACGGTGACGGTACTCCAGCCGGGCCTGGCCTCGGGAGCCGGGCGCTCCCCCAACTCAAGTCCGGTCAGCGGCTGGTCGCGGTCGATTCGGGCGGCGTAGGCAGCGAACATGGCTCGACGATAGGTGCGCCGTGCAGCGGACGAAACCGCAGGGGGCTGTGACACATGCCCTCTTGCGTGACGGCACCCGTGCGGCGCAGCGGTCCCGACGGGTGGACGCGAACCGGGACGGGACACAGGGAGCGGGAACGGGGCGGGGAACGCGAAACGGCCCCGTCCGTGGGGACGGGGCCGTTTCGCGCGATGTCGGCTGACGCGCCGCGTCAGCGACGGGCGACGCCCTCCGCGCGGGCGGCCGCCGCCACGGCCGCGGTCACCGCGGGAGCGACCCGCTCGTCGAACGGCGAGGGGATCACGTAGTCGGCGGCGAGGTCGTCACCCACGACGGACGCCAGCGCCTCGGCGGCGGCGATCTTCATGCCCTCGGTGATGCGGGTGGCCCGCACCTGCAGCGCACCGGCGAAGATGCCGGGGAAGGCGAGGACGTTGTTGATCTGGTTCGGGAAGTCCGAACGACCGGTCGCGACGACCGCCGCGTACCGGTGCGCCACCTCCGGGTGCACCTCCGGGTTCGGGTTGGCCATCGCGAACACGAAGGCGCCCTTCGCCATGGAGGCGACCGCGGACTCGGCGACCGTACCGCCGGAGACGCCGATGAAGACGTCGGCGCCCGCGAGGGCGTCCTCCAGCGAACCGGTGACGCCCGCCTTGTTGGTGAAGCCGGCCAGCTCGCGCTTGACCGGCGTCAGGTCCTGGCGGTCGGCCGAGACGACGCCCTTGCGGTCCGCCACGGCCACGTCCCCGATGCCGGCCTCGACCAGCATCTTGGCGATGGCCACACCGGCCGCGCCGGCGCCCGAGATGACGGCCCGCAGCTGGCCGATCTCCCGTCCGCTCAGCCGCGCCGCGTTGCGCAGCGCCGCCAGCGTCACGACCGCCGTGCCGTGCTGGTCGTCGTGGAAGACCGGGATGTCGAGGCGCTCCTGCAACCGGCGCTCGATCTCGAAGCACCGGGGCGCCGAGATGTCCTCCAGGTTCACTCCGCCGAACGAGGGAGCGAGCCGGACCACGGTCTCGACGATGTCGTCGACGTCCGTGCAGTCGAGCGCGATCGGCACCGCGTCCACGCCGCCGAACTGCTTGAAGAGGATCGCCTTGCCCTCCATCACGGGGAGGGAGGCCTGGGGACCGATGTCCCCGAGTCCGAGCACGGCCGTACCGTCGGTCACGACCGCGACCACGGAGGACTTCCATGTGTAGTCGTTGACAAGCTCCGGCTGTTCCGCGATCGCGGTGCACACGCGAGCGACGCCGGGCGTGTACGCGAGGGAAAGGTCGTCCTTGTCGCGGATCGGCACGGTGGCCTGCACAGCCATCTTGCCGCCACGGTGCAGCGCGAACGCCGGATCGAAGGAATCGAGGGGCTCGGCCCCGTCCTGATCCGTGCCGTTGTCGCTGCGAGGATTGACGATCTCCGCTGCCACTTTGTTGTACCCCTTAGGTATGCATGGTTTGAGGGTCGACCACTCCTGGTGAGGGGTGGGCGGGCACCGCGCCGGGTCCGATTGCTGATACGTACGGACCGACGCGACGGGCGCGCCGCACACGCGCCCTGAGCCCCGGATGAGGGGTGTAAAGAACCTTCTTACCGGACGGACGGCGGTCACGACGAGTCCATTAGGTGCAAGGTCACATCACGGACCAGAACGCCACACCCCGGTGACACGCGGCTGACACGAGCACGCCATCGTCGTGACCGGTCGGTAACTACAAGGGCGTCGACAACGCCACACCGGGGGACCACATCGTGAGATGGTCCGAAGATTTTCCGGCTTCGCTGATGGATTTCCGCAGATCTGCGGGTCCGACGGCCCGTCGTGACGGGACCTGATCGTGTTCGGGGATCACCCGTTATCCGATTTTGACATAGCGACGCCCTCGAATGGCGTAGTCCGAATGGCAAGATGCCGTAAACCCACGAGGTCGCGACACCCGATGGTGTGTGTTTCCGTCGACCCATCGGCACCTCTCCCATTCGCCGGAGGAACCACGATGACCGCAAGCTCCACCCGTCGTACGACCGCCGCGCACTCCCGTCTGGCCGCGGTCGGTGCGATCGCGGTCGCCGGAGCCCTGCTGCTCACCGGTTGCGGTGACCAGACCAAGGACAAGAACAACGACTCCGGCAGTGCGTCCACCAGCAACGCCCCGCTGGCCGACAAGCTTCCCAAGGACATCCGCGACAAGGGCGAGATCAAGGTCGGCTCGGACATCGCGTACGCCCCGGTGGAGTTCAAGGACTCCTCCGGCAAGGTCGTCGGTCTCGACCCCGACCTGGCCGCCGCGATGGGCAAGCAGCTCGGCGTGAAGCTCACGTTCGAGAACGGCACCTTCGACGCCCTGCTCACGGGTCTGCGCTCCGGCCGCTACGACATCGCGATGTCGGCGATGACGGACAACAAGAACCGCCAGGAGGGCGTCGACCCGGACACCGGCAAGAAGGTGGGCGAGGGCGTCGACTTCGTCGACTACCTGACCGCCGGTGTCTCCATCTACACCCGCAAGGACGACACCAAGGGCATCACGTCCTGGTCGGACCTGTGCGGCAAGAAGCTCGCCGTCGAGCGCGGCACCGTCTCCGAGGACCTGGCCAAGCAGGAGGCCAAGAAGTGTCCCGCGGGCAAGAAGCTCACCATCGAGCCGTTCGACGACGACCAGCAGTCCCAGACCCGTCTGCGCTCGGGCGGCGTGGACGCGGCCTCCTCCGACTTCCCGGTCGCCGCGTACGCGGTGAAGACCTCCGGTGGCGGCAAGGACTTCCAGGTCGTCGGCGACCAGGTCGAGGCGGCTCCGTACGGCATCGCCGTGGCCAAGAACGACACGCAGCTGCGCGACGCGCTCCAGGCGGCCATGAACGCCATCATCAAGAGCGGCGAGTACCAGAAGATCCTCGAGAAGTGGGGCGCCGAGGACGGCGCCGTCAAGGAGTCCGCCGTCAACGGTGGCAAGTGACCCGCGGATCCCGAGCGGCCACTGGAAGGCAACACCCGTGACTGACATGAAGAAGACGGCGGAGCCGGCGGACACCCCGCCGGCCGGCCCGGAGGCCATCAAGGCCATCCCGGTCCGCCACTACGGGCGGTACGTCACCGCCGTCATCGCGATCGCGATCCTCGTGGCGATCGTCTACGCGTTCGGCCAGGGCAAGATCAACTGGCACGCGGTCCCTGACTACTTCTTCGACGACCGGATCCTGACCGGTGTCGGCAAGACCCTCCTGCTGACGGTCCTGTCGATGGTGATCGGCATCTTCGGCGGCGTCGGCCTCGCCGTGATGCGCCTGTCGAAGAACCCGGTGACCTCGTCGATCGCGTGGTTCTACATCTGGTTCTTCCGCGGCACCCCGGTCCTGGTGCAGCTGTTCCTGTGGTTCAACCTGGGTCTCGTCTTCGAGTACATCAACCTGGGTCCGATCTACAAGGACTACTGGTCGGACTTCATGACGCCGCTGCTGACGGCGCTGCTCGGCCTGGGCCTGAACGAGGCCGCGTACATGGCCGAGATCTGCCGGGCCGGTCTGCTCGCGGTGGACGAGGGCCAGACCGAGGCGGCCCACGCGCTGGGCATGAGCCACGGAAAGACGCTGCGCCGCATCGTCATCCCGCAGGCCATGCGGGTGATCGTGCCGCCGACCGGCAACGAAGTGATCAACATGCTGAAGACGACCTCGCTCGTGGCGGCCGTCCAGTACCCGGAGCTGTTCCGTTACGCCCAGGACATCGGGCAGAACTCGGGCGCCCCGGTGGAGATGTACTTCCTGGCCGCGGCCTGGTACCTGATCATGACGTCGATCCTCAGCGTTGGCCAGTACTACATCGAGCGGTACTACGCACGTGGCTCCAGCCGCAGCCTGCCGCCCACCCCGTGGCAGAAGGTCAGGGCGCACCTCACGACCTTCTCGAGCAGGAAGGTCACGGCATGACCGACAAGACGATCACGGACTCCGTGGTGCGGCACTCCACCGTCCCGATGGTCAAGGCCGAGGGCGTGCACAAGTCCTTCGGGCCCGTCGAGGTCCTCAAGGGCATCGACCTGGAGGTCAAGGCGGGTGAGGTGTTCTGCCTCATCGGCCCCTCGGGCTCCGGCAAGTCCACCTTCCTCCGGTGCATCAACCACCTGGAGAAGGTCAACGCCGGCCGTCTGTACGTCGACGGCGAGCTGGTCGGCTACCGCCAGAAGGGCGACAAGCTGTACGAGCTCAAGGACAGCGAGGTCGCGCTCAAGCGCCGGGACATCGGCATGGTCTTCCAGCGCTTCAACCTGTTCCCGCACATGACCGCGGCCGAGAACGTCGTCGAGGCGCCGGTCCAGGTCAAGGGCGTCAGCAGGAGCCAGGCCAGGGAGCGCGCCATGCAGCTGCTGGAGCGGGTCGGCCTGGCCGACAAGGCCGGGAACTACCCCTCCCAGCTCTCCGGCGGCCAGCAGCAGCGCGTGGCCATCGCCCGGGCCCTCGCGATGGACCCGAAGCTGATGCTGTTCGACGAGCCGACCTCGGCCCTCGACCCGGAGCTGGTCGGTGACGTCCTCGACGTCATGCGCGACCTCGCCGAGTCGGGCATGACGATGGTCGTCGTCACCCACGAGATGGGCTTCGCCCGCGAGGTGGGCGACAGCCTGGTGTTCATGGACGGCGGCGTCGTGGTCGAATCCGGCCATCCGCGGGACGTGCTGACGGACCCGCAGCACGAGCGGACGCAGTCCTTCCTGTCCAAGGTGCTGTAGGACCCCTGCGAGAGGGGCGGTACGAGGATCCACGTCGATCCTCGTACCGCCCCTCTCGCGTGCTACTTGAGCGCGAGGAGCAACGTGTCCGACGGCGAGCACCACACCGCCCGGGCCTCGCCGAACCCGATCTCGCGCAGCACGCGCGCGTGCCACGCCGCGGACGGCATGTCCCCGTCGGCGTGCTCGCCGTAGATCTCGAAGCGGCGGGCGGTGGGCCCGGCGAGGACGGGGTCCGCCTGCGCGAGCTGCCACCACTCGGCCCAGTCCAGGGCCCCGTCCCGTTTGGCCTGATCCATACGGGCATGTCGCAGGGCCCGCTCCGCCGCGTTGATCCGCGGCGTGCTCTCGTCGATCATGTGGTCCGCGTTCATGAAGACACCGCCGTCGCGGACCAGCCCCGCGACCCGACCGTAGAGGGCCGCGAGGGGTTCGCTGTGCAGCCAGTGCAGGGCCGTGGCGGTCAGGACCGCGTCGTAGGAGTCGTACGGCAGCAGTGCCGGCCAGTCGGGGTCCTTGAGGTCGGCGGTGACGAAGGAGACCCGGTCGTCGCCCTCGAAGGTGCCGCGCGCGATGGCGAGCAGCGCGGGGTCGAGGTCCACCCCGGTGCTGGTGCCGCGGGGAACCGGGCCAGCAGCCGGGCGGTGATGCTGCCGGTGCCGCAGGCCAGGTCGAGCACGCGCGGGGCGGTGCCCACGAGCGCCTCGACCATGTCGAGCATGATCCGGAACCGCTCCTCGCGGTCCGGCATGTACCACTCCTGCTGCCGGTCCCAGCTCTCCTGCCAGGCGGCCCAGTCCGTTCCGGTACCGGTCGTCATGGAAGCCCCGTCTCCTCACGTCCGCGTAATACCCTGGAAGCACGACCGGCTGTTACCCGACCGCAGACACGACCATAGAGCGCCCTCGTAAGGACTACAAGTGGAACTGGCCTATTACTCGGACTACGCCGTACGGCTCGTGAACAGCGAGGAACCGGTCCGCGGCAAGGACGCCCTGACCTCGGTCGAGGCCGTCCGCGACCTGTTCGGCGGCAACGCGTCGGCGGCCCGCCGCGCCACCGACGCCGACGTGACCCGCTTCCGCTCGGTGCGGGGCCGGTTGCGGGGCGTCTTCGAGGCGGCCGACCAGGGCGACGAGACCCTCGCCGTGGACCTGCTGAACTCCCTGCTGCTGGAGTTCCCGGTGAGCCCGCAGATCTCCGGCCACGACCACCGGGACGAGGACGGCCGCCCGCTGTGGCACATGCACCTGGCCGACCACCCGTCCAACGCCACCGCCGGCTACGCGGCGATCGCGGCGATGGGCCTCGCCTTCCACCTGACCGAGTACGGCGTCGACCGGCTCGGCCTGTGCGAGGCAGCGCCCTGCCGCAACGCCTACCTCGACACGTCCACCAACCGCTCCCGGCGCTACTGCTCGGACCGCTGCGCGACCCGCGCCAACGTGGCCGCCTACCGGGCCCGCAAGCGTCTGGAGGCCGACCGGTCGGGCAGCAGCGGCCTTGCCGCGCCGAGCACCCAGCGGGCGAGTGCGAGCGGTGAGCGCTGACCGTCCTTGAGCGGCCGGTAGCGCAGCCACGCCCGGCCCAGGATCAGCTCTTCCGGCACCACCCCGTAGTCCGTGCTGTCCCCGCCCGCGTACGGATTGTCCCCGAGCACCCACCAGCCGCCCTCGCGCCGCTCCACGGCGCGCTTGACGACCAGCAGGTCCTGCTGGAAGGGATGACGCAGGACGACGACGTCCCCCGCCCTGATCGCCGCCCCGTACTGCAGCAGCAGCCGGTCCCCGTGGTGCAGCGTGGGCACCATGGACGGGCCCGTCACCTCGGCCAGCCCGAACGGCGCCCCGGCCCTCCCCCGCTCGGTCTCCTGCGACAGCTCCGGCATCACCGGCACCTCCCCGGTCCGTTCCTCCACCAGTCTCAGTCTGACCCTGGACTTTTGTCCTAAGCCCTAGGGGGCACTCAGGAAAACACGTCTCCCAGGGAGTAATGTCGCACCTGAGAAGACGATCACGAGGAAGGAATGCTCCATGCTTTCCCGCCTGTTTGCCCCCACGGTCAAGGTCAGCGCGCACTGCGACCTGCCCTGCGGTGTGTACGACCCGGCCCAGGCCCGCATCGAGGCGGAGTCGGTCAAGGCCGTCCAGGAGAAGATGGCCGGCAACGACGACCCGCACTTCCAGGCGCGTGCCACTGTCATCAAGGAGCAGCGCGCCGAGCTGGCGAAGCACCACGTCTCCGTGCTCTGGAGCGACTACTTCAAGCCCCCGCACTTCGAGAAGTACCCGGAGCTGCACCAGCTGGTCAACGACACCCTGAAGGCCCTCTCGGCCGCCAAGGCGTCCACGGACCCGGCGACGGGCCAGAAGGCTCTGGACTACATCGCCCAGATCGACAAGATCTTCTGGGAGACGAAGAAGGCCTGAGGGCACTTCTCCCCGACGGGGGCCCGGCCGGTTTTCCGGCCGGGCCCCCGTGGCGTGCGCGGACCCCTGACGTGAGCGGACCCCGCCCGTCCGGCACCGCGGGGGTACCGGGCGTGCCAAGCTGAGGGGCATGACCCTGGAGGACCTGGTACGACTGCGCCGGGTGCGCGACCGCATGGACCGCGAGTACGCCGAGCCGCTCGACATGGCCGAGCTGGCCCGCGGCGCCCACATGTCGCCGGGCCACTTCCAGCGCAGCTTCCGCAAGGCGTACGGCGAGACGCCGTACAGCTATCTGATGACCCGCCGGGTCGAGCGCGCCAAGGCGCTGCTGCGCGGCGGCGAGCTCTCCGTCACCGAGGTGTGCTTCGCCGTCGGCTGCACCTCGCTCGGTTCCTTCAGCTCCCGGTTCACCGAGCTGGTCGGCCAGACCCCGAGCGCCTACCGGGCGGGCTCGCACGAGGAGAGCGCGGTGATCCCGTCCTGCGTGGCCCGCTCCCTCACCCGCCCCCGCCGCCGCCCGTACTGACGGGACCGGGGCATCGGGAGGGCGTGGCGGGCCTGCCCGGCCTGGGGCCTGTTGCGAAAGGGGCGTCGTCGCCCGCACGGCAGGCGCCACCTTCGCACCAGGCCCTAGCGTGAGGCCATGGATCTGAAACTGAAGCAGTGTTTCATCGCCGTGGACGACCACGACAAGGCGCTCCACTTCTACTGCGAGGTGCTCGGTATGGAGGTCCGCAACGACGTGGGCTTCGAGGGCATGCGGTGGGTCACCGTCGGGTCGCCGCTGCAGCCGGACGTGGAGATCGTGCTGGAGCCGCCGGGCGCGAGCCCGGACATCTCCGCGGCCGACAAGCAGGCGATCGCCGAGCTGCTCGCCAAGGGCCTGCTGCGCGGGGTCATCTTCACCACCACCGACTGCGACGCGCTGTACGCGCGGGTCCGGGAGGCCGGCGGCGATGTCCTCCAGGAGCCGACGGACCAGCCGTACGGAGTGCGCGACTGCGCCTTCCGGGACCCGGCCGGCAACATGCTGCGCTTCCTCCAGCGCCCCGCGGAGCAACCGGTCGGCTGACCGGCGGTACTGATCCTTCTCCCGGCCGGGAGCGGGGACGGCTGCCTACCATCCGGTCATGAACACGATCCGCTGGACCTACGCCTTCGTCGACCGGCCGCTCGGCCGGCTCGCCGAGGCCCACGCCTTCTGGACGGCCGTCACCGGCACCGGGCTCTCCGGATTCCGGGGCGAGCACCGGGAGTTCGTGACGCTGCTGCCGGACGGCGCGGACCCCTGCCTGAAGCTGCAGGGGGTCCTCGACGGCGAGGGCGGGGCGCACCTCGACTTCTTCGTCGAGGACGTGCGGGCGTTCCTGGCCACGGCCACCGGACTCGGCGCGGTGACGGCGGCCGACCACGGGGACTGGGCCGTGCTCCGCTCGCCGGGCGGGCAGCCGTTCTGCGTGGGGGCCTGGCAGGGCGAGGCGGTCCGGCCGCCCGTGGTCGAGGGCAGCCGCCTCGACCAGGTGTGCCTGGACGTCCCGCCCTCCGTGTACGACGCGGAGACCGCCTTCTGGGCCGCGCTGACCGGCTGGGAGTCGCCGGCCGCCTCCCGGCCCGAGTTCCGCGTGCTCACACCGCCGGCGGGCCTGCCGGTCCGGATCCTGCTGCAGCGGCTCGACGACGAGCGTCCGCCCTCCGCCCATCCAGACCTCGCCTGCGCCGACATCGGGGCGACCCGGGCCCGGCACGAGCGGCTGGGCGCCACGGTCGTCGGCCGGGGCCCGCACTGGACGGTGATGCGCGACCCGGCCGGCGGCGTCTACTGCCTGACCGGCCGCGATCCGGAGACCGGCGGGCTGCCCCGGACGTGAACACGCGACCGGGCCGGCCCGGTCGGCCCGGTCAGCCCCAGGGCTCCACGTCCACGACGGCGTCGACCGGCACCGGGCCGTACACGTGCGGGAACTCCTCACCGTGCGGCGGCATGGCGTCGTACCGCACCGGTACGCCGAGCAGGGCGGGGTCCACGACCAGCACGACGAGTTCGTCGGGCCCCTCGTAGTCGCCGTACAGGAAGGCGGCGATGCGCGGGAGTTGCTCGCGGGTGGAGAAGTGGATGAACCCCTCCTCCTGGAGGGTGCGGCCGCGGGTGGACACCTCGTAGGCGCCGGCCTCGCGCGCCGCCTCCCACAGGGAGCGTTCGGTGATGTGGACGATGTGCGGCAGTTTCGGCATGCGGCCACGCTAGAGCCTCGGCAGGGCCGCGCGGCACACCGCGGTCCCGGCCGGCCGGGACCGTCCGCTCAGTAGCCGGCCGCGGCTCACTCGACGGGGCGTGCCGCGCCGGCGCCGGGCGCCGGGGCGCCGGGCTCGCTCCGCACGGCCCGCTCGGCCGGCCCGCCGCGGGCCGCGCAGTCGGGGTTGCGGCACGGGCCGGGTCGCCACACGGGAACCCAGGCGCCCAGCGTCTTGTGCCGCCCGACGACCGTGTCGACGGACTGTCCGCAGACGGGACAGACGTGTGCCTCCCTGTCCATGCCCTCAGGGTAGGGCGGCCGGGGGCTCAGCGCTTCCCGGAGTACGTCCGCACGAGCGCGCCGTTGCCGAACTGCCGCACCGAGTCCGGGCCGGACTCCTGGATGTCGAGGCCGGTGGCGAACATCGGCATCCCCGTGCCGTGGACCATCGGGTAGGTCTCGAGACCGTCACCGTGCTCTACCTGGCCATGCTCGGGCTCATCGTGGAACACCTGACCCTGCCCGGTGTCCTGGACGACGCCCTGCCGGGCGTGCGGGTCCCGGAGGGCCTGGTCGAGGCGATCGTCCCGGGCGGGTAGCGGCCCTCGGGCCCGGGCGGACGAGCCTGCGGACGTACGGCGGCCCCGCGCACCTGGGGATGCGCGGGGGCCGCCGGGCCGGAGCCACCGGCGGGGGCGCGGGGTCAGGAGCCGCACACCCCGGTGGCTCCGGGGTCTTCGCCCGCCGGCCGCCGGCGCGGGCCGCGGCCGCCGCGTCACAGGTCGCGGCGGCCCCGGTCACCGCGCCGTCGGCCGACGGCGGTCCAGGGTCTTCCGTCCGGATCAGGCCGCACGTGGCCCGAGCAGGCCGGACGAGGCCGGTGTAGGCCCGAGGAGGCCCGGTCAGGCCGGACCAGGCCCGAGGAGACCCGAGCAGGCCCGGTCAGGCCGGACCGAGCCGGACCAAGCCGGACAAGGGCGGACCCGGGCGCCAGGGCCCGCGAGCCAGGCACGGTCCGGGCGGCAGGCCCTAACTGCTGCGCCGGGTCACGAACTCGGCCAGGGCCAGCAGACCGCCCGCCGCCTCCGGTGCCGGCACGGCGCGGGCCAGCTCCTGCATCGCCCGGGCCATCCGGTCGGCCGCCTCCGCCTGCGCCCAGTCCCGGCCGCCGGCCCGCTCGACGGCCAGGGCCGTCCGCGCGATCTCCCCGCCACCCCCGTCCTCCCCCTCGGCGTAAGGAGTGCCGTAGAGCGCGGCGAGTTCGGCCGCGGCCGGGGTACCGCTGGCCAGGGCCGCCACCACCGGGAGCGACTTCTTGCGGACCGCGAGATCGGCGCCGGCCGGCTTGCCGGTGCGCCGCGGATCGCCCCATATGCCGATGACGTCGTCGATCAGCTGGAACGCGAGCCCGGCCTGGCGGCCGAACCCGTCGAGCGCCGCCACGTCCTCCTCGCCGGCGCCCGCGTACAGGGCGCCGAGGGCACAGGCGCAGCCCAGCAGCGCGCCGGTCTTCGCCTCGGCCATGGCGAGCACCTCGTCCAGCGTGACCTCGTCCGGGGCGCGGCGCTCCATGGCCGTGTCCGTGTGCTGGCCCTCGCACAGCTCGACGACGCAGTCGGCGAGCCGCACCGCGGCCGGCCCGGCGGCCGGGTGCGGGTCCTCGGCGAGCAGGCGCAGGGCCAGCGCCTGCAGGGCGTCACCGGCGAGGATCGCGTCCGCCTCGCCGAACACGGCCCAGGCGGTGGGCCGGTGTCTGCGGGAGGTGTCCCGGTCCATCACGTCGTCGTGCAACAGCGAGAAGTTGTGGACCAGTTCGACCGCGGCGGCCGCCCGGACCGCCGCCGCCCTCGCCCGGGACCCGCCGAGCGCGGCGGCCGCGGCCAGCACGAGCGCCGGTCTGATGGCCTTGCCCGCGTTGCCCGCCGCCGGTGTGCCGTCGGCCTGCTCCCAGCCGAAGTGGTAGAGCGCGATCCGCCGCATGGCGCCGGGCAGTGAGTCGAGGGCCGCCCGCAGCGCCGGGTCGACCAGGGCCCGGGTCCGCGCCAGCAGCGCCGCCGCCTCCTGTCCGTCGAGCGGGCCGGGTCCGGCGTCGCCCGCGGCCCCCCGCCGCTCGCGCGGCGCGGGCGCACGCTCCCTGGTCCCCGTCATGAAGTCGGTCATGGGCCCCCCTCGCACAGTCCGCGGCCGGCGCCGCCTCCGCTCCGGCCGGCCGCACGCACCGAGGGCGTACCCGCCCCGGAGGGCGGGGACACGGCCGCGACGTACGGAAACGTCACCTCCACCGGCCGATCTCGACGTTCTCCAGCACACCGAGGGCGTCGGGCACCAGAACGGCCGCCGAGTAGTACGCCGTGACCAGGTAGTTGATGACGGCCTGCTCGTTGATACCCATGAACCGGACGGACACGCTCGGCTCGATCTCGTCCGGGATGCCGGACTGCCGGAGCCCGATGACACCCTGCTCGGCCTCGCCGGTACGCATGGCGATGATCGAGGTCGTGCGTTCCGGTGAGACGGGGATCTTGTTGCACGGGTAGATCGGCACACCGCGCCAGGTCGGGATGCGGTTGCCGCCGATCTCGACGGTCTCCGGGACGAGTCCGCGCTTGTTCAGCTCGCGCCCGAACGCCGCGATCGCACGCGGGTGGGCGAGGAACAGCTTGGTGCCGCGGCGGCGGCTGAGCAGCTCGTCCATGTCGTCCGGGCTGGGCACACCGTCGTGCGGCTGGAGACGCTGGTCGTACTCGCAGTTGTGCAGCAGTCCGAAGTCCCGGTTGTTGACCAGCTCGTGCTCCTGACGCTCCTTGAGCGCCTCGACCGTGAGCCGCAACTGCTGCTCGGTCTGGTTCATCGGCTGGTTGTAGAGGTCGGCGACGCGCGAGTGGATGCGCAGCACCGTCTGGGCGATGCTCAGTTCGTACTCGCGGGGGCGGCCCTCGTAGTCGACGAAGGTGTGCGGGATGTCCGGCTCACCGCTGTGGCCGGCCGCCAGCTCGACCTCCTTCTCTCCGTACCTGTTGGTCCGCTGCTCGGGGATCGAGCGCAGCTCGTGGACGTGGTCGCGCAGCGAGTCGGAGCGCTCGGCGACCTGCTCGAAGTCCTGGCGGCTGAGAGTCAGCACCGTGCAGGCGGTGTCCGCGCGGGCCGTGTACTCCCAGATCGCGTCCGGGTCCAGCAGCGCCGCCTCGCCGAAGTAGGCGCCGTCGGCGAGGACACCGAGGACCGCGTCGTCGCCGTACGGGCCGGTGCCGATCTTCTCGACCCTGCCGTGCGCCAGCAGATGGACCTCGTCGGTCCGGCTGCCGAAGGAGGCGATCAGCTCGCCGGGCGCGAACTCCCGCTGCCGGCAGCGCCGGGCCAGCTCGGTGAGCACCTCGTCGTCCTCGTACGACCGCAGGGCCGGCAGCTCGCCGAGTTCCGCCGGGATGACCTCCACCTGGTCCCCGGTCTTGACGAAGGTGATACGGCCGTCGCCGACGGCGAACGTCAGACGCCGGTTCACCCGGTACGTGCCGCCCTGCACGTCGACCCAGGGCAGGGTCCGCAGCAGCCAGCGGGAGGTGATCTCCTGCATCTGTGGGGCGGACTTGGTCGTGGTGGCCAGGTTCCGCGCAGCCGCCGTGCCGAGAGACTGCTGGGGCTTGCCCTGCTCCGTGCGGACCTCTTCGCCTACCGACATAAGAAAATGCCCTCTCCTGTATGCCCGGCGCCGCATCGCACACCGGTCTCGCGGTCGAGCCTTCCAGTACGAAGAGCGACCACGCCATTACCCGAAAGAGCGGGAATGGATCATCGCACTAGTGGGCAGAAAGAGGGACCTTGTCCAGCACCGCCCACGATGCGCGATCTGTCCGGATCGGCTCGCACAGTGTGCGAACGATGTAGGCCAGGACGTCCGTTTTCGGTAGAAGCTCCGGTACGACGGGGCCGCGACCGGCGGCCACCGGGCACAGCACGAAGGAGCCGGCCATGGCCCCTCCCCTGTCCGCGAGCGGATTTCTGGACGCGCTTCGCGCGGAAGGCGTCACCGTCGTCGAGGTCGGCGACTGGCGGCACCACAACCGCAACCACAAGGGGCCCTGGGGTCCCGTCCACGGCGTGATGATCCACCACACCGTGACCCGCGGCAGCGCGCGCACCGTGGAGATCTGCCGGGAAGGTTTCCCGGCACTGCCGGGCCCGCTGTGTCACGGCGTGATCACCAAGGACGGCACGGTCCACCTGGTCGGCTACGGGCGCACCAACCACGCCGGCCTCGGCGACGACGACGTGCTGCGCGCCGTGATCGCCGAGAAGCGGCTGCCCCCGGACAACGAGGCCAACACCGACGGCAACCGCCACTTCTACGGCTTCGAGTGCGAGAACCTGGGCGACGGCGAGGACCCCTGGCCCGAGGAGCAGCTGGACGCGATCGAGCGGGTCGCCGCGGCCGTGTGCCGTGCCCACGGCTGGACGGAACGGTCGGTCATCGGCCACCGGGAGTGGCAGCCGGGCAAGGTCGACCCGCGCGGCTTCACGATGGCCTGGCTGCGCGAGCGGGTCGGGGAGCGGCTGAAGGGTTAGTCGGGGCCCGGGCGACAATGGTGGCGTGACCAGCCCCGGCCAGCTCGCCCCGCGTCTGCCGTCGCCCCTGGAGGAGATACGGGACGACCGGTTCGACCGGCGCGGCCTGCGTCTCCTGCTCAAGCGGGACGACCTCGTCCACCCCGAGCTGATCGGCAACAAGTGGCGCAAGCTGGCGCCGAACCTGGCGGCGGCGGGGGGCCGGCCGCTGGTCACCTTCGGCGGCGCCTGGTCCAACCACCTGCGGGCGACCGCGGCGGCGGGCCGGCTGCTCGGGCTGCCGACCACCGGCGTGGTGCGCGGCCACGAGCTGGCCGACCGCCCGCTCAACCCGTCGCTGTCCCGGTGCGCGGCCGACGGCATGCGGCTGCACTTCGTCGAACGGTCGGCGTACCGGCGCAAGGACGAGCCGGAGACCCTGGCCGCGCTCCTGCGGGCGGCCGGCGCCGAGGACGCGTACGTCCTCCCGGAGGGCGGCAGCAACACCGCGGCGGTGCGCGGCTGCCGCGAGCTCGGCGTGGAGCTGCGCGGCCGCGCCGACGTCGTCGCGGTGGCCTGCGGCACCGGTGGCACGCTCGCCGGGCTCGCCGCCGGGCTGGCCCCGGGGCAGCGCGCGCTCGGCGTCCCGGTGCTCAGGGGCGGCTTCCTGGCGGGCGAGGTGACGGCCCTCCAGGAGCGCGCCTTCGGCGCCCGCACCGGCGCCTGGTCCCTGGACGACCGCTTCCACTTCGGCGGCTACGCCCGCACCGGCCCCGAACTCGACGCCTTCGCCGAGGACTTCGAGCAGCGGCACCGGCTGCCGGTGGAACGTATCTATGTCGCCAAGTTGCTCTGGGGACTTGTCGCCCTGGCCGAGGAGGGCGCCTTCGCGCGCGGGACGGCCGTCGCCGCGGTCGTCACGGGCCGGCCCTTCCCCGCGGCCTGACGGACGCCTGGACGCCCCGGCGGGCCCGCCGGCCCTCCGCTACCCGGCCTCGCGGTAGGCGGCCGCCTCCTCCAGGTCGAGCCGGCGCAGCAGCGCGCGCAGCATCTCGTCGTCGATGTAGCGGTGGTCGCGGAGCCTGACGAAGACCTCGCGCTCGGAGCTGATCATCTCGCGGGACAGCCGGCGGTAGGTGTCGTCCACGGACTCCCCGGTGACGGGGTTCAGCTGGCCGAGCCGTTCCCAGACGGCGTTGCGCCGGCGCTCCAGGACCGTGCGCAGGCGGTCGGCGAGCGGCGGGGGCAGCGCGTTGCGCTCGTCGGAGAGCAGTTCGTCCAGGCGGTTCTCGGCGGCCCGGGACGCCTGTGCCTGGGCGTTGGCCTCGGCCAGCGTCTCGGCCTGCCGGTCGCGGCCGGGGAACCTCAGCAGGCGGATCAGCGGGGGCAGGGTCAGCCCCTGCAGGACCAGGGTGCCGATGACGGTGGTGAAGGTCAGGAAGAGGATCAGGTTGCGCTGCGGGAAGGCACCGCCGCCGTTCACGGTCGCCGGGATGGAGAAGGCGATGGCCAGCGAGACCACGCCGCGCATCCCGGCCCACGAGGTGACCATCGCGCCACGCCAGGTGGGGTCCTCCTCGCGCTCCCTCACGCGCGCCGACAGGCGGGGCAGGAAGGTCGCGGGGTACACCCACGCGAACCGGGCGAGGACGACGACGAGGAAGAGGACGACCGCGTACCAGGTCGCCTCGGCACCCTCGTAGTGCCCGAGGCCCTTGAGGACGACCGGGAGCTGGAGGCCGATCAGGGCGAAGACGGCCGACTCCAGGATGAAGGCGACCATCTTCCACACCGCCTCCTCCTGGAGCCGGGTGGCGAAGTCGACCTCCCACGCGCGATGACCGAGGTACAGGGCGACGACCACGACCGCGAGGACCCCGGAGGCGTGCAGCTGCTCGGCGACCCCGTAGGCGACGAACGGGATCAGCAGCGAGAGGGTGTTCTGGATGAGCGGTTCCCTCAGGTGGGTGCGCAGCCAGTGCAGGGGCGCCATGAGGACGAGCCCGACGCCGACGCCGCCGACGGCGGCGAACAGGAACTCGCGGATGCCGCCGGCCCAGGTGGCGCCCGCGCCGACGGCGGCGGCGACGGCGACCTTGTAGGCGGTGATCGCGGTGGCGTCGTTCAGCAGGGACTCGCCCTGGAGGATCGTCGTGATCCGCGACGGCAGACCGACCCGGCGGGCGACCGCCGTGGCGGCCACCGCGTCCGGCGGGGCCACCACCGCGCCCAGCACCAGGGCGGCGGTCAGCGGCATTCCCGGGATGATCACATAGGCGGCCCATCCGACCACGACGGTCGCGAAGAGCACGTAGCCGACCGACAGCAGGGCCACCGGTCTGAGCTGGGCCCGCAGGTCGAGGTAGGAGCTGTCGGTGGCCGAGGTGTAAAGCAGCGGGGGCAGCAGCAGCGGGAGTACCACTTCCGGGTCGAGTTCGTAGTCCGGCACCCCGGGCACGTAGGAGACCAGGAGGCCGACCGCGACCAGCAGCAGCGGCGCCGGCACCGGTCCGCGCCGGGCCGCGGCGGCGACCGCCGCACTGCCCGCCACCAGCAACAGCAGCGGCATCACGTCCATGGTTCTCGCCCACCCTCGTTTTTCGCGCGGTCCCCCGCACGCCCGTCGTACTGTGGCAATCATGAAACAGTGCACGCACACCGACGCGCTGCCGCTCCACGAGCCCGAGCCGCTCGCCGCGACCTGTCCCGAGTGCCTGCGGGACGGCACGCATCCGGTGCAGCTGCGCCTGTGCCTCACCTGCGGCCACGTCGGCTGCTGCGACTCCTCGCCCGGGAGGCACGCCACGGAGCACCACGCGACGACCGGTCATCCCGTGATGCGGACCTTCGAGCCCGGCGAGGACTGGCGGTGGTGCTTCGTCGACCACGTTCTCGTGTGACACTTCACAGGGACGGCACGCGGCCGTGACCGCCGACGGTTCGGGCGTCTGACGCCGGGGTACGTCAACCCGGCGCGCGCTCTTCCCTTTTGGGGCCGCTGACCCTCTAGACACGGAGCGTATCCACAGCTTTACTGTGAGTGACGCCAGGGGGTTGGGGTCCCGGGGACAGATACGTTCGGAGCGCGATAGCGTCACCGCGGAACCACGTGTGCGTTACCCCGGGGGGCGACCCTCGGCCCCGTAAAGCTTGTACCACCATGGAGGTGAGGGTGTCCCAGATCGCAGGCGAGCCCGCGACCCAGGACTTCGTGGAAGTCCGGCTGCCGGCTGCGGGTGCCTACCTGTCGGTGCTGCGGACGGCCACGGCCGGCCTGGCGGCCCGTTTGGACTTCACCCTGGACGAGATCGAGGACCTGCGCATCGCCGTCGACGAGGCCTGCGCGATCCTGCTGCAACAAGCCGTGCCCGGCTCGGTGCTGAGCTGTGTCTTCCGGCTCGTCGACGACTCGCTGGAGGTCACGGTGTCGGCGCCGACCACCGACGGCCACGCGCCCTCGCGGGACACCTTCGCGTGGACCGTGCTCTCGGCCCTGGCGGGCAAGGTCTCGTCCGCCGTGGACGAGGACAGGACCGTGTCGATCAGCCTCTACAAACAGCGCGGCGCGGGCCCCGGGCCGGCGTGAGGAACGGGGACGGGCCGGTGCGGGACGAAGAGCGCGGCACAAGGGAGCTGCCGACGGGGGACCGAGAGTCCACGGCTGCATCCCGACGCATGGCGGACGGCATCGACGGCATCCCCGAGCAGGCCAGGCCACACCCGGAGGAGGACTCCGCGGAGGCCGCCGGCGACGGTGCCGCGCAGAGCACGCCTGCTGAGGGACGTGGGACGGCCGGCTCCGCCGCCCGCGCGCAGGCGGGGGCTCGGGGAAGGGCTACGGGCGGGACGATGAGCGAGCACGAGCGACACGCGGAGGACGGCGCGCCGGGCGCAGAGGCCGCGCCGACCCCTCACCACGACCCCCAGGACCGCAGCGGGGCGCGTGTGATGTTCGTCGAGCTGCGCAAGCTGAACGCGGGCAGCACGGAGTACGCGGAGCTGCGCAACCAGCTGGTCCGTATGCACCTGCCGCTCGTCGAGCACCTGGCGCGCCGCTTCCGCAACCGCGGCGAGCCGCTGGACGACCTCACCCAGGTCGCCACCATCGGGCTGATCAAGTCGGTCGACCGCTTCGACCCCGAGCGCGGTGTGGAGTTCTCCACGTACGCCACACCGACGGTCGTCGGCGAGATCAAGCGGCACTTCCGCGACAAGGGCTGGGCGGTCCGCGTGCCGCGCCGGCTCCAGGAGCTGCGCCTGGCGCTGACCACGGCGACGGCGGAGCTGTCCCAGCTGCACGGCCGCTCCCCCACGGTGCACGAGCTGGCCGAGAAGCTCGCCATCTCCGAGGAGGAGGTCCTGGAGGGCCTGGAGTCCGCGAACGCGTACTCGACGCTGTCCCTGGACGTCCCCGACACCGACGACGAGTCCCCGGCGGTCGCCGACACCCTCGGCGCCGAGGACGAGGCGCTGGAGGGCGTGGAGTACCGCGAGTCCCTCAAGCCGCTGCTGGAGGACCTGCCGCCGCGGGAGAAGCGCATCCTGTTGCTGCGCTTCTTCGGGAACATGACCCAGTCGCAGATCGCGCAGGAGGTCGGCATCTCGCAGATGCACGTGTCCCGGCTGCTCGCCCGGACCCTCGCCCAGCTGCGGGAGAAGCTCCTGGTGGAGGAGTAGCGGTACCGAAGTGGGCGGCGTCTACTCCGCCCGGCCCGGCCCCTTGATCCCGAGGGCCCGGGTCGTCGCCGGGTTCACCAGCAGCACCAGGGACGCGACGGCCACGACGGCGAGGGCGATGCCGCCCGGAATCGCCATGCTGTCGGCCTTGAGCAGGTTGTAGGCCACCGGGAGCGCCATGATCTGCGTGATGACGGCGGGGCCCCGGCTCCAGCCGCGCCTGAGCAGCAGGCCGCGCGCGGCCAGCAGCGGCAGCAGCGCGAGCACCATCAGCGTGACCCCGCCGGTCACGGCCTGCTGCCGGTCGTCCGGGTCGCCGGTGAGCCCGAGGACGAGGATCCAGACGCCGCCGACGAGGAGGGCCATCCCCTCCAACGCGGAGAGCGCCGCCGCGTACGTCAGCCGGCGCGGGCGCGCTCCGGCGGTGCCGTCGGTGCCGCCGCCGGCCTCGGTCGCGTCGGTGGCGCCGTCGTTCTGGGTGGGGTTCTGCTCGCTGCTCACCCCAGAAGGGTAGCCGTGCCCCGCGCCGCGGGCCGGGGCGGAGCGGCCCCGGCCCGGTGTCCGGAGTGTCCGGACTCACGCCCCCGTCTCTTACCCGATCCCTACCTCGGTCTGGGCCGGGTACCCCCCAGTAGGTACGCTGCCATCCATGCGTGCACTCCTCGTGGTCAATCCGGCGGCAACCACCACAAGCGCACGCAGGCGTGACGTGCTGATCCACGCGCTGGCGAGCGAGATGAAGCTGGAGGCGGTCACCACCGAGTACCGCGGCCACGCCCGCGACCTCGGCCGGCAGGCCGCGGAGAGCGACGACATCGACCTCGTCGTGGCCCTCGGCGGCGACGGCACCGTCAACGAGGTGGTCAACGGCCTGCTGCACGCCGGCCCCGACCCGGACCGGCTGCCCGGCCTCGCCGTGGTCCCGGGCGGTTCCACCAACGTCTTCGCCCGCGCCCTGGGCCTGCCCAACGATCCCGTCGAGGCCACCGGCGCCCTGCTGGACGCCCTGCGCCTGGGCAGCGAGCGGGTCGTCGGCCTCGGGCTGACCTCGGGCACGCCCGGCACCGAGGACGAGGCGGTGCCGGACCGCTGGTTCACCTTCAACGCGGGTCTCGGCTTCGACGCGGGCGTGGTGGGCCGGGTCGAGCAGCAGCGCGAGCGGGGCAAGAAGTCCACGCACGCGCTCTACGTACGTCAGGTGGTCCGGCAGTTCCTCGGCGAGCAGCACCGCCGGCACGGCCCCATCACCCTGGAGCGGGACGGCGCGGAAGCGATCACCGACCTGGTCGTCGCCATAGTCTCGAACACGTCCCCGTGGACGTATCTCGGCAATCGCCCGATGTACACGTCACCTAAGGCGTCGTTCGATACCGGGATCGACGTGCTCGGTCTCAGCCGCCTGTCGACGGCCGCGGTTGCCCGGTATGGCACCCAGTTGCTCACTTCGTCCCCCGAGCGCGGACCCCACGGCAAGCACGCCCTCTCCCTGCACGATCTGGACCGGTTCACCTTGCATTCGAAGGTCCCCCTCCCCCTTCAGATGGACGGCGACCACCTGGGACTGCGTACGAGCGTGACGTTCACAGGCGTACGCCGCGCACTGCGTGTGATTGTGTGAGCGGAAGAGGCGAAAGTCCTTTCACTCGAACGTTTAGGCCAGGATCCACCCCATGGAAGTACGGCTGTGACCCAGTCGACACCGAGGAATCAAAAAAAACTTTCCTGAAGGGGTTGTATCCGCCGCTGAGGTTTGCGAGTCTCTACGTGGCGATCGGGACGGCCCGCAAGACCGGCCTCCACTGATCACCGGAACCCCTCTTCAAACCAAGGACCACGCCGGGGAAGACTCGGCGGTCGGCCCTTCACTTGTTGAGGGATTCGTGAAAGCGTTCACATTCACAAGCAACTTGCATGTAATACCAAGGAGAGGTAGCAGCCATGGACTGGCGTCACAACGCCGTTTGCCGCGAGGAAGACCCCGAGCTCTTCTTCCCCATCGGCAACACCGGTCCTGCGCTGCTGCAGATCGAGGAAGCCAAGGCCGTCTGCCGTCGCTGCCCCGTCATGGAGCAGTGCCTGCAGTGGGCGCTCGAGTCCGGCCAGGACTCCGGCGTCTGGGGTGGTCTCAGCGAGGACGAGCGCCGCGCCATGAAGCGCCGCGCCGCTCGCAACCGGGCCCGTCAGGCCTCCGCCTGACACTCCCACCCCTGCTGACAGCCTGAGCTTGGCGGCGCGTGCAGCGAGCACGCATCTCCCGCCCCCGAGCCGCAGCGCGCAGTACCCCCGATGCGCTTAGCGAGAGCAGAGCAGCAACGAGCACGAGCCTCGGACCCCCAAGGGTCCGGGGCTTTCTGCTTGCCCGCTGCTCATTTCTGGGCGCGCACCGGGATGTCGAGGATCACCCGGGTGCCGCGCTCCGGCGCCGGGACCATGTCGAACGTGCCGCCCAACTCGCCCTCGACCAGCGTCCGTACGATCTGCAGGCCGAGGTTGCCCGAGCGGTGCGGGTCGAAGTCCTCGGGCAGCCCGACCCCGTCGTCCTGGACGGTGACCAGCAGGCGGGCCTCCTTGGTGGTGCCGCCGCGGACCGCGGACACCTCGACCGTGCCGGTGTCGCCCTCGCGGAAGCCGTGTTCCAGGGCGTTCTGCAGGATCTCGGTCAGCACCATGGACAACGGGGTGGCGACCTCCGCGTCGAGTATCCCGAAGCGCCCACTGCGCCGGCCGGTCACCTTGCCCGGTGAGATCTCGGCGACCATCGCGAGCACCCGGTCGGCGATGTCGTCGAACTCCACCCGCTCGTCCAGGTTCTGAGAAAGCGTCTCATGGACGATGGCGATGGAGCCCACCCGTCGCACCGCCTCCTCCAGCGCCTCCCGGCCGCGCTCGGAGCCGATGCGGCGGGCCTGCAGCCGCAGCAGGGCGGCGACCGTCTGGAGGTTGTTCTTCACCCGGTGGTGGATCTCCCGGATGGTCGCGTCCTTGGTGATCAACTCCCGTTCGCGGCGCCGGAGTTCGGTGACGTCCCGGCACAGCACCAGTGAACCGATGCGGGTTCCCTTGGGCTTGAGCGGGATGGCCCGGAACTGGATGACCCCGTCGTTGGTCTCGATCTCGAACTCGCGCGGCGCCCAGCCGCTGGCCACCTTGGCGAGCGCCTCGTCCACCGGGCCCCGGGTCGGGGCCAGTTCGGCGGTGGTCTGCCCGAGGTGCTGGCCGACCAGGTCGGCGGCGAGGCCGAGGCGGTGGTAGGCGGAGAGGGCGTTCGGGGAGGCGTACTGGACGACGCCGTCCGCGTCCAGCCGGATCAGTCCGTCGCCGACGCGCGGCGAGGCGTCCATGTCGACCTGCTGGTCGGGGAAGGGGAAGGAACCCGCGGCGATCATCTGCGCGAGGTCCGAGGCGCTCTGGAGATAGGTCAGCTCCAGGCGGCTCGGGGTGCGGACGGTCAGCAGGTTGGTGTTGCGGGCGATGACGCCGAGGACGCGGCCCTCACGGCGCACCGGGATCGACTCGACCCGCACGGGGACCTCTTCGCGCCACTCCGGGTCCCCCTCGCGCACGATCCGGCCCTCGTCCAGCGCCGCGTCCAGCATGGGCCGCCGGCCGCGCGGCACCAGGTGCCCGACCATGTCGTCCTGGTAGGAGGTCGGGCCGGTGTTGGGCCGCATCTGGGCGATGGAGACGTACCGGGCGCCGTCCAGCGTCGGGACCCACAGGACCAGGTCGGCGAAGGAGAGGTCGGAGAGCAGCTGCCACTCCGAGACCAGCAGGTGGAGCCACTCGAGGTCGGAGTCGTCGAGGGCCGTGTGCTGGCGTACGAGTTCGTTCATGGAGGGCACCTTGTGAGCGTACCCGGGCCGTGAGTGGCCGAAAAAACACCCGCGGGCCGCGGCGCCTGAGAGGGACCCTCAACCCTCCCGGCACCGCAGCCCGGAGCATCATCGGCCGTGGGGTGTGCGGTCCCGGTCGGCCGAAGGTCGAGGAGCCGGGGCAGTCAGGGCAGAGAGCACCGGTTCCTCGGTCCGTCCTCCTGTGCGGGGAAGACGGAAGCTTTTCAGTTTTCCCTGCAGTGCCCCCGTGCATTGTGGACTAGACCACAAGGGCGTGTCCATGCGCGGGGGCAGGGGTTGTGGCACAGCCACTGGCACGCGATGCCCCGAAGCCTAGCCCGCCCGGGTCGGCAGCGGGGCCGGATGGCGGGGGCAATTTCGGCGGGCGGCTCCGGTTCGGCTCGGCGCGACGGCCCGGGAACGGCATGGTGCGGCCCTCCCGATCCTGTTAGATTGGTCCGCAGATTGGTCTAAACCACATAGCTCCTCACGGCTTCTTCAGAACGGCAGGCCCAGCGTGGAAGTTGTCATCGTTCCGGACGCCGCGGCGGGCGGCGAGCTGATCGCCGAGGCCATGGCCCAGCTCCTGCGGCGCAAGCCCGACGCGCTCCTCGGGGTGGCCACCGGCTCCACCCCGCTGCCCGTCTACCAGGCGCTGACCGCCAAGGTGCGCTCCGGCGCCGTGGACACCGCGCGGGCCCGTATCGCCCAGCTCGACGAGTACGTGGGACTGCCCGCGGAGCACCCCGAGTCCTACCGCTCGGTGCTGCGCCGGGAGGTGCTGGAGCCGCTCGGGATCGGCATGGACGCGTTCATGGGCCCGGACGGCACGGCCGCGGACGTCCAGGCGGCCTGCGAGGCGTACGACCGCGCGCTCGCCGGGGCCGGCGGCGTCGACCTCCAGCTGCTCGGGATCGGCACCGACGGGCACATCGGCTTCAACGAGCCGTGCTCCTCGCTCGCCTCGCGCACCCGGATCAAGACCCTGACGGAGCAGACCCGGGTGGACAACGCCCGCTTCTTCGACGGCGACATCGAGCAGGTCCCGCACCACGTGATCACCCAGGGCATCGGCACCATCCTGGAGGCCCGGCACCTGGTGCTGCTCGCGACGGGCGAGGGCAAGGCGGACGCGGTCGCCGCGACCGTCGAGGGTCCGGTGGCGGCCGTCTGCCCGGCCTCCGCGCTCCAGCTGCACCCGCACGCCACGGTGGTCGTCGACGAGGCCGCCGCCGCCAAGCTCAAGCTGGCCGACTACTTCCGGCACACCTACGCCCACAAGCCCGACTGGCAGGGGATCTAGCCGGGCGCCGGGCGGGAGCGGTGCCCGGGGGCGACCGGGTGCTATGGACTAGACCAACACCGGGTCCCCGGGTATATAGAGGAGGTCACGGACCGTGCGGATGGATCCCTGACACACGAAGCCGTGCCACGATGTGAGCCGTGGCCGATGGGATGTCGGTCGCTTTCGGCATCAGGAGCCGGGAAGGCAGAGCATGAGCACCGACGTCGGCAGTGCGGAGAACGAGGCCGGGACGACGGTCCGTACCGCGCGCGTGCCCAAGTACTACCGCTTGAAGAAGCACCTGCTCGACATGACGGAGACGCAGGCGCCCGGCACGCCGGTACCGCCCGAGCGCACGCTCGCGGCCGAGTTCGACACCTCCCGCACCACCGTCCGCCAGGCCCTGCAGGAACTCGTCGTCGAGGGCAGGCTCGAACGCATCCAGGGCAAGGGCACCTTCGTCGCCAAGCCGAAGGTCTCGCAGGCGCTCCAGCTCACCTCGTACACCGAGGACATGCGCGCCCAGGGCCTGGAGCCCACCTCCCAGCTGCTGGACATCGGGTACATCACGGCCGACGACCGGCTCGCCGAACTGCTCGACATAACGGCGGGCGGCCGCGTACTGCGCATCGAGCGCCTGCGCATGGCCAACGCCGAGCCGATGGCCATCGAGACCACCCACCTCTCGGCCAAGCGCTTCCCGGCGCTCAGGCGCTCGCTGGTGAAGTACACCTCGCTGTACACGGCCCTGGCCGAGGTCTACGACGTGCATCTCGCCGAGGCCGAGGAGACCATCGAGACCTCGCTGGCCACCCCGCGCGAGGCCGGCCTGCTGGGCACCGACGTGGGCCTGCCGATGCTGATGCTCTCGCGCCACTCCCTGGACCGCGAGGGCAAGCCGGTGGAGTGGGTGCGTTCGGTGTACCGCGGCGACCGGTACAAGTTCGTGGCCCGTCTGAAGCGCCCGGCGGAGTGACCCGGTCAACCCGGTGAACCGGCCCGCGCCGCGGCCGGTCCGGCGTCTTCACACGTCAACCGCGAAATCGGCATGCCGATATGCGGACGGGGTCTTCCGCTCCCGCGACACCGTCACCTAGATTGCCTGCGCATTACACAGGTTGATCAGCGAGGGGACGGAGCCGTGGCATGTCCGAAACGCCTGAAGTGAGACCACCGGTGGTGACACCGGTCCGCGTGATCATCGCTCTGTGCCTCGTAGCGCCCTTCGTGGCGATGCTGTGGGTCGGCTCGTACGCCAAGACGGACCCCGCGTTCATCGGGATCCCGTTCTTCTACTGGTACCAGATGCTGTGGGTGCTGATCTCCACCGCGCTCACCGTGCTCGCCCACCGGCTGTGGCTGCGTGACCAGCGCGGACGCCGGACGCAGGGCGGAGGTGTTGCGAAGTGAAGGACGGCGTCAACGGCGTCGCGCTCGGCGTCTTCGTCTTCTTCTTCCTGGCCGTCACGGTCATGGGCTTCCTGGCCGCGCGCTGGCGCAAGGCCGACAACGAGCACTCCCTGGACGAATGGGGCCTGGGCGGACGGTCGTTCGGCACCTGGGTCACCTGGTTCCTGCTCGGCGGCGACCTGTACACGGCGTACACCTTCGTCGCTGTACCGGCCGCGATCTACGCGGCGGGCGCGGCCGGCTTCTTCGCGGTGCCGTACACGATCCTGGTCTACCCGCTGATCTTCACGTTCCTGCCCCGTCTGTGGTCGGTCTCGCACCGCCACGGCTATGTGACGACGTCGGACTTCGTGCGCGGCCGCTTCGGCTCCAAGGGCCTGTCGCTGGCCGTGGCGCTCACCGGCATCCTCGCGACGATGCCGTACATCGCGCTCCAGCTCGTCGGCATCCAGGCGGTGCTGGACGTGATGGGGGTCGGTGGCGGCGAGAACACCAATTGGTTCGTGAAGGACCTGCCGCTGCTCATCGCCTTCGGCGTGCTGGCCGCGTACACCTACTCGTCGGGTCTGCGCGCCCCCGCCCTGATCGCGTTCGTGAAGGACGCGCTGATCTACATCGTCATCGCGGTGGCGATCATCTACATCCCGATCAAGCTGGGCGGGTTCGACGACGTCTTCGCCAAGGCGGGCGACGCGTTCAGCCAGGTCAACCCGGCCACCGGCAAGCCGCGCGGCGCGCTCACGCCGCCGGAGGCCGGCCAGTGGACCTACGCCACGCTGGCGCTCGGCTCGGCCCTGGCGCTGTTCATGTACCCGCACTCGATCACCGCGACCCTGTCCTCCAGGAGCCGTGAGGTGATCCGCCGCAACACCACGATCCTGCCGCTGTACTCGCTGATGCTGGGCCTGCTCGCGCTGCTCGGCTTCATGGCGATCGCGGCCGGGGTCAAGGTGACCAACGGGCAGCTGGCGATCCCGCAGCTCTTCGAGGACATGTTCCCGGACTGGTTCGCGGGCGTGGCCTTCGCGGCGATCGGCATCGGCGCCCTGGTGCCGGCGGCCATCATGTCCATCGCGGCGGCGAACCTGTTCACGCGCAACATCTACAGGGACTTCATCAAGCCGGACGCCACGCCCAAGCAGGAGGCCCAGGTCTCCAAGGTCGTGTCGCTGCTGGTGAAGGTGGGCGCGCTGGTCTTCGTCCTGACGATGGACAAGACGGTGGCCATCAACTTCCAGCTGCTGGGCGGCATCTGGATCCTGCAGACCTTCCCGGCCCTGGTCGGCGGTCTGTTCACCCGCTGGTTCCACCGCTGGGCGCTGCTCGCCGGCTGGGCGGTCGGCATGGTCTACGGCACGCTCGCCGCCTACGGCGTCGCCTCCCCGACCCAGAAGCACTTCGGCGGCTCCGCAAAGGAGATCCCGGGCATCGGCGAGATCGGCTACATCGGTCTCACGGCGTTCGTCCTCAACGTGGTGGTCACGGTGGTCCTCACGTTCGTCCTGAAGGCCGTGAAGGCCCCCGAGGGCCTCGACGAGACCCGGCCGGAGGACTACACGGCGGACGCGGGCGACGCGGGGGTCCAGGTGGAGCTCCCGCCGGCCACGGCGGGCGCCGGGCACTGACCCGACCACGCACCGGGAGCGGGCCGCCGACGGCATGTCGGCGGCCCGCTCCGCGTCGCCCCCGGGCGTCCGCCGGCCGTCCTCCGGCGCTCCGCCGGGGCCGGCACGCTCGTCACTCTGGCGGTCCGTGAGCTGACCCTCTGGAGCCACCGCACCCCGCGACAGACACAACATCTGGGGGTGACACCACAGCCCGGCACTAGATGTATGCTCATGCTCGCTGTCGCCGCAGGGGAATCCGGTGCGAATCCGGAACTGTCCCGCAACGGTGTACTTGCGTGCATCCGCACGCCTGTCCAGTCCGAGGACCTGCCGTCAGCGCGCGCCCGGCCGTCCGGTCCGGGTGCCTCCAGACGTCCGGGCCTCGTGGAGTGGGCCGGTGGACGCGACGTCGTGCGCGCTCGTGCCGTCGCCGCCCGCTGCCCTCCGCCAGGCCCCCGTGCCGAGCGAGGGAGAGCCCCACGTGACCATCGCGCCCGCCGATCCGGCTTCGGTCAGCGACCCGAACACCGACGGTCCCGGTGCCGCGCTGCTGCGGACCCTGACCGAGCTGACCGCCGACCTCCCCGACGCCGACCCCGGCCGGGTGGCCGCGGCTGCGCTGCGCGGCCGGTCCGCACGGGCCGACGAGGCGGAGCTGCGCGAGCTGGCCACGGAGGCGGCCGCCGGGCTCATCTCCGAGGACCCCGCCTACTCCCGGCTGGCCGCCCGGCTGCTGACCGTCTCGGTGCGCGCCGAGGCCGCCTCGCAGGGCGTCACCTCCTTCACCGGGTCCGTCGCCGTGGGCCACCGCGAGGGCCTGATCGCCGACCGCACCGCGGAGTTCGTCCGGCTGCACGCCGACCGTCTGGACGCGCTGGTCGACACCGCGGCCGACGACCGCTTCGGCTATTTCGGCCTGCGCACCCTGCACAGCCGCTACCTGCTCCGGCACCCCATCACCCGCAAGGTGATCGAGACGCCCCAGCACTTCATGCTGCGGGTGGCGTCGGGCCTCGCCGAGGACGACACGGTCCGCTCGCTGGACGAGGTCGCCGCGCTCTACCGGCTGATGAGCCGCCTCGACTACCTGCCCTCCTCCCCCACGCTGTTCAACTCCGGCACGCGGCACCCGCAGATGTCGTCCTGCTACCTGCTCGACTCGCCCCTGGACGAGCTGGACTCCATCTACGACCGCTACCACCAGGTGGCACGGCTCTCGAAGCACGCCGGCGGCATCGGCCTGTCGTACTCCCGCATCCGTAGCCGCGGTTCGCTGATCCGCGGCACCAACGGGCACTCCAACGGCATCGTGCCGTTCCTGAAGACCCTGGACGCCTCGGTGGCCGCCGTGAACCAGGGCGGACGGCGCAAGGGCGCGGCCGCGGTGTACCTGGAGACCTGGCACTCCGACATCGAGGAGTTCCTGGAGCTGCGCGACAACACCGGTGAGGACGCCCGCCGTACGCACAACCTGAACCTGGCGCACTGGGTCCCGGACGAGTTCATGCGCCGGGTCAACGCCGACGAGCAGTGGTCACTGTTCTCCCCGGCGGACGTGCCCGAACTGGTGGACCTGTGGGGCGCGGAGTTCGACGCGGCCTACCGCAAGGCGGAGGCGGACGGGCTCGCCCGCCGGACCATCCCGGCCCGCGACCTGTACGGCCGCATGATGCGCACCCTCGCGCAGACCGGCAACGGCTGGATGACCTTCAAGGACGCCGCCAACCGCACCGCGAACCAGACGGCGGAGCCGGGCCATGTCGTCCACTCCTCCAACCTCTGCACCGAGATCCTGGAGGTCACCGACGACGGGGAGACGGCGGTCTGCAACCTGGGGTCGGTCAACCTCGGCGCCTTCGTGACCGACGGGGACCTCGACTGGGAGCGCCTGGACGCCACGGTCCGCACGGCCGTCACCTTCCTCGACCGCGTCGTCGACATCAACTTCTACCCGACCGAGCAGGCGGGCCGCTCCAACGCCAAGTGGCGTCCGGTGGGCCTGGGCGCCATGGGTCTCCAGGACGTCTTCTTCAAGCTGCGCCTGCCCTTCGACTCCGCCGAGGCCAGGGCCCTGTCCACGCGGATCGCCGAGCGGATCATGCTGGCCGCGTACGAGGCCTCCGCCGACCTCGCCGAGCGCAACGGCCCGCTGCCGGCCTGGGAGAAGACCCGCACCGCCCGCGGCGTCCTGCACCCGGACCACTACGACGTGGAACCGACCTGGCCGGAGCGCTGGGCGGCGCTGCGCGAGCGGATCGCCTCCGTGGGCCTGCGCAACTCGCTCCTCCTGGCGATCGCGCCCACCGCGACCATCGCCTCCATCGCGGGCGTGTACGAGTGCATCGAGCCGCAGGTGTCCAACCTGTTCAAGCGCGAGACGCTGTCCGGTGAGTTCCTCCAGGTCAACTCCTACCTGGTGCAGGACCTGAAGGAGCTGGGCGTGTGGGACGCCCGGACCCGGGAGGCGTTGCGCGACTCCAACGGATCGGTGCAGGAATTCGCCTGGATCCCGGCCGACGTGCGGGCGCTGTACCGCACGGCGTGGGAGATCCCGCAGCGCGGCCTGATCGACATGGCCGCCGCCCGCACCCCGTTCCTGGACCAGGCCCAGTCGCTGAACCTGTTCCTGGAGACGCCGACCATCGGCAAGCTCTCCTCGATGTACGCGTACGCCTGGAAGTCGGGCCTGAAGACGACGTACTACCTGCGCTCCCGCCCGGCGACCCGGATCGCCCGGGCCGCCCAGGCCCAGGCGCGGACCGAGGCCACCATCCCCGTCCAGCAGGCCGCCGACCCCGACGCGGTCGCCTGCTCCCTTGAGAACCCCGAGTCCTGCGAGGCCTGCCAGTAATGACCACCCGTAACCAGAACCTGCTCGACCCGGGCTTCGAACTGACCCTGCGTCCGATGCGCTACCCGGACTTCTACGAGCGCTACCGCGACGCCATCAAGAACACCTGGACCGTGGAGGAGGTCGACCTCCACTCGGACGTGGCCGACCTCGCGAAGCTGTCCCCGGAGGAGCAGCACCTCATCGGCCGCCTGGTGGCCTTCTTCGCGACGGGTGACTCGATCGTCGCGAACAACCTGGTGCTGACGCTGTACAAGCACATCAACTCCCCCGAGGCGCGGCTCTACCTGAGCCGGCAGCTCTTCGAGGAGGCCGTGCACGTCCAGTTCTACCTGACGCTCCTGGACACCTACCTGCCCGACCCGGACGACCGGACGGCGGCCTTCGCGGCCGTGGAGAACATCCCCTCCATCCGCGAGAAGGCGGGGTTCTGCTTCAAGTGGATCAACGAGGTGGAGAAGCTGGAGCGGCTGGAGTCCCGGGCGGACCGCCGGCGGTTCCTGCTGAACCTGATCTGCTTCGCCGCGTGCATCGAGGGGCTGTTCTTCTACGGGGCCTTCGCGTACGTCTACTGGTTCCGCAGCCGGGGCCTGCTGCACGGCCTCGCCACCGGCACCAACTGGGTGTTCCGCGACGAGACGATGCACATGTCCTTCGCCTTCGACGTGGTCGACACCGTCCGCAAGGAGGAGCCCGACCTCTTCGACGACGAGCTGCAGCAGCAGGTCACCGACATGCTGCGGGAGGCCGTCGAGGCCGAGCTGCAGTTCGCGCGCGACCTGTGCGGTGACGGCCTCCCGGGGATGAACACCGAGTCGATGCGCCAGTACCTGGAGTGCGTCGCCGACCAGCGTCTGACGCGGCTCGGCTTCGCCCCGGTGTACGGCTCGGAGAACCCGTTCTCCTTCATGGAGCTGCAGGGTGTTCAGGAGCTGACGAACTTCTTCGAGCGCCGCCCGTCGGCGTACCAGGTCGCGGTGGAAGGCACGGTCGACCTGGACGAGGACTTCTGATCCCTCCTTCCGGCCCGGGCCTCCCGGGCTCCCCGGGCCTCCTGGGCCCTCCTGATCTGCCGGTCGATGATCCGGTCCCGCACGATGCCGATCACCGCCGGGAGGACCAGGAGGCCCAGGATCCCGATCACGGCGATCATGCCGAGCAGTCCTTCTGTCTGTGCCGTAGTCATAGACACCACTGTCGCGCCTGACACTCCTTACCGGGAGTGGCAGGACTGCCGTGCACCCTCGATTTACTGCCAGCATCGAGGCACACTGGCGGCATGCTGCGCAATGTGGTCGCCGTCCTGCTCGACGGCGTGAACCCCTTCGAGCTGGCCGTCGTGTGCGAGGTCTTCGGCACCGACCGCAGCGACGAGGGCCTGCCGGTGTACGACTTCGCGGTCGCCTCGGCCGAAGGCCGGACGCTGCGTTCGAACGCGGGTTTCTCGCTGCACGTCGAGCACGGCCTGGAGCGACTGGATTCGGCCGATCTGATCGCCGTGCCGGCCGGGTCCGACTACGCCTCCCGCCCGTTCCCGCCCGAGCTGCTGGACGCCCTGCGCCGCGGCGTGGACCGCGGCGCCCGGGTGCTCAGCGTCTGCTCGGGCGTCTTCGTGCTCGCCGCGGCCGGGCTGCTGGACGGCCGACGGTGCGCCGTGCACTGGCACCACGCGGACGAGCTGGCCCGCCAGTACCCGCGGCTGACCGTCGAGCCGGACGTGCTCTACGTGGACGAGGACCCGGTGATCACCTCGGCCGGCACCGCGGCCGGCATCGACGCCTGTCTGCACCTCGTGCGCAGGGAACAGGGCCCGGAGGTCGCCAACCGGATCGCCCGGCGCATGGTGGTGCCGCCGCACCGGGACGGCGGGCAGGCGCAGTACATCGAGCGGCCGCTGCCCAAGGCCCCGTGCGACACCGTCGGCGAGGTCCTGGCGTGGATGGAGCGGCACCTCGACCGGGAGGTGACCGTCGAACAACTCGCCGCCCGCGCCCACATGGCCCCGCGCACCTTCGCCCGCCGCTTCCAGCAGGAGACGGGGACCACCCCCTACCGCTGGATCCTGCGCCAGCGCGTGTTGCTGGCACAGGAGTTGCTGGAGGGCACGGACGAGACCATGGACGCGATCGCCTCGCGCACGGGCTTCGGCACGGCGGCCGCGCTGCGCCACCAGTTCGTCCGCGCGCTGGGCACCACCCCGGCGGCCTACCGGCGCACGTTCCGCGGCCCGCAGGCCGCCTGAACACGCGCCGGCGCCGACTGCCCGCGGGCTACCAGGGCAGCGGCCTGAGCAGCAGCCGGTGCGGCCGCAGCGTGATGCCCACGCGGGTGCTGTCGTTCGACCCGCCGACCTGCTCGAAGCGGTACTTCGCCGAGATCGCCGCGGTGATCAGGCTCAGCTGGGCCATGGAGAAGTGGTCGCTGGGGCACTTGCGGTTGCCCACGCTGAACGGGCTCATGGCGTACTTCGGCACCTCCTTGGCCCGCTCGGGCAGCCAGCGGTCCGGGTCGAAGTCGAGGTGCCGGTCGTAGGAGCGGGCGTCGCGCTGGACGGCGTAGGGGCTGTAGACGATGTCCGCCCCGGCCGGAATGCGATAGCCGCCCAGCTCGGTGTCGGTCACCGCGCGCCGGGTCAATATCCATACGGCGGGCCTGAGCCGCATGGCTTCCACGACCACATTGTTGGTGTGCCTGAGCTCCCGTACGTCGGCGAATCCGACGGGTCGGCCACCGGTCGCGGATTCGACCTCCGCGCGCACCTTCTCGGCGTGTTCCGGGTGTTCCGCGAGCACCTGGAGCAGCCACATGATCGTGGAGGCGACTGTTTCGCTTCCGGGGGTGAGTATCGCGACCACCTGGTCGTGGATCTCCTGTTCCCCGATGGGGTCGCCATTGTCGTCCTTCGCCTCCAGCAGTGCCGTCAGCAAATCGTCCGGCTTTTGACCAGATGCCCTCCGCTCGGCGACGATCTCGTCGACCAGCAGATGCAAATCGGCCAGCGCCCGGTTGAATTCACGGTTGGCCGGGAGCGGCAGCCGGTAGAGCGGTCCGAGCGGGATGACCATCCTGCGGTACATACCACGGAAGACGGTCGCGAGATCGGCGCTCAGCCGCTCCGCGCGCTCGTCCATGTACTCGCCGCGCAGCAGGCAGCGGGCGGCGATGCGCACGGCGACGCGGAACGACTCCGCGGTGCAGTCGACGGTCGCGCCCGGCTTCCAGCGCTCGGTCAGCCCGTGCGCCTCCTCCTCCATCACCGGGCCGTAGGCGGGGATCGCGTCGAGCCGGAACGCGGGCTGTATGGTGCGCCGCTGGCGGCGGTGGCGGGGGCCGTTGGCGGTGGCCACGCCCTCCTTGCCCAGCAGGCCCTCCAGGGACTCCCACAGCGGTCCGCCGATGCGGTAGTCGGGGCTGAGCGCGAGGGCGCCGGTGAGCGCCGGGGTGGTGACGGCGTAGACCGTCTTCGGGCCGAGCCGCAGCCGCACGACGTCGCCGTGCTCACGCAGGCCGGACATGAAGGCCAGCGGGTCGCGGACCAGTTTCAGGCCGTGGCCGAGGCCCGGGACGGCGCCGCCGGCCAGCGGCGGCTCGCGCAGTTCCGGCGTCCGCGGGGTCACGGGCTTCACAGACTCGACGGTCATTTCTCACCTGCCGCTTCGTTGTTGACGTACGGGGGAGTGGACCGGTCGTCCCAGCTGTCGACCATGTACCGGCCTGACTCGTGGTGGAACCAGTAGACGGAGCTGAACCAGTTCCGCATGTTGCCGACGCAGACGCGCACGGCGGCGCTCAATTCCTTTCCACGGGTGGTTCCGTCGGCGAGTCCGTCGGCGAACCGCAGGGCTTCGCGCTCGGCCTCCAGGAATTCACTGATGCATTCCTCGACGCGTCGCCTGACTTCGTCCACGGCTTCTTCGAGGGTGAACCCCTCGTGGGTGACGAGACTGATTCCCAGATTGTGCACCTCGTCGCCCGCTATTTCCTTGGGCAGCGAACAGAGGTCGTTGTACCAGGCGGCGAATTCCTGGCTCAGCAGTGCCGGCCTGCGATATGCCGCGTGTTTCCGCACCGGGTCCGGGAGTTCACAACCGGCGCCCTGCTCCAGCAGGTCCGTCCATATCCAGTGCGCGAAGGTGAGCCGGCGCAGGGCGAGATACTCCTCGACCTTCGGGACGTGTCCCGCGGTCCGGTTGCGGAACTCGCGGTCGTAGGCCTCGATCACCGCGTGGAAGTGGCGGGCGAAACGCCGGTTCCAGGTGCGCGGCAGGAACGAGTACAACCGCAGCACGCTGTCCGCGAACCCCGCCACCAGGGAGTCCGGGTGATGCAGATGGTGCCGGGGGGAGGCGAGGGCCGCGTGCAGTCGGTGCCTGAGGCGCCGCCAGTCGTCCGGGCGGCCGTGCACGATGTCCCGGTCGTGGCGGTCGTCCCAGACGAAGAACCAGGCGCTGTAGTCCGCGATGGCCTGGAGGACCTCCTCGGTGGCGTCCGTGTAGTACCCCGCCATCAGGTCGGTGTAGCAAAGACCGTCGGCATATTCCCGCACCTTGTCCGCCGGCATGAGCCGCTTTTCGAGCAGCCACACCCGGGTCTTCTCCTGGAGCTTCGGCCAATACGGGTGGAGTTGTCGGGGAAACAGCTCCTCGATCACCGGGAGGGCGAGAGACGGCGGTACCGCGACCGCTGTCGACGATGTGGTGCCGTGTGAGAAAGCGTGCACGAACAGTCCCCTCTCAGCCGCCAGGAGCGCAACACCCCTCCGTGCCGTGCCGGGCGTGCGCCGTTGCGTATCCCCGCTCTTACATTCAGCACCACAACTGACCGTTATGGGAACGGATTTGCTCCACTCACCACCCCAACATGCCGGGAATCATGCGACGAACAAACGAACGACGCCCGGTCGGGAAGGATCCCGACCGGGCGTCGTCGATGACGTCGTGGCTGCTCCCGCAGGGTCGCCGTACGTCTCGGCCGTGTCTCTCAGCCGTTGGCGACCACGGGGTAGCGTGGCTCGTTCTCGGCCATCTGCCGCAGCGCGTCCTTGCGGTCCCGCTTCGACAGCCGGTCGATGTAGAGGTAGCCGTACAGGTGGTCCGTCTCGTGCTGCAAACACCGTGCGAAGTAGCCGGTGCCCCGGACCCTGATCGGGTTGCCCTTCTCGTCCTGGCCGGTGACCTCGGCGTAGTCGGGGCGCGCGAGCGGCGCGTACGCCGTGGGCACGGACAGGCAGCCCTCGTTGCTGTCGTCCAGCCGGCGCTGGTCGGCGGGCAGCTCCACCAGCTTCGGGTTGCACACCACGCCCACGTGCCGGACACCCTCGTCGTCCTGGCAGTCGTAGACGAAGACCTTCAGGTCCACACCGATCTGGTTGGCGGCCAGGCCCACGCCCTCGGCGGTGCGCTGGCTGGCGAACATGTCCGCTACCAGCTGGTCCAGCTCCGCGCCGAACTCGGTGACGTCCTTGCACTCGGTGTGCAGCACGGGGTTGCCGACGACGGTGATCGGCCGCGAGGTGCCGCGCTCGCGCCAGGCGTTCTCGCGCTCCTCGCAGTCCTCCGTGTCGACGACGTACCCCTCGTCGTCGACGGGGAGCACGCCCGCGTGCTGCTGATCGGTGTCCTGCTGCGCCATGACCGACGTAAGCCTTCCTGCACAAATACTGGGAGTGATGCTGATACAGGGTACGTGCAGCGCCCTGTCACGGGCGCGCGGAACCGCGTGACCAGCCCCCCAGGGGCCCGCGGCCCGGGGCTGCGTCAGCACACCTCTTCGAGATCCCGCCAGTCGCGCGAGTCCGGGCTGTCGGCGACCCAGCCGTCCAGCAGCCCCCGGACCAGCGAGGCGGGTGCCGCCACTCCGCACTCCCGCTCCGGCACCCACAGCTGGCCGTCCGTGCGGTGCCCGAGCGGCCCGGGGTGCCCCGGCTCGCTGTGGTCGTGCGGGTCCAGGTGCATGCCGTCGCCCTCGTCCGAGGGCATCCGCGACTCCGAGCACATGCGGCACAGCAGCCGCACCGACGAGGACCAGTCCTCGGCGGCGAATCCGGCGTCGGCGGCGAGCTGCTCCAGGGCGTCCCGGTCGGCCTCGGTGGCCGCTTCCAGCAGCACCACCCAGGTGGGGACGGGCGAGGGCGCCCACAGCTCGATCTCGTCGAAGACCGGGTAGGAGTGCCCGGCGGACGTGGTGCGCTCGCCGTGCGGGACGCCGTCGTGCAGCACGACCTCGCCCCAGCGCCGCCCGGACGACGGGAGCGGGATGGACAGCACCTCGATCCGCGCCGGGTCGAGCCGGCGGCCCCAGACCACCTCGGCCTCGCCCTCCGGGGAGAGCCGTACGGCCGCGCTGCCCAGTTCCATGCCGAGCGGCTCGCCGGAGGCGGTGGCCCCTCCCCCGGCCTTCGGCCGGGAGGTACCCCCGGGCACCCGCAGCCCGTAGGCCTGCCAGGCCCGGCGGGCCAGCGGCCAGTCCTGCAGGGCGGTCGCGGCGATGCCCACGTTCCACCAGTCCGGAGCGCCGGTCTCGCGGTCCAGGAGGGCCACGGCGCGCAGTCCGGCGGCGCGGGCCTGCTCCCAGTCGTGCCGGAACTTGTGCAGCAGCGCGAGGTTGAACCAGGACTCCGACAGCCAGGGTTCCAGGTCGGCGGCGCGTGTCAGCAGCTCGCCCGCGTCCTCGTACCGGCCGTCGCCGATGAGCGTGAACGCCCTGTCGGTGGCCTGCCGCCAGGAGGCGGAGGGCCGGTGCCGTCCCTTGCCGAAGATCCTCACGATTCCCGCCTGCCAGTTCCAGTTCCGCACGTGGGCTGGCTTGTGCCCCCGGACACCCTCTCCCTCGCATCCAACCACGTACGGCGGGAGGGGCGCTCATTACCCATGGGTTACCCCGTCACGCGCTGGGTCAGACAGTCGGGCCGCGCTCCGGCGCCGTTGTCGCCTCGCCACCCCCCGGCCCCCGACAGCACCCGGGCGAGCGACTCCACGACTTCCGGAGCGTAGTCCCCCGCGGTGGCCAGGCGCAGCTCCTCCAGCGCACGCAGCGGTCCGTCGGGCCCGGCGTCGCGCGCCTTCTCCTCGTACGCGTTCACCGCCCGGATGATCCGCGCGGCCGGCGGCTGGTCCGCGCAGGGGTCGGCCTGCCGCTCGACGACGACGGCGACCGCCGCGTCCACCCCGGTCTGCCGGACGACGGCGCCGCCGAGCAGCGCGATGCGCCGCTGCTCCTCGCGGGGCAGGGCGGCGGTGGCGCCGGCCGGGACCGGGTCGACCAGGCTGAGCTGGCCGATGTCGTGCATGAGGGCGGCGTACTCCAGGACGGTCAGCGCGGGCCCGGGCAGGCCAAGTTCGCGGCCGACGGCCAGGCTGAGCGCGGCGACCCGGCGGGCGTGCCCGGCGGGGGTGTACCCGGCGATCTCGGTGGCGCGGGCGAGGGAGGCGATGGTCTGCCGGTAGGTGGCGCGGACGGCGGCGTAGCGGCGCACGGAGAGCTGGGTGAGCAGCAGGGGCAGGCAGAACACCGGCAGTGCCCACAGTCCGGCGACGGCGACGGCGAGCGCCATCACCGCGCCGGTCGCGCACACGGCGGACCCGATGCCGAGCAGTCCGCGCAGCTCCTCGCGCAGCTGCGGGCCGAAGGGCCAGCCGGTGCGGGAGTGGGCGAGCGCGGCGGCGAGGACGGCGTCGCACAGGGCGGTCAGGACGAGCAGGGCGACGACGAGCAGGGCGTAGCCGGGGCCGTCCCAGCCCTCCAGGGCGCCCTGCAGGTACAGGGGCTGGAAGCACACGGCGGCGAAGCCGACGGTCAGGACACGGCGGGCCAGGTGGTCGAGGGTCGGGGTGCGGCCGGACCAGAGGTGCGGGACGCCGCCGAGCAGGGAGGCGGCGAGGACGACGGTGACCACCTGCGCGGCGCCGTGCTGGGTGGGATGTCCGGCGTCGGCTCCGAGCAGCGCGTACGACAGCGATCCGGCGGTGCCCAGCGGGGCGGCCTGCCGGACCTGGGGCCCGCTCCACCGGGTCAGCTCGCCGACGGCTATGAGCACCCCGAAGGCGAGCGCCACGCCCCGGTCCTCGATCCCGCTCCACAGGCTGACGGCGAGGCAGGCACCCGCGGTGAGGCCGGCGCCCGTGTGCACGATCCGCAGGGCGGTCACCGGCCCGCTCCGCTCGGGCTGCCGGCGGCCGGCTGCTGGGCCGGGACCGCGGGCGAGGTCTCGTCGGCGGTGACGGCCGGGTGCCAGCCGTGCCGGTCCAGCGCGTCGGCGAGCGCGGTGACCATGCGGGGGTCGAAATGGGTCCCGGCGCACCGCCGCAGCTCGGTGACCGCGGCCTCGACGGGCCGGGCCCGGCTGTAGGAGCGGGTGGAGGTCATGGCGTCGAAGGCGTCGGCGACGGCCACCACGCGGGCGCACTCGGGGATCTGCCCGCCCGCGAGCCCGTACGGGTAGCCGCTGCCGTCGAGCCGTTCGTGGTGGTGGAGGATGGCCGCCCGGGCCTCGCCGAGGAAGGAGATCCCGCGGACCATCTCGTGGCCGTACTCGGGGTGCAGCTCGATGACCCGCCGCTCCTCGGGGGTCAGCGGGCCGTCCTTGCGCAGCAGTCGGGTGGGCACACCGAGCTTGCCGACGTCGTGCAGGATGCCGGCGAAGCGCAGCACCTCGACGCGCGCGTCGTCCATGCCGAGTTCGCGGGCGATCAGCACGGACGCCTGGCCGACCCGTTCGCTGTGGCCACGGGTGTAGCCGTCCTTGATGTCGACGGCCTGCACCAGCGCGCGGATGGTGGCCTGGTGGGCGGCCCGCTCGCGGTGGTACTGGGCGAAGACCCAGCAGGAGACGCACATCGGCAGCAGCACGAGCAGCGCGGCGACGGGCCCGTAGCGGCTGCGCCACAGCACGGCCATCATCAGCCCGGCCAGTCCGTGCACCGCGACCGGCGCGAGGGAGCGGAACAGCAGCCCGCCCCAGGCCCGGCGCGGCGACACCCTCCCCCACGGCCTGCGAGGGGTGGGCGGCACCCCCGCGCCCGCCGCCAGGATCCCGCCGTCGAGCACGGAGAGCACCAGGCAGAAGGCGAGGACGGCAGCTCCGGCGGGCACGAGCACGTAGGGGAAGTGGCAGGCGACGACGGCGTCACGGCCGCCGAGCGACCAGTGGACCCGGGCCGCGCCCCACACGGCGAGCGAGGGCCGCGCGGCCCGCCACACCCGGCGGAGCCGGACGGGCCGCTCCTCGACGCGGGCGAGCAGGGCGGCCGGCAGCGGCACGAGCGCGGCGGCGGGCGGGGGCAGCAGGAACGCCCCGGCGAGCAGGACGGGGTAGAACGTGCCGCCCAGACGGCGTCCCACGACGTGGTCGCAGGCCGCGTACAGGCCCGCGAGCAGGGTCAGCGCCCACCAGGGGGTGCGGGTGCCCGGGAACGGCAGCGCGCAGAGGACGACCGACAGAGCGACGCAGGCGACCCAGGCTCGCGCCCTCGCCGGAACCGCCTCCATCACGCCCCTCCCCGACCGTGCCTGCCCAGGCTCGGAGCCTAGGACGGGCGTCGGGGGGCGCGGGGGACCATGCCCCGGGGATTAGCACGTTCGAGTGATGACGGGTCGTGGCGGGGCGGCGGCTCCGCCGCGGCGCTCAGCGCTCCTGCGGAGCGGCGGTCACGTCGTGCTCGGGCACGGTGTGCCCGGAGCGGATCAGGTCGATCCGCCCCATGACCTTGGCGCGCAGGTCCGCGGGCACGTCGTCATGTCCGCAGCACCGCTTGACCAGCTTCTTCACGGCCTGCTCCAGGCCGTACTTCTCCAGGCACGGGGAGCATTCCTCGAAGTGGTGCTGGAACTTGTCGCGGTCGACGTCCGGCATCTCGCTGTCGAGGAACTCGTACAGGTGGTCGAGGACCTCACTGCAGTCCGTCTCGTGCGGCTCTCCGCAGCTCATGAGCCCGAGCCTTTCGCTTCGTTCGACTCTCCGGCGCCGGCCGGGACCAGCCCCCGCTCACGGGCGTAGTCCTCGAGCATGCCGCGCAGTTGACGGCGGCCCCGGTGCAGCCGGGACATCACCGTACCGATGGGTGTCCCCATGATGTCCGCGATCTCCTTGTACGCAAAGCCCTCTACGTCCGCGAGATAGACGGCGATGCGGAACTCCTCGGGGATCGCCTGCAGCGCTTCCTTCACGTCGGAGTCCGGCAGGTGGTCGAGCGCCTGCGACTCGGCGGAGCGCAGACCGGTCGACATGTGCGACTCGGCACGGGCGAGCTGCCAGTCCTCGATCTCCTCGGCCGCGCTGCGCTGGGGCTCGCGCTGCTTCTTGCGGTACGAGTTGATGAAGGTGTTGGTGAGGATCCGGTACAGCCAGGCCTTCAGGTTGGTGCCCTCGCGGAACTGGTGGAAGGACGCGTACGCCTTCGCGTAGGTCTCCTGCACCAGGTCCTCGGCGTCGGCCGGGTTGCGCGTCATGCGCAGCGCGGCCGAGTACATCTGGTCGAGGAATTCGAGCGCGTCCCGCTCGAAGCGCGCGCTGCGCTCCGCGGTCGACTCAGCGCTGTCGCCCCGGCCCTCGGGCTGCTCCGCCTGGCCGTTGTCGGTCCCTGCGTCGGTACCGGTGACCGGACCCACCTCCTCAAGATCCCGGGCAGGACCGAGACCGATCCCACTCGTTTCGGAGGATAGAACACGACCCGTGCCTGCCGCCCCTCGAATAGGGGTGGCCTTGGCCGCGTGCAGCACCGTCCAGTCCAGGTCAGTGCGGCTGCTGCGGCTCGGGCAGATGGTCGAACCCATGCGGCGGACTTCCTCTCCTAGGACTTCGGTGCCGGTTCCCCAGCACTTCTGTCCGCCACAACAGTGCTCCGCCGCCCCGCATTCCCGGGGGTCAGCCGAGTGACCGGGTCCACGCCACGACGGCGCCGGTGAGGACGTCGAGCGCCTCCTCCTGGGTGATCGCGGCGCGTTTGGGCACGGCGAACCCGTGGTCGCCGTGGGGCACCTCGGCCAGTTCGTGGTCGCCCTCGGGGAACTCCGCCGGCCTGCCGAAGGGGTCGGCGCCGCCCTGGACGACCAGCGTGGGCACCCCGGCGCCGAGGAGTTCGTCGGCCCGCGACTTCTCCGGCCGGCCCGGCGGGTGCAGCGGGAAGCTGAGCGCCAGCACCGCGTGCGCGCCGAGTTCGCCGGCGGTGCGGCAGGCGACCCGGGCGCCGGCGCTGCGCCCGCCGGAGACCACCGGCAGGCCGGGC
The DNA here is from genome assembly GCF_033792105.1 of Streptomyces sp. WI03-4A. NCBI lineage: Bacteria > Bacillati > Actinomycetota > Actinomycetes > Kitasatosporales > Streptomycetaceae > Streptomyces > Streptomyces sp. WI03-4A. The sequence goes on from NZ_JARAUO010000047.1 coordinate 48,619, forward strand.
CGGGCGAGCGCGGGCCAGATCCCGCGCCAGCCGGTGTCCAGGGTCTTCGGCGCGGGGGCGAGCTTCTTCCCGGCCACCCGCCAGGGCTGTTCGACGAGGGCCACGCTCGCCCCGTGCCCGGGCAGCACCCGGGCGAGCGCCTGGAGGTCCCGTGCCTCGACGCCGCCGCCGGCGCCGTGGCCGAGGGCCAGCACCAGCCGCGGCTGTTCCGCGGGGTGCCAGGTGATCCGGGCGTCTCCGGCGTCCGTGGCGATGATCTCGGTGGTGGTCACGTCAGAAGAGTGTGCCCTCCTCCGGCGCCTGAAGCTCCTTCAGCAGCTCCGGTCCGTTGTTGCGGACGTTGCTGACGGCGGTGCCGACCGGGTAGGCGCGCATCAGGCCGGGCGGGGGCGGGGCCAGCAGTCCGCGCAGCTCGTCCGGGTCGGTGCGGGCGGGGTCGAGCCAGGCGCCCCAGCGGTCCGGGGTGAGCATCAGCGGCATCCGGGGGTGGATCTCGGCGAGGGTGTGCGGGCCCTCGGCGGGGGCCACCGCCAGCGGGGTGGTCTCCGCCTCGGTGGTGATCACCGAGCAGGTGACCCACCAGGCGCCCGGGTGGTCGTCGGGCAGCGTGCGGTCCCGCCAGAACTCGTAGAGACCGGCCATCGCGAACACCGAGCCGTCGGCGGGCAGCACGAAGTAGGGCTGCTTGCGGGGCCGCTTCCTGCGGCCCTCCTCCTCCAGCTCCCGCTCCTGCTTGCCGGTGACCCACTCGTAGTAGCCGTCGGCGGGCAGGATGCAGCGCCGGGCGGCGAAGGCGCGGCGGTAGGAGGGCTTCTCGTGCACGGTCTCCGCGCGCGCGTTGATCATCCGGGCGCCGCCCTCGGGCGTCTTGGCCCAGGAGGGCACCAGGCCCCACTTGAGCCGGCGCAGCTGGCGAACCGGACGCGGGCTGTCCGCGTCTTTCACCGGACGGTCGAGAACGGCGTAGACCTCCTTGGTCGGGGCCACGTTGAAGTCCGCTTCCAGGGTCTCCTCGGGCTCCCACTTCTCGATCCCGAAGACGCCCGCGAGATCCTCCGGCCTACGACTGGATGCATACCGTCCGCACATACGTGCCACACTGCCAGGCCCACCCGTCCCCCGACCACCACCTTCCGGCGACGACCTCTCGCGCCGCCCTCCTCCGGACACGCACCGAACCGAGCACAGGGAGCCACTCGGACCTATGGACAGCCTCGCCGCCACCGCGCTGCCCGACTTCTGGGACCGGCTGACCGGCACCCAGCCCGACCCCGACCTGTGGGTGGTGCTCGCCACTCTGGTCGCCGCGCTCGCGGTGGTGGTCTGGCACCCGGTGTGGCGGCTCGCGCGCAACGCCGTGACCATCGCCCACGAGGGCGGCCACGGCCTGGTCGCGCTGCTCACCGGCCGGCAGCTCACGGGGATACGCCTGCACTCCGACACCAGCGGTCTGACGGTCAGCCGGGGCAAGCCGTACGGGCTGGGCATGATCCTCACCGCGGCCGCGGGGTACACCGCCCCCTCGCTGCTGGGCCTGGGCGGGGCCGCGCTGCTGGCCGCGGGCCGCATCACGCTGCTGCTGTGGGTGGCGACCGCGCTGCTGGTCGCGATGCTGGTGATGATCCGCAACGCGTACGGGGTGCTGACCGTGGTCCTGGCCGGGGGCGCCTTCCTGCTGGTGTCCTGGCTGGCCGGTGCGCAGGTGCAGGCCGCCTTCGCCTACGCGGTGGTGTGGTTCCTCCTCCTCGGGGGCGTGCGGCCGCCGTTCGAGCTCCAGTCCAAGCGGTCGCGGGGCGGCGCCGGGGACTCGGACGCGGACCAGCTCTCCCGGCTGACGCACGTTCCGGCGGGGCTGTGGCTGTTCCTGTTCCACGCGGTGTCCCTGTGCTCACTCATCGGTGGCGGCCGCTGGCTGCTGGAAGGTTGAGACCGGGCCCTGCTTATAAAGTGGCCTCATGGCCCCGAACACCGCCCACCCCGCCCTCTGGCCCGCCCCGCACGCGAGCGGAGCCGTCGACGCCACGGTCCACGTGCCGGGGTCCAAGTCGGTCACCAACCGCGCCCTCGTGCTGGCCGCCCTCGCTTCCGAGCCCGGCTGGCTGCGCCGCCCGCTGCGCTCCCGCGACACGCTGCTGATGGCCGGTGCCCTGCGGGCCATGGGGGTCGAGATCGAGGAGGGGGTGGGCCCGGACGGCTCCGGGGAGGCCTGGCGGGTGCTGCCCACCGGCCTGCACGGCCCGGCCACCGTCGACGTCGGCAACGCCGGCACGGTGATGCGCTTCCTGCCGCCGGTGGCCGCGCTCGCCGACGGCCCGATCCGCTTCGACGGGGACCCGCGGTCCTACGAGCGGCCGCTGCACGGTGTGATCGACGCGCTGCGCGTGCTCGGCGCCCGGATCGACGACGACGGCCGGGGCGCGCTGCCGCTGACCGTGCACGGCGGCGGGGCGCTGGACGGCGGCCCGGTCTCGATCGACGCCTCCTCGTCCTCCCAGTTCGTCTCGGCGCTGCTGCTGTCGGGCCCCCGCTTCAACCAGGGCGTGGAGGTCCGGCACACCGGCGCGACCCTGCCCTCGATGCCGCACATCCGGATGACCGTGGACATGCTGCGCGCGGTCGGCGCCCAGGTGGACACCCCGGAGTCGGGCGGCGAGCCGAACGTGTGGCGGGTGACGCCGGGCGCCCTGCTGGGCCGGGACCTGACGATCGAGCCCGACCTGTCGAACGCCCAGCCGTTCCTGGCGGCGGCCCTGGTCACCGGCGGCAAGATGCTGATCCCGGACTGGCCGGAGCGCACCACCCAGCCGGGTGACCGGCTGCGGGAGATCTTCACCGAGATGGGCGGCACCTGCGAACTGACCGAGTTCGGGCTCGTGTTCACCGGCTCGGGCGCCGTCCACGGCATCGATGTCGACCTCGGTGACGTCGGCGAGCTGACGCCGGGTGTCGCGGCGGTCGCCGCGCTCGCGGACTCCCCCTCGACCCTGCGGGGCGTGGCGCACCTGCGGCTGCACGAGACGGACCGGCTGGCCGCGCTGACCAAGGAGATCAACGGGCTGGGCGGTGACGTCACCGAGACGGCCGACGGCCTGCACATCCGCCCGCGCCCGCTGCACGGCGGGGTGTTCCACACCTACGAGGACCACCGCATGGCGACCGCCGGTGCGATCATCGGCCTGGCGGTCGAGGGTGTGCGGATCGAGAACGTGGCGACGACGGCGAAGACCTTGCCCGACTTCCCCGAGCTGTGGACCGGGATGCTGGGGAACTGACGGGCGGACTGGGATCATGCGCCGCTACGGCAAGCACACCGACGAGGACGACATCCGCACCCGCCCGAACCGCAAGGGCAACCGGCCGCGCACGCATATCCGGCCCAAACACGAGGACGCGGCCGAGGGCATGGTCCTCACCGTCGACCGCGGCCGGCTGACCTGCCTGGTCGGCGACCGTACGGTCATGGCGATGAAGGCCCGCGAGCTGGGCCGCAAGGCGGCCGTCGTGGGCGACCGGGTGGCCCTGGTCGGTGACCTGTCCGGCAAGAAGGACACCCTCGCGCGGATCGTGCGCATTCAGGAGCGCGGCTCGCTGCTGCGCCGTACCGCCGACGACGACGATCCCTACGAGCGGGTCGTCGTCGCCAACGCCGACCAGCTGGCGATCGTCACCGCGCTCGCCGACCCCGAGCCGCGCCCGCGGCTGATCGACCGCTGCCTGGTCGCGGCCTTCGACGGCGGCCTGGAGCCGCTGCTGGTGATGACCAAGTCCGACCTGGCCCCGCCGGACAAGCTGCTGGAGCTGTACGGCGCCCTCGACATCCCGTACGTCGTCACCAGCCGCGAGGAGCTGGAGAACGGCGATGCGGCGGACCGGGTGCGCGCGCACCTGGACGGCAAGATCACCGCCTTCGTGGGGCACTCGGGCGTGGGCAAGACGACCCTGGTCAACGCGCTGGTCCCGGAGGAACGCCGCCGGGTCACGGGGCATGTGAACGCGGTGACCGGCCGAGGCCGGCACACCACGACGTCGGCGCTCGCGCTGCCGCTCACCGCTGCGGACGGCTGGGTCGTCGACACCCCGGGCGTGCGCTCCTTCGGCCTGGCGCACGTCGACCCCTCCCGCGTGATCCACGCCTTCCCGGACCTGGAACCGGGCACGGAGGGCTGCCCGCGCGCGTGCAGTCACGACGAGCCCGACTGCGCGCTGGACGCCTGGGTCGAGGAGGGGCACGCGGACCCGGCGCGGCTGTTCTCCCTGCGCCGGCTGCTGGCCACGCGGGATCGCCGAGAGGGCGACTGAGCTTCGCGTTGTTTGCCGGGGCCCGCCGCCGGTAAGTGCATAATCGCACCGAGCCGGAGATCAGGACCTACGGGAGGACCGTACATGCCGTGGCTGCTGGTCATCGTCGCCGGCTTTCTGGAGACGGGCTTCGCCGTGTGCCTCAAGCTCTCCCACGGGTTCACCCGGCTGTGGCCGACGATCGCCTTCGCCTCCTTCGCGCTGGGCAGCTTCGGCCTGCTGACCCTGTCCCTGAAGAAGCTGGACGTCGGCCCCGCGTACGCCGTGTGGACCGGGATCGGCGCGGCGGGCACCGCGATCTACGGCATGGTCTTCCTCGGTGACCTGGTGTCGACCCTGAAGATCGTGTCGATCTCGCTCGTCATCATCGGCGTGATCGGCCTGCAGCTCTCGGGCTCCGCCCACTGAGGGTCCGCCAACTCCGTCAGGTCCCCGCCTGTCGGGTGTCAGACCGGCTGGCCGGGGAGCGCGCCGCGCACCAGCGCGGCCATCCCGCCCTCCCCCGGCGGCGCCGCCACGCACGACAGCGCGAGCCGTACGACCAGTTCGCAGGAGCGGGTCAGCTCGGAGCCGTCGGCGTGGCCGGTCCCGGCGCCGCCCAGGACGGTCACCGCCCTGTCCCGCACGAGCCGCACGAAGTCGCCGGGCGTGGGCAGTGGCCCGTCCGCCCGGCGCTGCGCGGGCACGGCGGACGCGGACGGCACGGCGGAGAGGGTCGGCGCGGGCAGGCGCTCGCTCCAGCAGCCGGTGAGCATGGCCCGTACCAGCGCGTTGTCCCGGGCGGCCGACGCCATCCACTCGGCGGTCGCGGTCAGCCGGTCCCGCGGGTCGGTGTGCGCGGCCAGCGCCCGCTCCACCCCGGCGAGATAGCCGTCGGCCTCCCGCCTCACCAGCGCTCTGGCCAGCCCTTCCTTGCTCCCGAACTCGTTGTACAGCGTCTGCCGGGACACCCCCGCCGCCGCCGCGACGTCGACCATCCGCACCGCCGACCACGGCCGCCGGGCCAGCGCCGTGTAAGCGGCGTCCAGCAGCGATTCCCGGGCTGCAGGCATCTTCGCCTCCCTGGGGCGAGCGACACTGCGCCCAGATTTGACGCGCGTACATGCACTGTCAAGGGTCCGCGGAGGTACGAAAAGGCGTTCGCCACCCCCACCCTGCACGAGCGTCCCGGCGCCCACCGGACAACGGGACGGCCGACGCGGAGCCATGGAACGCGCCGCCGCCCGGAGGCGTCGCGCTCGCGCGGGCGTGGCCCGCCGGCTCGCGCGCCACGGAACACGCCCGGTCCACGGAGAGGCCCGGCCCCGCCGTCACCGACGCTCCGCAGGGCGTCCGGCAGGACGGCCTTACGGGCGGTCGGGCCCCCTGTAGCCCCGGCCTCGTCCCGGCGGATACCGTTCGTCACATGCAGGACTACCTTGACGACCTTCGCCTCGCCCACGTCCTCGCGGATGCCGCCGACGCCGCCACCATGGCCCGTTTCAAGGCCCTCGACCTGAAGGTGGAGACGAAGCCGGACATGACGCCGGTGAGCGAGGCGGACAAGGCGGCGGAGGAACTCATCCGCGGCCAGCTCCAGCGCGCCCGCCCCCGGGACGCGATCCTCGGCGAGGAGTACGGCATCGAGGGCACCGGCCCCCGCCGCTGGGTGGTCGACCCGATCGACGGCACCAAGAACTACGTACGCGGTGTGCCCGTGTGGGCGACCCTCATCTCCCTGATGGAGGCGGGCGAGGGCGGCTACCAGCCCGTCGTCGGCCTGGTGTCCGCGCCCGCGCTCGGCCGGCGCTGGTGGGCCGCCAAGGGCCACGGCGCGTACAGCGGCCGCAGTCTGACCTCGGCGGGCCGCATCCACGTCTCCCGCGTCAGCAGCCTGCCAAACGCCTCCTTCGCGTACTCCTCGCTCTCCGGCTGGGAGGAGCAGGGCCGTCTCGACGGCTTCCTCGACCTCACCCGCGAGGTGTGGCGCACGCGCGCGTACGGCGACTTCTGGCCGTACATGATGGTCGCCGAGGGATCGGTGGACCTCTGCGCCGAACCCGAGCTGTCACTCTGGGACATGGCCGCCAACGCGATCATCGTGACCGAGGCGGGCGGCACCTTCACCGGCCTCGACGGCCGCCCGGGCCCCCACAGCGGCAACGCGGCCGCGTCCAACGGCCTGCTGCACGACGAGTTGCTGGGGTATCTCGCCCAGCGTCACTGACGGTGTCGGCAGGCCGTTCTGACGCGGCCTCGATCGCGGGGCCGTACCTGACTCAGTGGCAGTACCGGTGGTACGCCGAGCTGTAGCCCTGGTTGTAACCCTCGACGTAACCGCGCGCCCATGAGGAGTCATGGCCGCTCGAGTAGTTGGATCCGTAACCGTCGCGGTCGCAGTCGGAACGCGCGTCGGAGAAGCCGTCGCGGAAACCCTGTCGGAACCCTTCCCGGTAGTGGTTCTGTGTCGGCGCAACCGCCGCCGTGCTCACGTGTGTTGTTGCGGGAGTGGACGCGAACGCCGACTGAGCGCTCAACGGCATGAGGGCGACACCGGCCGCCACCAGAGCGGAGCTGAGGGCGGCAGCCCTCCGGACAGTCCTTCGCTGCATGAGCTCTCCCAAATACACCCATCGGGGACATTTACACTCTAGTAGGCCGAAAGTGTGATGCAACTCCTGGGTAACCGGCGCTCCCGAGCCCCAGGCGAAACCCGCACACGCCCTCAACAGGCCACGCGCGCCCCCTTGTTGACCCGCCTTTTACCTGCCACTCTGAAGCCACCCCCACTTGTGAACTTGTGAATCCCTGAACTTTCCCGGGGATTCCCTAGGAGGTGGCCCTTCCCATGCTCGTCCGTGACGCCATGAGCACGGTGATCCTCACCGTCGGCCCCGCCCACTCACTCCGTCAGGCAGCGGCTCTGATGTCCGCCCGCCGCGTCGGCGCCGCCGTGGTCCTGGACCCCGACGCCGGAGGCATCGGCATCCTCACCGAACGCGACGTCCTCAACTCCGTGGGCCTCGGCCAGAATCCGGACACCGAACGCACCCACGCCCACACCACCACCGAGGTCGTCTTCGCCGCCCCGACCTGGACCCTGGAGGAGGCGGCCCGCGCCATGACCCACGGCGGCTTCCGGCACCTGGTCGTCCTCGACCGCGGCGAGGTGGCGGGCATCGTCTCGGTCCGCGACATCATCCGCTGCTGGGTCCCGGCCCGGGAGCCGGCGCCCGCCCTCTGAGCGCACGTACACGCACCGGGGGCGGGCCGGACCTCCATGGGTCCGGCCCGCCCCCGGCGGCAGCGTGTGTCAGCCGCGCAGTTCGCGCACGGCCGCCTCGAGCCGCTTGCCGAAGTCGGCGTCGGCCCGGGCGAAGTTCCCGATCGCGCGCTCGGCGATGTCGTCGCGGCTCACGCCCGCGATCGCGCCCGCCAGGTTGGCGACCAGACGCTCCTTCTCGTCCTCGCGCATCAGGCGGTAGAGGTTGCCCGCCTGCACGAAGTCGTCGTCCTCGGCGTGCGCCGGGGTCGGGTGGTTGCCCGTGGCACCGGTGACGGCCGTGGGCTGCCACAGCGCGCGGTCCGTCTGGGCGGGCCCGCCGAAGCTGTTCGGCTCGTAGTTCTTCGCGCCGCCGTGCCGGCCGTCGTAGAGCAAGCCGTCCCGCGAGTTGGTGCGCGCCTCGGTGGCGTGCGGACGGTTCACCGGCAGGTGGTCGGCGTTGATGCCGACGCGGTAGCGGTGCGCGTCGCCGTAGGCGAAGAGGCGGCCCTGGAGCATCTTGTCGGGCGAGGGCCCGATGCCGGGCACGAAGTGCGCGGGGCTGAAGATCGACTGCTCGACCTCGGCGAAGATGTTCCGCGGGTTGCGGTTCAGCTCCAGCCTGCCGATCTCGACGACCGGGTAGTCCGCGTGCGGCCACACCTTGGTCAGGTCGAACGGGTTGAAGCGGTACGTCGCCGCGCCCGCCACCGGCATGATCTGCACGCCCACGGTCCAGCTCGGGAACTCGCCGCGCTCGATCGCCTCGCGCAGGTCGCGCTGGTGCGAGTCGGGGTCCTTGCCCGCGAGGACGTCCGCCTCCTCGGCGGTGAGGTTCCTGATCCCCTGATCGGTCTTGAAGTGGTACTTGACCCAGAAGGCCTCGCCCGCCGCGTTGCTCCACTGGAAGGTGTGCGAGCCGAAACCGTCCATGTGCCGGTACGACGCCGGGATGCCGCGGTCGCCGAACAGCCAGGTCACCTGGTGGGTCGACTCCGGCGACAGGGACCAGAAGTCCCACACGTTGTCGGCCTCCGTGGAGCCGGTGTAGGGGTCGCGCTTCTGGGTGTGGATGAAGTCCGGGAACTTGATCGCGTCGCGGATGAAGAAGACCGGGGTGTTGTTGCCGACGAGGTCGTAGTTGCCCTCCTCGGTGTAGAACTTCAGCGAGAAGCCGCGCGGGTCGCGGACGGCGTCCGCCGCGCCCAGGTTGCCGGCCACGGTCGAGAAGCGCAGGAAGACCTCGGTCTCCTTGCCGACCTCGGAGAGGAAGGCGGCGCGGGTGTACGGGGTGACGTCGGCGGTCACCGTGAAGGTGCCGTAGGCCCCGGCACCGCGCGCGTGCACGACCCGCTCCGGGATGCGCTCACGGTTGAAGTGGGCCAGCTTCTCCAGGAGGAGCTGGTCCTGCACGAGCACCGGGCCGCCGACCCCCGCGGTCTCGCTGTTCTGGTTGTCCGCCACCGGGGCACCGGCCTCCGTGGTGAGGGGTCCCTGCGTCACGTGCGCCTCCTGCGTCATCGCCGACCTGTCCTGTGGGTCGTTCAAAGCCAGGCTCAATCCTACCTTGGACTAAGTCCAAGTCAAACAACGTTCCAAAGTCACACCTGTTCGGATTCTGGTCTCCCTGCTGTTACGCTGGGAGCATGAGCGACCTTCTGGAACGGCTGCGCGGACGCGGATGGCGGATGACCGCACAGCGGCGCGTGGTGGCCGAGGTTCTCGACGGCGAGCACGTCCACCTGACGGCCGACGAGGTGCACGCGCGTGCCGTCGCGAAGCTGCCGGAGATCTCCCGGGCGACCGTCTACAACACGCTGGGCGAACTGGTCACCCTCGGTGAGGTACTCGAGGTCAGCACCGACAAGCGCGCCAAGCGGTACGACCCGAACGCGCACCGGCCGCACCACCACCTGGTCTGCGCCGGCTGCGGCGCGATCCGCGACGTGCACCCGGACGGCAACCCGCTCGCCGACCTTCCCGACACGGAGCGCTTCGGCTTCACGGTGTCGGACGTCGAGGTGACGTACCGCGGGCTGTGCCCGTCCTGCGCGGGCGCCTGACGACATCCCGAGGGGGGCGCGAGCCCCCCTTTCGCGTACCTGCCGGCCGTAAACCGAGGCGTGACCGCATCGAGCCCTGAACGCACCGAGGGCCGGAATCCATTTCTGGATTCCGGCCCTCGGCCTTCAGTAGCGGGGACAGGATTTGAACCTGCGACCTCTGGGTTATGAGCCCAGCGAGCTACCGAGCTGCTCCACCCCGCGTCGGTGAACACGACACTACGTGAGGGAGGTGCGGGGAGGCAAATCCATTCGGCGGCGCGTGTCCCAGGTCACGCGCGGTCACGCCGACAGTTCCTCCCGCAGGGCGTCCCCCAGCCGCCCGGCGCGCTCGGCGACCTCGGCGGGCCCCAGCTCCACCGCCCGGGCGGCCCACTTCTGCCCCTCGGCCAGCTCGCCCCGACGCGCGTAGACGAGGGCCAGCCGCAGAGCCGCCCGCCCGTGCCCCGCGTCGGCCGCCCGCGCCCACCACACGGCCGCCTCCGGCTCGCTGCCCTCACGGGCCAGCAGCAGCCCCAGGTTGAACGCCCCGTTCCGGGAGCCGGCCTCGGCCGCCGTCTTGTACCACCGGGCCGCCTCGACCACGTCGCCCCGGGCCGCGGCGAGCATGCCGACCCGCACCTGGGCCCTGCGGTGCCCCTGGGTGGCCGCCCGCTCGTACCACTCCTCGCACTCGGTCTTCTCGTGCACGGTCTCGCCCAGCTCGTGCGCGGGCTCCGGCGGCCGCCGCGCGTCCAGCACGGTGGCGAGACGGTAGGCGCCCTCGGCGCTCCCGCCGCCGGCCGCGCACCGCAGATGCCGCTCGGCCTGCCGCTCGTCGCCCTCGCGCAGCCGGGCGATCCCCACCTGCAGCGCGGCCTCGGTGTGCCCGGCCGCGGCCGCCTGCTCGTACCACCGCAGAGCGGCCCGGTCCTCGCCCCGGCCGGCGTGCAGGATCCCGAGGTTGAACGCGGCGTCCACGCTTCCGGCCTCGGCCGCCTTGGAGAACCACGGCTCGGCCCCCGCGGTGTCGCCGCCCTGGAGCAGCAGGATGGCGAGCGCGTTGGCCGCCTCCCGGTGACCGGCGTAGGCGGCCCGTCGGTACCACTGCTCGGCCTGGGCGGTCCGCCCCTGCTCGGCGCAGAGCAGCCCCAGGTTGTACGCCCCGTTGTCGTCGCCGGCGTCGAGCGCGGCCCGGTACCAGCGCTCGGCGGTCTGGGTCTCCCCGCGTTCGGCGTGCAGCGCGCCGAGCGCGTTGGCCGCGTTGCCGTCGCCGTCCTGGGCGGCTCTGAGCCACCACACGGCCGCGCTCTCGGTGTCCCCGGCGTCGCGCAGCAGGAAGCCGAGCGCGCAGGCGGCACGCGGCTCGCCGTCCTTGGCGGAGGTCAGGTACCAGCGGCCGGCCTCCTTCAGCTCCCCGCGCTTCTCCAGGATCGCGCCGAGGTGCAGCGCGGCCCGCCGGTGGCCGCGCGCGGCGGCCTGCCGGTACCACTGCTCGACCTCCTCGACAGCGTTGTCACCCGTGGCCTCGTCCTCGTGGGCGGCCCTGCGGTCGAGTGCGCGGGCCATCCGGTAGGCGGCCTCGCGGTGCCCGCGTTCGGCGGCGGCCCGCATCCAGTGCCCGGCGCCGGCGTCGCCGCGGTGCTCCAGCAGGTCGGCGAGCGCGTAGGCACCCAGCGCGTGGCCCTGCTCGGCGGACTGGCGCAGCCAGTACTCGGCGGCGGGCTCGTCGCCGCGTTCGCGGTGGTGCCGGCCGAGCGCGTGCGCGGCGGCGGCGGAGCCGGCGACGGCGGCGATCCGCCACCAGCCGGCGGCCTCCTCGGCGTAGCCGCGCTGGTGCAGCAGGACGCCCAGGTTGTTGGCGGCGGCCCGGTCCCCGGTCGCGGTGGCGGCACGCAGCAGGGGTTCGGCGCCGTCGAGGTCGCCGCGGCGCAGCAGCATGGCGCCGAGGACGCTCATCGCCTCGTTCTCACCGGTCTCCGCGGCGAGCCGCAGGCGGACCTCCTCGGCGTCCTCCCCCATGTCGTTCGTCTCGTCCCGGGTCGGCTCCTCACCCGGGGGCTGCACAAATCGCCCTGTCTCGAACAGAGTTGCCTTGTCCCCCATAACGTCCATCGTCGCACCACCTGCAACCTGGGTACACCCGGTATACCGCAGCCCGTGAGGTCACTTCAGCGTTTTGTCGACATGCCCACAGAGAGACAAGTCAAACACAGATCGCCCAACTCCCCACCACGGCGCGGCGGTATGCCCTCCCTGCACATGAGTTCGCACACCACGAAGGCCCGGATTCCTGTAAGGAATCCGGGCCTTCGTCATCAGTAGCGGGGACAGGATTTGAACCTGCGACCTCTGGGTTATGAGCCCAGCGAGCTACCGAGCTGCTCCACCCCGCGCCGTTGTGACTCAACCGTATCACGGCACGGGACGGGGTCGATCAACCCTTGCGGCCGCCGTCCGTCTTGTCCGCCTTGTCCGCCTTGGTCTGCGCGTCCTCGGCCCGCTTCAGCGCGGCCTCCAGGTCCTTCTGCGCCTTGGCCCAGGCGTCCCAGTCGGGGCCCTGCGGCTGCTTCAGCGCCTCCTTGCCGGCGTCGATGGCCTTCTGGGCGTCCTGCAGCGCCTGCCGGACGGTGGGGTTGGCGGTGTCCGGCGGGTTGGTGGTGCCGGTGTCCGGCGGTGTCGAACTCTTCACCCCGAACACCTCGTCGAGCGCCTCGCCCAGGGTGTCCTTGAAGGCGGTCCTGCCCTCGTAGGTGACCAGGACCTTGCGCAGCAACGGGTACTTGAGGGAGCCGCCGCGGACGTAGACGGGCTCCGCGTACAGCAGTCCCCCGTCGAGGGGCACGGTCAGCAGATTGCCGTACTCGACCTTCGAGTGCCCGCGGCTGAGCAGGCTGATGGTCTCGGCGATGTCCGACTCGGAGTTGAACTGGCTCTGCACCTGTTTGGGTCCGTCGACCGTCGTACTGGTCGGCAGCTTCAGGATTCTGATCTTGCCGTAGTCGGTGGTGCGCGGATCGGAGTCGACGGCCATGAACGCGCTGAGGTTGTCCCGCCCGTTCGGTGTGAACGTCGTCGTCAGCGAGAACGCCTGGGCGCTCTGGTCCGGCATCTTCATGCTCAGGTAGTACGGCGGCACCGCGCTGCCGGAGTCGTTGGTGGGGTCGTCGGGCACCTCCCACACCTCGCTGCCGCTGAGGAAGGTCTGCGCGTCGGTCACGTGGTACCGCGTGAGCAGTTCACGCTGGACCTTGAACAGGTCCTGCGGGTAGCGCAGGTGGGCCATCAGGTCGCCGGAGATGTCCGCGCGGGGCTTCACCGTGCCGGGGAATGCCTTCATCCAGGTCTTCAGCACCGGGTCCTTGGTGTCCCACTGGTAGAGCTTGACCTCGCCGGTGTACGCGTCGACGGTCGCCTTGACCGAGTTGCGGATGTAGTTGACCTGGTTCTGCTGGGCCACCACCGCACGGGAGTTGTTGGTGGCGGTCAGCGAGTCGGCCGTCGTGTCACCGAGGGTGGTGCGGGAGGCGTACGGGTATCCGTTACTGGTCGTGTACGCGTCGACGATCCACTGGATGCGGTGGTCGACGACGGCCGGGTAGGCGTCGCCGTCGATGGTCAGCCAGGGGGCGACCGCCTCGACCCGGTCCTTGGGCGTGCGGTTGTACAGGATCCGCGAACCCTTGCCGATGGCACCGGAGTAGAGGATCTGCGGCTCGTTGAACGCCACCGCGTACGCGGCCCGGTTGACCGGGTTGTCGAGGTTGACGCCGCTGTTGCCGGTGTAGCTGGTGGTCTTCTCGCCCTCGTCGTCGGAGTAGTCGACCTCCTTCTGGGGGCCGCCGACGATCGAGTACGTGGTGGTCTTCTCGCCGTAGTAGATCTGCTGCTTGTAGGAGCCGAGGTCGCCGGTGGACGGCAGGTTCTTCTCGGTGAAGACCGGCCGGCCCTCGGCGTCGGCCTCGGTGCCCTTGGCGGCGACCACGCCGTAGCCGTGGGTGTAGCGGAAGTGGTCGTTGATCCAGTTGTTCTTCGGGACGCCGTCCAGGTTCAGCTCGCGCAGACCGATGACGGTGTCCTGGTCCTTGCCGTTCTTGGGGTACCGGTCCACGTCGAGGTTGGTCGGGAACCCGTAGTAGTTCCGGATCTGCTGGAGCTGCTGGAACGTCGGGGAGACGATGTTCGGGTCGAGGATGCGCAGGCTGGCGGTGTCGTCGACCTGGTCGCGCAGCACGGTCTTGTCCGACGTGGTGGACTTGCCCGCGTACTCGTCGACCTTGGTGTCGTCGATGCCGTACGCGTCACGCGTCGCCTTGAGGTTCTTCTGGACGTACGGGGCTTCCTTGGCCTGCTCGTTCGGCTGCACCTGGAACTTCTGCACGATGGCCGGGTACAGGCCGCCGATCAGGATCGCCGAGAGGACCATCAGGCCGAAGCCGATGACCGGGAGCTGCCAGGTGCGCCGCCACAGGGTGGCGAAGAACAGCAGCGCGCAGATGACGGCGATGCAGAACAGGATGGTCTTGGCGGGCAGATAGGCGTTGGCGTCGACGTAGCGCAGGCCGGTCCAGTTGTCGGTGGCCTTGAAGTCGCTGGACTTGACGGCGAGTCCGTAGCGGTCGAGCCAGTAGGCGACCGCCTTCAGCGCCACGAAAACGCCTAGGAGCACCGACAGGTGCCCGGTCGCGGCGGCCGTGGCACGCGCGCCGGGGCTGGTGACGCGCAGCCCGCCGTACAGGTAGTGGGTGAGCGCGGCGGCGATCAGGCTGAGGATCGCGGCGGCGAAGCCGAAGCCCAGCAGGAACCGGTACCAGGGCAGGTCGAACGCGTAGAAGGCGACGTCGAGGTGGAACTGCGGGTCCTTCTGGTGGAAGGGCACGCCGTTGACCCACAGCAGCCAGGTGCGCCACTGGCCGGCCGCCGAGGCGCCCGCGATCAGCCCGACGAGGGCGGTGACGGCGAGCAGCAGCCACGTCTTGTAGGGCGCGATGCCCATCCGGTAGCGGTCCAGGCTCTGCTGTTCCAGGGACATGGCGCTCAGCGGGGGCCGCAGCCGGTGCGCGAGCCAGATGTTGAAGCCCACCGCGACGGCCATCAGCAGGCCGAAGACGAAGAACAGCCCGATCTTCGTCCACAGCGTGGTGGTGAACACCGACGAGTAGTGCACCGACCGGTACCACAGCCAGTCCGTCCAGAAGCCCGCGAACATGGTGAACGCCATGCCGAGGACGGCGAGGACGCCCAGGGTCATGAGCAGGGTCCGGGCCCGCCGGGACGGGCGTCCCGCTCTGATCCGCGGCCCCGTCGGGCCTCCGCCGCGGTCCGGCATCTGGAAAGCCAAGGTGCGCACCTCGAAGTTCGCTGTCGATACGTCAGGCCCCCGTGTTCGCGGGCCCCCCGTGTAGCCCGGTGATCGCGGGCCCACACCTATGCAACTTACTCACGGTTTAACCGGTTCCCGATTCCGGCCGGGAACGAGGCAGGATTGTGACCATGTCCAACACTCCCATGGCAGCGAGCCCGCTCACCCGGGCCGTACTCGAGATCGACGAGTACGCCTCCGGCCTCGGCTGGGACCAGCCCGCTCGCCTCTTCGCCCTCGTAGACACCGCACGGCTGCGGGTCCAGGAACCTGCCCTCGCGGCCCAGCTCGGCCTGCAGGACGAGCCCGAGACCACCGGTCTCACCCCGATCGAGCAGGACGAGGTTCCAACGGACAGGCCGCTCGACGAGTTCCTCGGCACCATCGCCTGGCCGGACGCGGTGGTCGGCTGCGCGCTCACGGTGGAGCGGCTGATGCTGCCCCCGTCGGCCGAGGCCCAGGTCCCGCAGGGGCTGAGCGAGGCCAAGCTGGCCAAGTGGGTCGCCGAACACCCCGAGCGCCAGGAGGTCCGCATGACGGTCGCGGTGCTGCGCGACGGCACCCGCGACTCGGCGCTGCGGCTGCGCGAGAAGGACTCCCCGACGGAGGTCCTGACGGGCCCCGACCTGGTGCCGGGTCTGGCCCAGGCACTGTCCGTCACGTTCGAGGACTGATCCGCTCCGCCCGTACGGCACTGGGGGCGCCCCTGTCATCAGGGGCGCCCCCAGCCGTGTACCGGGACCGCGGGGGTCAGCTCCCGGTGGTGCACTTCGGCAGTGCGGCGGTGTCGCCGTCACGGATGTCCTTCAGGGCGCCGAGGGCGTCCCCGATGGTCTTGACCTTGACCAGGGTGAGCCCGCTCGGGGTGTCCTTGGCGGCGGCCGCGCAGTTGTCGGCGGGGGTCAGGAAGTACTGGGCTCCCTTGTCGCGCGCGCCGACCGTCTTCATCTCGATGCCGCCGATCGGCCCGACGGTGCCGCTGTCGTCGATGGTGCCGGTGCCGGCGACGAACTTGCCGCCGGTGAGGCTGCCGGGGGTGAGCTTGTCGTAGATGCCGAGCGCGAACATCAGGCCGGCGCTGGGCCCGCCGACGTCGGCGAGCTTGATGTCGACGGTGAACGGGAAGGTGTGGTCGGTCCCGGCGGAGATCCCGACGATGGCCCGCTTGGCGCCGCTGTCGTCGGAGGTCGCCGTGGTGATGGTGACGTCCTGGGTGCCGGTCGCCGTCCGGTGCGCCTTCTCGGCGGCGGCCTGGTCCTTGGCGGGGACGACGGTGAAGACGGCCTTCTGCCCGGGCTTGTGCCGGGTGACGAGCTTGGCGACGTCGGAGGGCTGCTTGACCGCCGTGCCGTCCACGGCCTTGATCACGTCGCCGGCGTGCAGCCTGCCCTCGGCCGGGGAGCCCTTGATGACGGTGGAGACGATCACCCACGACTTCACCGGGACGCCCAGTTCCTTCAGCGCGGCGACCTTGGCGCTCTCCTGGGACTGGCTGAACTCCTCGGCGTTCTCCTGGCTGGACTGCTCCTCCGTCTTGCCGTCCGGGTAGAGGGTGTCGTGCGGGACGATCTTGCTGTCGTGCGCCAGCCAGCCGTAGACGGCCTCCACCAGGTTCATCCGGAAGTCGGCGCTGGTGACCCGGACGGTCGTCATGTTCAGGTGGCCGTCGGTCGGGTACGTCTTGTGCCCGGCGATCTGCAGCACCGGCTCGCCCTCGTGGTCCCCGAGCGTGTTCACGGTCGGCCCCGGGGACATCTCCGAGTACGGCACGGGGATGAGCACTCCCGCGCACAGGAGCGCGATCAGCATCAGTGTGGAGGCGAGCATCGTCGCGGTGCGGCGTGGCATGCCACGACAGTACGGGACGGCCCTGTCAGCGCACCGTCAGGGCACCCCTGTCAGGCGCCGCGCGCACCCGTGTGGGACTTCTCCATCGCCTCGCGGAACCGCGCGTACCCGTCCAGTTCGGGACCGTCGCTGCGCGCCTTGCGCGTGCGGTTGGCCCAACTCCCCCACAGTCCGGCACAGACCGCGGCGACAAGCGGAATCAGCAACCAGGCGAGTGCCGCCATGCCGACCTCCCTACCCCATGAGCGTCCGCAACTGAGTGATCAGCAGATTAACCACCCGCACTGACAACGCTCACGTGAGGGGTCCGGTTACGCAACCGCAGTACCCGGAGGGCCCAACGTGAACAGGGGTGCGCCCGGGACCGGCGGGCGCCGCCGGGGTCAGCAGGCGCCGACCCACTCCTCCGTGCCGTCGGAGAACGTCTGGTGCTTCCAGATGGGCACCTCGTGCTTGACGTCGTCGATCAGCCGGCGGCAGGCGTCGAAGGCCTCCGCGCGGTGGGGGCAGGCGACGGCCACGACGACGGCGAGGTCCCCCACCTTGAGGTCTCCCACCCGGTGGACCGCGGCCAGGGCGCGCACCGGGTACTCGGCGACGACCTTCTCCGCGACACGCCGCATCTCCTCCTCGGCGCTGGGGTGGCAGGAGTACCCGAGCGCGTCGACGTCGGCGCCCCCGTCGTGGTTGCGAACAGTGCCCACGAACAGCGCGATGCCGCCGGCGGCGTCGTCCCCGACGGCCCGGAACACCTCGTCCACGGAGAGCGCGGTCTCCCGGACGGCGATCAGCTTGACGGGGTCCTGGGCGACCTGCTCACCGGGGTGATCGTGCGTGGATGCCATGCCCCCATCGTGCCGTATCCCCGTGACACGCCGGAATACGACTTTCACCAGGCACGCGCGCCGTGGCGTTTGGAGCCTCCTACAGGGGCCGGCCGGGACCGCGGGCCGGCCCCGGTGCCCGGCTCAGCGGCGGCGGGCCTTGCGGGCCCGCCGGACCACGGCGGCCGCGCCCAGCAGGGCCACCGTGGCGCCCGCGGCACCGGCCGCCGTCGCGTCCTTGCGGCCCAGCCGGCGACCGGCGACCGTGTGCCGCCCGGCGACCTCCTCCAGCAGCTCCGCGAGAACCTCCTCGTTGGTCCACCGCGGCCGCCACCCGGCGTCGTGCAGCCGGCTCCCGCTGACCACCCACGGGTACATCGTGTAGGCGAGGTCCCCGGCCGGGGAGGGGGTGAGGCCGATGCGGTGCAGACGGGCGGCGGCGCCGAGCGCGACCGCGGACGGCAGCTCCATCCGCCGGATCCCGCTCAGCTCCTCGACCTCCTCCTGCTCCAGCCATCCGTCGCAGCCGACGGCCAGCTCGCCGTCGACCTTCTCGACGACGGCGTACTCCAGGGCCCCGCACAGGTCCTCGACGTGGCAGAACTGCCAGGCCGGCCGCGACCCGGCCACCACGAGCAGCCGGGGCGACTCGAAGTACCGGGTGAGCGCGGTGTCCGTGCCGCCCACCAGCACCGCGGGCCGCACCACGGTGACGTTGAGCCCCGGGTGCGCGCGCGGGGCGCGGCGGGCGAGCCGCTCGATCTCCAGCAGGTCCCCGACCCCGGTCGCCTCGGCCGTGGCCCGCAGCTCCGCGTCCTCCGACAGCGGCAGCTCGTTGTCCGGCAGCGCCCCGTAGACCATCGCGGACGTGCACAGCACCACCCGGTGCACCCCGGCGGCCGCCGCCGCGGTCAGCACGGTCTGCGTCCCCCGGACGTTGTACGCGGTGCGCGCGGCCGTGTCGCTGCCGAGGTCCAGGTCGAGCGCCAGGTGCACCACGACGTCGGCGCCGCGCAGCTTGTCCGCGATCGCCGGGTCCCGCACGTCGAGGATGTGCCACTGGGCGGCCTCGCACTCCCCGCGCCGCTCGTCGATGGCGATGACCTGCTTGATCTCCTCGGAGGCCGCGAGCCGCTCGGTGAGCAGCGCGCCCACCCCGCGGGCGGCGCCGGTGACCGCGACGACGGGTCCGCGCACGGCGGGAGTGGTTGACGGGTTTCGCGCTGCGCGAACCTGCGGATCTGGGGAACTCACCGGGCGTCTCCAGCGGTTGTCTTCAGTACGGGCGCCGAGTGACGCGCACGTACCAGGTGCATCCATCCTGCCGCAGGCCTTCACAGGACGAAGCACCGAGGCCCGATCGGGTCCGGGTGTCTACGCTGGGTGGTGTTGTCGGGCAGCCGCGCCGCCGGAGAGAGACCGGTGGCCTTACCAGCCGAGGAACCCCGTGAGTGACTCCCCATTCGGATTCGGCCTTCCGCCGGAGGAGCCGGAAGACGGCGACGAGGGCAAGAAGAAGGACCAGGAGAGCGGTGGTGGGCAGGGACCGGCCAACCCGTTCGGTTTCGGGCTGCCCGGAGCCGGAGGCTTTGGCGGCCCCGGCGCCGACAATCCGCTCGCAGCGATGTTCGGTTCCCTGAACCCCACCGACCTGGGTGCCGCGTTCCAGCAGCTGGGCCAGATGCTCTCCTACGAGGGCGGCCCGGTGAACTGGGACATGGCCAAGCAGATCGCCCGCCAGACCGTCGCCCAGGGCACGCCGGACGGCGTGAAGGACGCGAGCGTCGGCGCCTCCGAGCGCTCCGCCGTCCAGGAGGCCGTCCGCCTGGCCGACCTGTGGCTGGACGACGTGACGTCCCTGCCGTCGGGCGCCGGCACGGCCGTGGCCTGGTCCCGCGCGGAGTGGGTCGAGGCCACCCTGCCCGCCTGGCAGGAACTGGTCGACCCGGTCGCCGAGCGGGTCGGCGCGGCCATGGGCGACGTCCTGCCGGAGGAGATGCAGGCCATGGCGGGCCCGCTGATCGGCATGATGCGCTCCATGGGCGGCGCCATGTTCGGCACCCAGATCGGGCAGGCCGTGGGCGTGCTCGCGGGCGAGGTCGTCGGCTCCACCGACATCGGCCTGCCGCTGGGACCGTCCGGCAAGGCCGCGCTGCTGCCGGCCAACGTGGAGGCGTTCGGCAAGGACCTGAGCGTCGCGCAGGACGAGGTGCGGCTCTACCTGGCGCTGCGCGAGGCCGCCCACCAGCGTCTCTTCACGCACGTGCCGTGGCTGCGCTCGCACCTGTTCGGCGCGGTCGACGGGTACGCGCGCGGCATCAAGGTCGACACGGCCAAGCTGGAGGACGTGGTCGGCCAGTTCGACCCGCAGAACCCGGAGCAGCTGCAGGACGCCCTTCAGCAGGGCATGTTCCAGCCGGAGGACACCCCCGAGCAGAAGGCGGCCCTGGCCCGTCTGGAGACCGCTCTGGCACTCGTCGAGGGCTGGGTGGACGCGGTGGTCCACGCGGCCGCGAAGCCGCGTCTGTCGTCCGCCGACGCGCTGCGCGAGACGCTGCGCAGGCGCCGCGCCACCGGCGGCCCGGCGGAGCAGACGTTCGCCACGCTGATCGGTCTCGAGCTGCGCCCGCGCCGGCTGCGTGACGCCTCCCGGCTGTGGGCCTCGCTCACGGACGCGCGCGGGGTCGATGGCCGCGACGCCCTGTGGCACCACCCGGACATGCTGCCGACGGCCACCGACCTGGACGACCCGGACGGCTTCGTGCACCGCGAGCAGATGGACTTCTCCGAGCTCGACAAGATGCTCGGCGAGGCGGCCGGCAAGCCCGACCTGAAGAAGCCCGATCTGAAGAAGAACGCCGACGACGAGGCCGAGGGCGACGGCGAGGCGAAGGGCGACGGCACCGAGTGAGCCTCCATGACGACGCGGTCCTCGTGCTCAAGGGGTACGGGGACCAGGAGGAGCTGCGCCAGGTCTATCTGGACCACCTCGACGCGCATCCGGACGGCATGTGGAAGGCGTGCGCGGACGGGCACATCACGGCGAGCGCGCTGGTGATCGACCCGGAGCGCGGCCGGGTGCTGCTCACCCTGCACCGCAAGCTGCGGATGTGGCTCCAGATGGGCGGCCACTGCGAGCCGTCCGACGCGACGCTCGCGGACGCGGCGCTGCGCGAGGGGATCGAGGAGTCCGGTGTCGCGGGGCTGACCCTGCTGCCCGGCGGCCCGGTGCGCCTCGACCGGCACCACACGCCGTGCGCCTGGCATCTCGACGTCCAGTACGCGGCGCTCGCCCCGTCCGGAGCCGTGGAGACGATCAGCGACGAGTCGCTGGATCTGCGCTGGTTCGCCTACGACGAGGTGGCCGGCGTGGCCGACGCGTCCGTCGTGCACCTGCTGGAGGCGGCCCGCGCCAGGCTCTGACCGGAGGCGGGCACCGCGAGGTGCCCGAGGTGTGCTCAGCGACGAGGGGCGGCCGCCACGGCGGCCGCCCCTCGTGTCGCTCCGGTGGCGGATCAGCTCCAGACGTTGCCCTGGTTCTGGCCCCGCGCGCCGTGCTGGCCCATGCCGAACTGCGCGGCGATGCCCTGGCCGATCGCGGCGTTCTGCGGCGGCAGCAGCTCGCTGGGCTGCACCAGCGCGAACCCGGAGCCCATGAAGCTCAGCTCCCAGCCCTCGCCGGTGTTGCCGCGCCGCCGCCACACGCCCGAGGAGTGCGTCTGGGCCTGCATCTGCACCCGCAGGCCGGTGGACCAGGCGACGATCGCGTCCGCGTCGCAATTGACGTACTTGTCGGGCGTGACCTGCATCAGCAGCGGGGCGCCCGAGGTCATCAGGGCCACCTTGCCGCGGCCGGTGATGTTGAGCTGGTACTTCCCGGACCCGGAGATGCCGTAGAGGCTGTCGACGGCGATGACCTCGTGGTGCAGCGAGGAGTCCATGGCCAGGACGTAGCTGCTGTCCACCGTCAGACCGTCCTGCTCGACGTCCATGACGTGCACGTACTGGGCGAGGTTGGCGAGGAAGACGGTGCCCTGCCCGTGGCAGCGCATCAAATCCAGGCCCTCGCCGGTGTGCGCACGCGCGCGTGCCTGGCCGTTGGAACGGTACTCGGCGTCGAACTCCACGAGTCCCTGGTAGGCGACCATGGTGCCCTTGCGGGCGAGGATGTCGTCGTGACCCTCCAGGGTGACGCGGAGCATCTGCTTGTTCTGCAGGCTCCAGCGGTCCTGGTTCTGCGAGTCGTTGTGAGCGAAAAGCGGGCTCTGCATGGTGTTCTGACTCCCCCTCAGCCCCGGAACCGAAGGCGGTCGGTGCTGTCCTCGCTGGGCTGGACGACGACGATGCCCTGGCCGGAGAAGGCCATCTGATAGGCCTCACCGCTGCCGCGGCCGATCAGCGACTGCGCCTTGAAGCTGCGCTTGCCCTTCACCTTCAGGTTCGGGGACCAGGCGACGAGCGCGTCGGGGTCGACGTAGGTCTCGTCCTCGCCACCGCCGCAGTCGACGACGATCGGCTTGCCCCGGGAGGTCAGCGCGACCCAGCCCTGCCCGGAGATCTTCGTGTTCCACAGGCCCTGCCCGGCGAACTTGGCGAGCCCCTTGACGCGTTCCACACCCCAGGTGAGGTGGGCGTCGAAGGCGAGCAGGTTGGTGGCGTTGACGGAGATGCCGTCGCCGTTGAGGTTGATCACGACGACGTCGGCGCCGTAGTCGGCGAGGTAGAGCAGTCCGTCGCCGCTGCACTTCATCAGCGGGGCGCCCTCGCCGGTGATCCAGTCGCGGGCGATCTGGCGGACGGCGGGCGGGTTGGGCTCGTACTGGATGAAGCCTTCGTAGGCGACCATCGACCCCACGCGCGCGAGGAGGTCGTTCCCGGTCTGCATGGCGACCTTCAGCATGTGGTTGCCGTGGTTGTCCATACGGGCCGTGACGGGTGCGGGGGCGTAGCCCGCGAGCGGCTGGTTCATGACGGGCTCCCTCTAGACCTCGTACGGCTGGACGACGATGAAGTTGCCGGGCGCGCCCCGGAACTGGAGGTTGACGCTCTCCCCGGTGTCGCCCGGGTAGGCGTTGCGGCGCATCCGCACCTGGCTGGAGACGATCACCTGGGAGGCGGCCGACCAGGCGACCACGGCGTTGCAGTCGGCGAACGTCGTGGGCGTCACGGGCAGCACGACGGGCGTGCCGTGCGTCTTGACGACGATGGTGCCGGTGCCCTGGAACTGCATGGTGAACAGCGCGCCGCCGGGGATGCCGTGGCCCTCGATGCGGCGGACCTCGTACTGCAGGCTCTCGTCGAAGGCGAGGACGTTCTCCGCGGAGACGCAGATCGCGTCGCCCTGGAGCTCGACCGGGTGCAGGTGGGTGGAGTTCTCGGCGAGGAACACCTGGCCCTGGCCGGTGCAGCGCATGAGCTGCATCTCCTGGCCGGTGGCGTTGCCGACGATCCGCCCGGCGAAACCGGCGCCCTTGTAGCTGAAGTCCACCTTGCCCTGGTACAGCACCATGCTGCCCTGCCGCGCCAGCACGGGCTGTCCGCCGATGCCGAGGTCGACGCGGATCAGCTTGCTGTTCTGCTGGGTCCAGCGCTGCCCGGTGGGCGTCTCCTTGAACTTCTGGAGCGCGGCCGACACCCCGGCACCGCCCTGGGGGGCGCCCTGCGGCACTCCGTAGGGGGTGGTCTGCTGGCCGGGCACCTGGCCGTAGGGCGGCTGCTGGCCATAGCCAGGGGGCATGGGCGCGCCTGGCTGGCCGCCGTAGGAGGGCGGCTGCTGGCCGTAGCCCGGGGGCATCGGCGCGCCGGGCTGGCCGCCGTACGGCGGCGGCTGCGGCGGCTGGCCGTAGGGCGCGGGGGCCGGGGCCGGCGGCGGGACCGTGCCGCCGGGCGGCGGGGTCAGCGGGGCGATGACCGTCGGCGCCCCGTGCATGTTCGGTGC
>NZ_JARAUO010000048.1:0-70831 GCF_033792105.1 Streptomyces sp. WI03-4A
GCGCCGGGTCGCCCCGGAGGGCCGTGCGGACAGGCCCGTCGAGGCCCGCGGTGCCAGGCCGCGCCGCCGAGGAGCCCAGCCCAAGGTCGTCGCGCTCGGCGGCGGCATGGGCCTGTCCGCCTCGCTCGCCGCGCTGCGCAGGATCACCGGTGACCTGACCGCCGTCGTCACGGTGGCCGACGACGGCGGCTCCAGCGGACGCCTGCGCGACGAGCTGGGCGTGCTGCCGCCCGGTGACCTGCGCAAGGCGCTGGCCGCCCTGTGCGGTGACGACGACTGGGGCCAGACCTGGGCCCGGGTCATCCAGCACCGCTTCCAGTCCAAGGGCGACCTGCACGACCACGCGGTGGGCAACCTGCTGATCGTCGCGCTGTGGGAGCAGCTCGGCGACCATGTCCAGGCCCTGGATTTGGTCGGCAAGCTGCTCGGCGCGCACGGGCGGGTGCTGCCCATGTCCGCCGTGCCGCTGGAGCTGCAGGCGCTGGTCAGGGGGCACGACCCGGCGCGCCCGGACGACGTGGACACGGTCCGCGGGCAGGCGACCGTGGCGCTCACCCCGGGGGAGGTGCAGTCCGTGCACCTCGTGCCGCACGACCCGCCGGCCGTGCCGGAGGCCGTCGCGGCGGTCCTGGACGCGGACTGGGTGGTGCTCGGTCCGGGCTCCTGGTTCTCCTCGGTGATCCCGCACCTGCTGGTGCCCGACCTGCTGGACGCGCTCACCGAGACCAAGGCGCGCAAGGTGCTCTCCCTGAACCTCGCCCCGCAGCCGGGAGAAACCGAGGGCTTCTCCCCGCAGCGTCATTTGGAGGTTTTGGGGCGACACGCCCCTAAACTCGCCCTGGACGTGGTGCTGGCCGACGAGGCCGCCGTGCCCGACCGCGACTCGCTCACCGAGGCGGCCAAAAGGCTCGGGGCCGCGGTCGAGCTGGCGCCGGTGGCCCGGACCGACGGAAGCCCCCGGCACGACCCGGAGCTGTTGGCCGCCGCGTACGACCGTATTTTTCGGATGCATGGAAGGATCGGCCCATGGCGATGACGGCAGCGGTGAAGGACGAGATCTCCCGGCTCCCCGTCACCCGGACCTGCTGCAGGAAGGCGGAGGTCTCCGCCATTCTGCGGTTCGCCGGCGGCCTCCACCTGGTGAGCGGGCGCATCGTGATCGAGGCGGAGCTGGACACCGCGATGGCGGCCCGCCGCCTCAAGCGGGACATCCTGGAGATCTTCGGCCACAGTTCCGAACTGATCGTGATGGCTCCCGGCGGGCTGCGCCGTGGTTCCCGGTACGTGGTGCGGGTGGTCGCGGGCGGTGACCAGCTGGCCCGTCAGACCGGGCTCGTGGACGGCCGCGGGCGCCCGATCCGGGGTCTGCCCCCGCAGGTGGTCTCGGGGGCCACCTGTGACGCGGAGGCGGCCTGGCGGGGCGCCTTCCTGGCCCACGGTTCGCTGACCGAGCCCGGCCGTTCCTCCTCCCTGGAGGTGACCTGCCCGGGTCCCGAGGCCGCGCTCGCGCTGGTCGGTGCCGCGCGCCGGCTGTCGATCGCCGCGAAGGCCCGTGAGGTGCGCGGGGTGGACCGGGTGGTCGTCCGCGACGGTGACGCGATCGGTGCCCTGCTCACCCGGCTCGGCGCGCACGAGTCGGTGCTGGCCTGGGAGGAGCGCCGGATGCGGCGCGAGGTGCGGGCCACCGCCAACCGGCTCGCCAACTTCGACGACGCCAACCTGCGCCGCTCGGCCCGCGCCGCCGTGGCCGCCGGTGCCCGGGTGCAGCGCGCGCTGGAGATCCTCGGCGAGGAGGTGCCCGAGCACCTCGCGGCCGCCGGCCGGCTGCGCATGGAGCACAAGCAGGCCTCGCTGGAGGAGCTGGGCGCGCTCGCCGACCCGCCGCTGACCAAGGACGCGGTCGCGGGGCGGATCCGCCGCCTGCTGGCGATGGCCGACAAGCGCGCCTCCGACCTCGGCATCCCCAGCACCGAGGCCAACCTCAGCGACGAGCTGGCGGACAACCTCGCGGGCTGATCCGGACCCCTCCGATCCGCCGGTGCCGGCGCCCGAACGGGTGGCCGGCACCGGCGTTTTCGTGTCCACGAGGCGCTCTTGACTCGATCATGAGGTGACATGAGCCTGGCAACCTGTTCGCCACTGTGGCGAACCACCGCAAGGGGGGTTCATGAGACACAGAGCGAGATCGATCCTCGCTGTCGGCACGCTCCTGATCGGGGGAGCGGCCCTTGCACCCATCGCTCGCGCACAGACTGGAAGCCCTGCCCCGTCCGACCCCGACGAGGTCAAGGTCTTCCGCGCCGACATCACCCGTAAACAGATCCCGCTGCTCCTGGAGGCCGGCCAGGACGGCCAGGAGCTCGGTGAGCAGGTGACGGGCAAGGGCCGGAGCACCGTCGAGGTCTACCTGACCGACGAGCAGGCCGGGAAGCTCGAACGGCGGGGCGTGCACCTCACCGAGCGCACCGTCTCGGCCAGGTCCCTCAAGCGCGTCGAGGACGCCTCCCAGGGCGTGTTCCGGCCGTACAGCGGAAGCGGCGGCCTGAAGAACGAGATCCTCCGCACGGCCCAGGCCCACCCCGGCCTCACCAAGGTCGAGTCCATCGGCAGGACCGTCGGCGGCCAGGACATCCTCGCGCTCCGGCTGACCAAGGACGCCAGGAAGTCCAAGGACGGCTCCAAGCCGGCGGTGCTGTACATGTCCAACCAGCACGCGCGCGAGTGGATCACCCCGGAGATGACCCGGCGTCTGATGCACTACTACCTGGACGGATACAAGTCCGACAAGCGCGTGCGGCGGATCGTCGACTCCACCGAACTGTGGTTCGTGCTCTCGGCCAACCCGGACGGCTACGACTACACGTTCAAGGACTCCTCCACCCGCCTGTGGCGCAAGAACCTGCGGGACAACAACGGCGACGGCGCCATCAGCACCGGCGACGGGGTCGACCTCAACCGCAACTTCCCCTACAAGTGGGGCTACGACGACGAGGGCTCGTCCCCGAACCCCACCAGTGAGACCTACCGCGGCGCGACCCCCGAGTCCGAGCCGGAGACGAAGGCCCTGGACGGCTTCGAGAAGCGCGTCCACTTCACCTACGGCATCAACTACCACTCCGCCGCGGAACTGCTGCTGTACGGCGTGGGATGGCAGGTCGCCACCCCGACCCCGGACGACGTCCTGTACAAGGCGCTCGCCGGCACCCCCGACAACCCGGCGATCCCGGGCTACCGTTCGCAGGTCTCCTCGGAGCTGTACACCACCAACGGCGAGGCGGACGGCCACGCCTCGAACGTCAACGGCATGGGGATGTTCACCCCCGAGATGTCGACGTGCGAGACCGCGTCGAACGTCGACCCGAACGACGCCTGGAACCCCGACGACTGCCAGTCGGTCTTCAACTTCCCCGACGACGAGAAGCTGATCCAGCAGGAGTTCGCGAAGAACGTCCCGTTCGCGCTCTCCGTCGCCGAGACGGCCGCCCACCCCGATCGGCCGGTCTCACCGGTCGGCCTGAAGGCCGCCGACTTCACCCCGGGCGCGTTCGCCACCTCGTACGCGCGGGGCACGGACCAGCAGGTCTCCGTCGTCGTCCGCAAGGCGGTCCGGCACAAGGAGCTCAAGTACCGCGTCAACGGCGGCCGTACGCACGACCTGGCGCTCAGGCGCTGGAAGGGCGGCGAGACGTACGGTGGCGAGGACGACCTCTACTTCGACGAGTACCGGGCGAAGGTGCCGGGCGGCAGGCCGGGCGACAAGGTCGAGGTGTGGTTCACCGGTGAGGCCGGGCGCGGCGGACACGGCCGGAAGACGGCGAGTTCCCGCTTCACCTACACCGTCGCCGAGCGGCCCGCGGCCGACACGCTGGTGGTCGCCGAGGAGGGCACGGCCGCCGCGCAGGCGCGGACGTACGCCGACGCGCTGCGGGCGGCCGGTCACCGGGCCGTCGTCTGGGACGTCGCCACGCAGGGCGCGCCCGACGCGCTCGGCGTGCTCGGCCACTTCCGGACCGTCGTGCACTACTCGGGCGCGAACGGTCCGGGCAACGCCACCCAGCTCCAGCTGCGCGCCTACCTCAACGAGGGCGGCCGGCTGATCGAGGCGGGCGAGTTGGCCGGCGGCAGCGTCGACCTCGGCGACGGCACGCCCTCGGACGACTTCAGCCAGTACTACCTGGGCGCCTACAGCCGTACGTCGACCAAGGGAGCCACCGGCTTCACCGGTTCCGGCGGCCTGGCCGGCTACACCGGCGCCCTCGGCGACGCGCCCGGCAACCCGCTGGACCGGGCCGGCACCTACGGCGTGACGTCGGACGAGCTGCCGGCCGCGACGTACCCGCAGTTCGCGAGCGCGGGGGCGGGGCAGTTCGCCGGCACGGTCAACCCCTACGGGCCGTACAGCGGCTCCTCCATGGCCGCCGCCGTCCACACCGACGACGCCTACAAGCGCCTGACCCGCACCGTCGACCTCACCGGGGTGAGTGCCGCCGACCGGCCCACGCTGAGCACCCGGCTGCTGTGGGACACCGAGCGCGGGTACGACCACGCGGTCCTCGAGGCGCACACGGTGGGCGGCGACGACTGGACCACGCTCCCGGAGGCGTCCGGCGCCACCACGTCGGCCGTGCCCGCGGAGTGCGGGGCCGGGTTCCTGATCCGCGAGCACCCCTGGCTCCGGCACTACCTGACCCTCGCGGACAACTCCTGCACCGCCGGCGGTACCTCCGGGGCGTGGCACAGCCTCACCGGCAGCTCCAGCGGCTGGCAGCGGGCGGACTTCGACCTGAGCGCGTACGCCGGGAAGTCGGTGGAGATCTCCCTCGCCTACATCACCGACCCGGGCAGCGGCGGACACGGCGTGCTCGCCGACGACGCGTCCCTCGTCGTGGGCGGCAACGCGAAGGAGACCGAGGGCTTCGAGACGTCGCTCGGCGCGTGGCACGTGTCCGGACCGCCCCCGGGCAGCCCGGCGGTCCTGAAGGACTGGACGCGCACCGGAACCCTCTTCCGCACCTACGGAGCGGTCACCACGAAGGACACCGTGCTCCTGGGCTTCGGTCTGGAACAGGTGCCGTCGGCGGCCGATCGCGCCGCCCTGATGAGGAAGGCGTTCGTCTCGCTCGGCAGTTGAGACGCGCTGACTCGACATGTGAGCGGGACCCTCTCTCAACGGTGCGCGAAAACGGCACTCATCAGGTGAGCCGACCCGCTCACGAACGAGTGAAAACGGCGTCGAAGGGCAGCGGCATTACATAACAAAGACCCGTGAAACGACCGCCGATCCGAGGTGGTCCGTACCCTACTGGCCGGTACGGACCGCCTGCCCTTTTATGCGGCATCTCGATGTCACTCCGGGGCACCCAGAGGGGTAGGGTCGGGGGTGGTCGGGGACATCCCAAATACAGCTCGCCGGCACCGCATGGCCGGCGTACCAACGAGGAGATCGGTTCGTGACGATCCGCGTAGGCATCAACGGCTTCGGCCGTATCGGACGCAACTACTTCCGCGCGCTGCTGGAGCAGGGTGCCGACATCGAGGTTGTGGCTGTCAACGACCTGGGTGACACCGCGACCACCGCCCACCTGCTCAAGTACGACACCATCCTGGGCCGCCTCAAGCAGGAGGTCACCCACACCGCCGACACCATCACCGTCGACGGCCACACCATCAAGGTGCTCTCCGAGCGCAACCCGGCCGACATCCCGTGGGGTGAGCTGGGCGTCGACATCGTCATCGAGTCGACCGGCATCTTCACCAAGAAGGAAGACGCCGCCAAGCACATCGCCGGTGGCGCGAAGAAGGTCCTCATCTCGGCCCCGGCCAAGGACGAGGACATCACCATCGTGATGGGCGTCAACCAGGACAAGTACGACCCGGCGAAGCACCACGTCATCTCCAACGCCTCCTGCACCACCAACTGTGTGGCGCCGATGGCGAAGGTCCTCGACGAGAACTTCGGCATCGTCAGGGGCCTGATGACGACGGTGCACGCGTACACGAACGACCAGCGCATCCTGGACTTCCCGCACAAGGACCTGCGCCGCGCCCGTGCCGCCGCCGAGAACATCATCCCGACCACCACCGGTGCCGCCAAGGCCACCGCGCTGGTCCTGCCGCAGCTCAAGGGCAAGCTCGACGGCATCGCGATGCGCGTCCCGGTCCCGACCGGCTCGGCCACCGACCTCGTCGTGGAGCTCTCGCGCGAGGTCACCAAGGACGAGGTCAACGCCGCCTTCAAGAAGGCCTCCGAGGGCGAGCTGCAGGGCTACCTGACCTACACCGAGGACGAGATCGTCTCCTCGGACATCGTCGGCGACCCGTCGTCCTGCACCTTCGACTCCTCCCTGACCATGGTCCAGGAGGGCACCTCGGTGAAGATCCTCGGCTGGTACGACAACGAGTGGGGCTACTCCAACCGCCTCGTGGACCTCACGGTCTTCGTCGGCAACCAGCTCTGATCGGCCGCAACGGGCAGCCGATGCGTCAACGCAGGGCTCGGGCAGCGCGACGTCGCGCTGCCCGGGCCCTGACGTGCGTGCAGGCGGCCCCGGCCGACCTGCGAAGATCGAGCCTCGTAGGAACAAGAGCCCTCCTCAGGAGCCCACTCTCATGAAGACCATCGACGAACTTCTCTCCGCGGGCGTGGACGGCAAGCGGGTCTTCGTCCGTGCCGACCTCAACGTCCCGCTAGCCGACGGCGTCATCACGGACGACGGCCGCATCCGCGCCGTCCTGCCCACGGTCAAGGCGCTCGCCGAGGCCGGCGCCAAGGTGGTCGTCGCCTCGCACCTGGGCCGACCCAAGGGCGCCCCGGACCCCGCCTTCTCGCTGCTGCCCGCCGCCGAGCGGCTCGGCGAACTCCTCGGCGCGCCGGTCGCGTTCGCCCAGGACACCGTCGGCCCCGCCGCCCACGACGCCGTGGACGGCCTCCAGCCCGGCCAGGTCGCGGTCATCGAGAACCTGCGCTTCAACCCGGGCGAGACCGCCAAGGACGACACCGAGCGCGGCGAGTTCGCCGACCGGCTGGCCGCCCTCGCCGACGTGTACGTCGGTGACGGCTTCGGCGCGGTGCACCGCAAGCACGCCTCCGTCTACGACCTCCCGGCCCGGCTGCCGCACTACGCCGGCTACCTGATCGCCACCGAGGTCGGCGTCCTGAAGAAGCTCACCGACGACGTCAAGCGCCCCTACGTCGTCGCGCTCGGCGGCGCCAAGGTCTCCGACAAGCTCGCCGTCATCGACCAGCTCCTCGGCAAGGCCGACCGGCTGCTCATCGGCGGCGGCATGGCCTACACCTTCCTCAAGGCCAAGGGCTACGAGGTCGGCATCTCGCTGCTCCAGGAGGACCAGGTCCCGGCCGTCACCGAGTACCTGGAGCGCGCCGAGAAGCAGGGTGTGGAGCTGCTGCTCCCCGTCGACGTCGTGGTCTCCCGGGAGTTCCCGGACCTGAAGGCCAAGGCGCCGACCGAGAACACCGTGGTCGACGCGGACAAGATCCCCGCCGACCAGGAGGGCCTGGACATCGGCCCCAAGACCCGAGAGCTCTACGCCTCGAAGCTCGCCGACGCCGAGACCGTCTTCTGGAACGGTCCCATGGGCGTCTTCGAGCACCCCGACTACGCCGAGGGCACCAAGGCGGTCGCCCGGGCCCTCGTCGACTCGAACGGCTTCAGCGTCGTCGGCGGTGGTGACTCCGCCGCGGCCGTGCGTACGCTCGGCTTCGACGAGAAGGCATTCGGCCACATCTCGACCGGTGGCGGCGCCTCCCTCGAATACCTCGAGGGCAAGACGCTCCCCGGCCTCGCCGCACTGGAGGACTGACCTCGATGAGCACGCGCACGCCGCTGATGGCGGGCAACTGGAAGATGAACCTCAACCACCTCGAGGCCATCGCGCACGTCCAGAAGCTCGCCTTCGCCCTGGCCGACAAGGACTACGAGGCCGTCGAGGTCGCCGTCCTGCCGCCCTTCACCGACCTGCGCTCCGTGCAGACCCTGGTCGACGGCGACAAGCTCAAGATCAAGTACGGTGCCCAGGACATCTCGGCGCACGACTCCGGCGCCTACACCGGTGAGATCTCCGGTCCGATGCTGGCCAAGCTCAAGTGCACGTACGTGGCCATCGGCCACTCCGAGCGCCGCCAGTACCACCACGAGACCGACGAGGTCGTGAACAACAAGGTCAAGGCCGCCTACAAGCACGGCCTGACCCCGATCCTGTGCGTCGGCGAGGAGCTGGACGTCCGCGAGGCGGGCGACCACGTCTCCCACACCCTCGCCCAGGTCGAGGGCGGTCTGAAGGACCTCCCGGCCGAGCAGGCCGAGACGATCGTGATCGCCTACGAGCCCGTCTGGGCCATCGGCACCGGCAAGGTCTGCGGCGCCGACGACGCCCAGGAGGTCTGCGCGGCCATCCGCGGCAAGCTCGCCGAGCTGTACTCCCAGGACGTGGCCGACAAGGTCCGCATCCAGTACGGCGGCTCCGTGAAGGCCGGCAACGTCGCCGAGATCATGGCCAAGGCCGACATCGACGGCGCCCTGGTCGGCGGTGCCTCGCTGGACGCCGACGAGTTCGTCAAGATCGTGCGCTTCCGCGACCAGTGATCAGGTCCGTGAGTAGGCGGTAGCGACGATACGTCGTACTCTTGCGGGGGCACAGCCGTGGTGCTGTGCCCCCGCAGTCCATCCGAATCCGAGGAAGTTGGTCCAGCCGTGGTTTTGGGGTTCTCGATCGCCCTGATCGTCTTCAGCCTGCTGCTGATGCTGCTGGTGCTGATGCACAAGGGGAAGGGCGGCGGCCTGTCCGACATGTTCGGTGGCGGTATGCAGTCCTCCGTCGGCGGTTCCTCGGTCGCCGAGCGCAACCTCGACCGCATCACGATCGTCATCGGTCTGCTGTGGTTCGCGTGCATCATCGTCCTCGGCATCCTCATGAAGACGAACAGCTGACCGGCGCGTCGCGCACACGCTCGATCCGTACGTAAGGCCCCATGTCCGGTACGCGCCCCAGGGCGCGGCCTATCATGGGGCTTGCGTCTAGGTGCGGGGGCTGTAACTCCAATCACTGGACGCGCGTTGGGCCTTACGTAGACTGAGGCGCTCGCGGCGAAGCGGAACGCCGACTCGCTTCGCGGCACCATCACGCAGGGAGTTACGACCGTGGCAAGTGGCAACGCGATCCGGGGAAGCCGGGTCGGAGCGGGGCCGATGGGCGAGGCCGAGCGTGGCGAGTCCGCGCCGCGTCTGCGCATCTCCTTCTGGTGCTCCAACGGGCACGAGACGCAGCCGAGCTTCGCCAGCGACGCGCAGGTTCCCGAAACCTGGGACTGCCCGCGCTGCGGCTTCCCGGCAGGCCAGGACCGGGACAACCCGCCGGACCCGCCGCGCACCGAGCCGTACAAGACGCACCTCGCGTACGTACGGGAGCGGCGCAGCGACGCGGACGGCGAGGCGATCCTCGCCGAGGCACTCGCCAAACTGCGCGGCGAGATCTAGGACTTCACCGGCCGGGTGCCCTCGGGTGCCCGGCCGCCGCCGTCCCGGCCGACGCCGGCGGCGGGGCGCGCCCCGGCCTGCTTCGTGCTGCCCGCGGGCCCGCTCCCGTGCGCCCGACGCCCCCGCGCCTCCGCCTGCCCGCACGCCCCTGGGGCTGCGCCCGGGGGCCGCACGGCGAACCACCGCCCTCGGCCTGCGTCCGGCCTGCACGGCGATCTCCGCCCGCGGCCTGCGCCCCGCCTGCCCGGCGCCCTCTTCGGCCTGCGCTCCGGGCACGCCGGGCGAACTCTGTACCCGGCTGCGCCCCGGGCTGCCGCCCGAACTCCACCCTCGGCCCCCGCCCCGCTTCCGCCCGGCGACCCCCTGCGGCCCCCTCGGCCCGCGTACCCCCTGCCCTGCGGCCCCTGAAACTCCCTCGGCCCGCGCCCCGTACCTGCTGGGCGAACTCCGCCCCCGGCCTGCGCCCCGCGAGCGGCCGGTGACCCGCTGAAACCCCATTGGCCCGCGCCCCGTACCTGCTGGGCGATCTCCGCCCTCGGCCTGCGCCCCGCGAGCGGCCGGTGACCCGCTGAAACCCCATTGGCCCGCGCCCCGTACCTGCTGGGCGAACTCCGCCCTCGGCCCTTGCCCCGCGGCCCCGCCCCCGGCCCGGCTCGGGCCCGCCCCCGGGCTGTCCTCGGCCTTGCCGCCGGCTCTCCTCGGCCCCGGGTCCCGTCCGTTCGTCACCGTGCTGACACCGGCGCGTCAGCCGGACGTACCTCTTGTTGCCCGCTTGGACGGCGTCACCACCGCTCGTCGCCGGCCCTGATCAACTAGGTTGGGACCGGCAGCGGGGCAAGGGACACAGCAGGACAGGCGCAGGAAAGAAGGCTGAAGTCGGATATGAACGCAGACGGCCGCACCAGGCTCAACCAGACGCCCGAGTGGACCGCTCTCGAGAAGCACCGCGAGGAACTGGCCGGTACCGGGCTGCGGGACCTGTTCGCCGCCGAGCCGGGGCGCGGCACCGGGTACACCCTGCAGGTCGGTGACCTGCACATCGACTACTCCAAGCACCTGGTCACCGACGAGACGCTGCGGCTGCTGCGCGAGCTGGCCGCCGCGACGGACGTCTTCGGTCTGCGGGACGCCATGTTCCGCGGTGAGAAGATCAACGTCACCGAGAACCGGGCGGTGCTGCACACCGCGCTGCGGGCCGCGCCCGACGCGGTGGTCGAGGTCGACGGTGAGAACGTCGTACCGGCCGTGCACGCCGTGCTGGACAAGATGGCCGGCTTCGCCGAGCGGGTCCGCTCGGGGGAGTGGACGGGCCACACCGGCAGGCGGATCAAGAACGTCGTCAACGTCGGCATCGGCGGCTCCGACCTCGGCCCGGCGATGGCCTACGAGGTGCTGCGCAGCTTCACCGACCGCGACCTCACCGTCCGTTTCGTCTCCAACGTCGACGGCGCCGACCTGCACGAGGCCACCCGCGACCTGGACCCGGCCGAGACGCTGTTCATCATCGCGTCCAAGACCTTCACCACCATCGAGACCATCACCAACGCGACCTCCGCCCGCTCGTGGCTGGTGGACGCGCTCGGCGACGACTCGGCCGTGGCCAAGCACTTCGTGGCGCTGTCCACGAACGCGGAGAAGGTGTCGGACTTCGGCATCGACACGGCCAACATGTTCGAGTTCTGGGACTGGGTCGGCGGCCGCTACTCGTACGACTCCGCCATCGGCCTGTCCCTGATGATCGCGATCGGCCCGGACCGCTTCCGCGAGATGCTGGACGGTTTCCGCCTGGTCGACGACCACTTCCGCACCGCGCCCGCCGAGGCCAACGTGCCGCTGCTGCTCGGGCTGTTGGGCATCTGGTACGACAACTTCCACGACGCCCAGTCGCACGCGGTGCTGCCGTACAGCCACTACCTGTCCAAGTTCACGGCGTACCTCCAGCAGCTGGACATGGAGTCCAACGGCAAGTACGTGGCGCGGGACGGCAAGCGGGTGGAGTGGCAGACCGGGCCGGTGGTCTGGGGCACGCCCGGCACCAACGGGCAGCACGCGTACTACCAGCTCATCCACCAGGGCACGAAGCTGATCCCGGCGGACTTCATCGGCTTCGCCGAGCCGGTCGCCGAGCTGAGCGGTGAACTGAAGGCCCAGCACGACCTGTTGATGGCCAACTTCTTCGCCCAGACCCAGGCCCTCGCCTTCGGCAAGAGCGCCGAGGAGGTCCGCGCCGAGGGCGTGCCCGAGGAGCTGGTCCCGCACAAGACGTTCCCGGGCGACCGGCCCACGACGACGATCCTCGCCCGCGAGCTGACCCCGTCCGTCCTCGGCCAGCTCGTCGCCCTCTACGAGCACAAGGTGTTCGTACAGGGCGCGATCTGGAACATCGACTCCTTCGACCAGTGGGGCGTGGAGCTCGGCAAGGTCCTCGCCAAGCGCGTCGAACCCGCCCTGACCGAGGGCAAGGAGGTCCCCGGCCTGGACACCTCCACGCAGGCCCTCGTCGCCAAGTACCGCGAGCTGCGCGGCCGGGCCTGACCCGACCCCCGGTGCGGCCCGGCCCCGACCGGGCGGGGGCCGCACCGGTCCCGAGCGGCTCGGCCGTCCCCCTCCCGCCGGCCCGGTACCGCTTCGCGGGGGCGCCCCGCCCGCGTCAGGACAGGCGCTCGGCGTGCCGGCGGACCATGGGGACGCCTTCGCCGCCCCGGCTTCCGGCCGGCCCCACAGCATCACCGGCACGACCGAACCGGCCCCCGAGAGCCCGGAGGAGCCGCCCCGGGCCGGGCCGTGACGCACCAGCCGACCCGGCCCTCGACCCGGCCGCCACATCCGTGCGGCGCGCCCCCTTCTCCGCCCCCCGCTGCGCGCCCAGCTCCGCGCCGCACCGCGCGGCGCGGAGCCCGCTCACGACACCGCGCTCAGCGTGTCCGCCAGGCGGCGGCGGGCCGCGCGGGACGCGGGGAGGGCGGAGAGGGCCGCCGCGCCGAGGACGGCGCCCGTGCCCAGCAGCAGGAGCAGGGCGGGGGAGGGGGACTGGGCGATGCCGGCGCCGATGCCGCTCGAACCGCCCTGGGCGTCGATCAGCCGGTGGGCCAGCGGCAGTCCCAGGGCCGTGGCGGCGACGGCCGCCGCGAGCGCCGTGCAGGTCGTCGCGGTGACGGTGATCGCGGTGATCTGCCGCGGTGACATGCCGATCGCCCGCAGCGCCAGGACGTCCCGCTCGCTCTCCCGTACGGTGCCGCCGATCGCGGTGAGCAGCTCGACGAGCCCGATGAGGGCGAGCACGGCGATCAGCGCGGTCACGACCCCGCGCAGCGGCGAGAGCCCGTCGGCCGGGTTGGTGACCGGGTGCACGTCCAGGTGCCCGTGGCCGGCCCGGGTCAGGGCGGACGCCACCCGCCGCGGGTCGGCGCCGGGGAGCAGGCGGAGCTGGTAGAAGGCGGGGGACAGGTGCGCGTCGTTCTCCCGCAGGGTGTCCAGGGAGGTCGTGACGACCCGCCCGGCGTTCTGCGGCTCGATGCTGCGGCCCACGATGTGCAGGATCTGCGGCCGCTCCCCCACGGTGATCCGCACCCAGTCCCCGACCCGCGCGTGCACCAGGTCGAGCATGCCCTGGCCGGCCACCGCCTCGTCGGAGCCGCGGGCGGTCCGGCCCTCGGCGAGGGTGTACGGGTAGGGGTGGGCGCGGGTGCCGAGGCCGCGCAGGGCGACCGTCCCGGTCTGGCCGGGGAGCAGCGCGGCCAGCTCGACGCCCGGGTAGGCGGCGCCGACACCGGGGTCCGCCGCCAGCAGGGCCCGTACGCCGGCGTCGTCCATGTCCCCGTCCGAGCGGACCGAGAGCGCCGCCGGCAGGCCCACGCGCCCGGGGCTGCTGTGGAACCGGTCCAGGGTGGTCCACGCGCTCATCGCCACCACCATCAGCAGCAGCGGCAGCGTCAGGCGGGCCACGCCGGCCAGTGAGCGGCCGCGCCCGGCGAACGCCTTGTGGCAGCCGAGGACGAGCGCGGCCGGCAGCCGCAGGCCCAGCGCGCGGCGGGCGACGGCGGTGAGCCGGCCGCCCGCCGGTGCCGCCGGGCGGGGCACCGGAACCGGCGGCACCCGGCCCGCCCGCCAGGCGGCGAGCCCCGTGGTCAGGCCGATGAACAGCACCGCGCCGACCGGTACGGCGGACAGGGTCACGGTGTGCCCGGGCAGCCCCTGCCACACCCCCACCGCGTCGCCGAGCCGTCCCGGGACCCGGGTGCCCAGGCCCTCGGTGAGCGCGGCCGCGGCCACCGCGCCGAGCGCGGCGAACGCCAGGTGCTGGAGCAGGAAGATCCGCACCACCTGGCCGGGCGTGAAGCCGATCGCCTTGAGCACCGAGATGTCCCGCAGATGGCCGCGGATGCGGGTGCCGATCGCCCCGTGCACGGCGAAGCCGGCGGCGGCCAGGGCGCCGAGCCCGAACAGGCCGAGAACCTGTCCGAGGAGCCGGTTCTCGCCCTGGGCCGCGGCCCGCTCCTGCTGCCAGGTGGAGACCTCGCCGACCGTGCCCGCGCCCAGCACCGTGACGGCGCGCTGCACCGCGTAGTCGGTGTCGCCCGGGTCCTTCAGGCGCAGCCCGGTCACCCGGCCGGCGTCGGCGCGCACGGCGGGCGGCAGCGCCCAGACCAGGCCCGGCTGGGCTCCCGGGCTGTAGCCGGGTTCTGCGCTGTCGGCGATGCCCTCCACGGTCAGGGTGCGCGCGGTGCCGGGCAGGGTGAGGGTGTCGCCGGGCTCGGCGAGCAGGGCCCGGGCCAGGCGGCTCTCCAGGACCACGCCGTCCGGCTCGGCCGGGTCGAGCCAGTGGCCGGCGGTGACGAGCGGCCGGCCGACGGTGGGCAGGTCCGGGGTGCCGCGCAGCTCGACGGCGGCCCGGGTGCCGCGCGCGGCGACGGTGGTGGACTCCGTCCGGTAGGGACCGGCGACGGACTCGACGCCGTCCAGCCGGGCGAGCTTGCGGACGTCGGTGGAGGCGGCGGTGTGGATCCACACGTGCGCACCGTGCGCCTCGGTGAAGGTCCGCTGCCAGGGGTTGGTGGCGTAGCCGAAGAGCGCGGCGGCCAGCAGCAGCGAGGCGACGATGCCGGCGGTGGCGAGCGTGATGAACAGCGCCTCGCCGCGGTGCGTGCGCAGGTCGGAGTGGGCCCAGCGGAGGGTGGCGCGCACGGCCTCAGCCTCCGGTCGTCGAACGGTCGTGCACCCGGATCAGTCCCTCAGCTCCAGCACGCCGGAGGCGCCGCCGCGGCGGGACGGGGTGCCGTCCAGCGTGGCGTCGTCGGCTATGCGGCCGTCGAAGAAGCTGATGACGCGGTCGGCCGCGCTGGCCAGCCGGGCGTCGTGGGTGACCAGCACGATGGTCTGGCCCCGCGCGTGGAAGCGGGACAGCAGCCGCATCACCTCGCGGGTGCCCTTGCTGTCCAGGCTGCCGGCGGGCTCGTCGGCCAGCAGCAGCGGGGGATGGTTGACCAGGGCACGGGCCAGCGCGACCCGCTGCTGCTCGCCGCCGGACAGCTCGCCCGGCATGCTGCGCTCCTTGCCCTCGAGGCCCAGCTCGGCGAGCAGTTCCTCACGCTCGCCGCGCGCCTTCTTCGGCGGCACGCCCGCGAGCAGCGCGGGCAGCTCGACGTTGTCGGCGACCGACAGGTTCGACACCAGGTTGAAGAACTGGAAGACGATCCCGATGGCCTTGCGGCGCTCCACCGCCCAGCGGGCCTCGCCGAAGGTGTCCGTGCACCGGCCGTCGAGCCAGATGCTGCCCCGGTCGGGCCGCTGGAGGCCGCCGAGCAGGTGCAGCAGCGTGGACTTGCCGGCGCCGGAGGGCCCGGTGACCGCCACGAACTCGCCCCGTGCCACGCTCAGGTCGACCCCGCGCACGGCGTGCGCGGGCGCACCCTCGCCGTGGTGGGTCTTGACGAGGCCCTCGGCCCGCAGCACGGCGGCCGGGCCGGGCGCGGAAGACCGGCCGTCACTCACTCGAGGTCCTCCAGTTCCTCCTGGCACCGCTCCAGCCAGTCCAGGTCGGCCTGCAGGTGCAGCATCGCGCCCTCGATCAGCAGATGGGCGATTCGGTTGTCCCGGTTCTCGGCCGCGGCCAGCTTCGACAGATTGCGCATGGTGTTGAGGTACTGGCGCCGCTGGCGGTTGATGAGGGCGATCTGGTCGGTGAGACCGGTCTGCGGGGCGAGCGCGAGCTTCATGAAGAACTCGTCCCGGACCCGCGGTTCGTCCTCGGTCTCCTCGAACCAGGCGTGCAGCGCTTCCCGCCCGGCGTCGGTGAGGTGGTAGACCTTCTTGTTGGGCCGGCTGGACTGCTCGACGTCCTCGCCCTCGATCAGTCCCGACTTCTCGAGGCGGCCGAGGGTGACGTAGATCTGGCCGACGTTGGGCTGAGGGTACGCGGAGCCCAGCAGTTGCTCAAGGTCGTGCTTCAGCTCGTAACCGTGGGCCGGGCCGCGCGCGAGCAGTGCCAGGAGGGGCAGGCGCACTCGTGCTGTCCTCCTGTCTACGGCAATGTGCTCCAGGCCCTAGTATCGCCCATACCTAACAGGTATACATGGCCTCTGACCGCGGGCGCGGGTGCCCGGGGCCGGTGTACGTGTTCAGGGAGGAACCTATGCGGTGGATGCGCGCCGCCGGTAGGGGGCTCCTGGTTCTCGCCGTGGTCCTCAGTGGTTACGTGGCCTCCGGCACCCGGACCGGCGAGGCGGCCGACGGCGGCCGCGGGCCGCTCACCCTCGCGACCGCCGGGGATCTCACCAACTACCTCGACCCGCTCCTGCGGGGCTGGAACCGCACCCACCCCGCCGAGAAGGTCACCCTCGTCGAGCTGCCCGACTCCGCCGACGAGACCCACGCGCAGATGACCACCGACCTGCGCGGCGGCGACCGGGGGCGGTTCGACGTCCTCAACATCGACGTCAACTGGACCTCGGAGTTCGCGGCGGCCGGCTGGATCCGCCCGCTGCCACCGGACCGCTTCCCGCTGCGCAGCTTCCTGCGGCCGGTCGTGGACACGGCCACGTACGACGGCCGGCTGTACGCGGTGCCGTACGTCACCAACGCGGGGCTGCTGCTGTACCGCAAGGACGTCCTGGCCAAGGAGGGTCTGCCGCCGCCGCGCACCTGGGCCGAGCTGGAGCACGACGCGAAGACCGTCGCGCCCAAGTACGGTCTCGGCGGTTACGCGGGCCAGCTCCTGCCCTACGAGGGCCTGACGGTCAACGCGGCCGAGGCCGTGTACTCGGCGGGCGGCACGATCCTCGGCGACGAGGGCGCCCGGGTCACCGTCGACTCCGACGCGGCCCGCGAGGGCATCGGCTTCCTCGCCCGCGGTGTGCGCGAGGGCTGGATCCCGAAGGCGGCGCTGACGTACAAGGAGGAGGAGTCCAAGGAGGCGTTCCGGGACGGCCGGCTGCTCTTCCTGCGGAACTGGCCCTACGCCTACGCCGTGGCCTCGGCCCCGGGCTCCAGGGTGGCCGGGAAGATCGGCGCCGTACGGCTGCCGGGGCCCGACGGCCCGGGCAAGAGCGTCCTGGGCGGCTCCAACCTGGCCGTCAACACGCACGCGCGGCACCCTGACTCGGCCGCCCGGCTGATCGCCTACCTCACCAGCGAGCCGGTCCAGCGCCAGGTGCTCACCCGGGGCGCGCTGCCGCCCGTACGCGCCGCGCTCTACGAAGACCCCGCGCTCGTCCGGCGATTCCCCTATCTGCCGATCCTGCGCGATGCCGTCCGCACGGCCGAGCCCCGGCCCAAGAGCCCGCGCTACGACCAGGTGAGCCTGGTGGTGCAGGCGGTCGTGCAGGACGCGCTGACCGGGCACGAGACGCCCGCCGCCGCGGTGCGCCGGCTGGCGCGGGAACTGGCCGCCATCTCCCACCGCTAGTTACTTGTTAGGTAACGCGGATATCTCATCTGCCTTCAGGATGCCCCTTTAAGTCCTGTTTTGGTGACCCAACTCCTCGGTAGCTCTGTTCTTTTCATTGACACCCTCACGACACGCCTACCTAACATGCATACATGTTGAGTAAGTACCACTGGTGGCGCGACGCGGTGATCTACCAGGTGTATGTCCGCAGCTTCCTGGACAGCACCGGGGACGGCATCGGCGATCTGGCCGGGGTCCGCACCGGACTGCCGTACCTGAAGAAGCTCGGCGTCGACGGGATCTGGCTGAGCCCCTTCTATCCCTCGCCCCAGCACGACCACGGCTACGACGTCGCCGACTACTGCGGCGTCGACCCCCTCTTCGGCGACCTCGCCGAGTTCGACCTGCTGATGGCCGCCGCCCGCCGGCTCGGGATCAAGGTGCTGCTCGACATCGTCCCCAACCACTGCTCCAGCGAGCACCCGTGGTTCGCCGAGGCCCTCGCCGCCGGACCCGGCGGCCCCGCCCGCGCCCGCTTCCACTTCGCCGACGGCCGCGGCCCCGGCGGCGACGAGCCGCCCAACAACTGGCACGCCATGTTCGGCGGCCCGGCCTGGACCCGCATCACGGAGGCGGACGGCCGGCCCGGCCAGTGGTACCTGCACATGTTCACGCCCGAGCAGCCGGACTGGAACTGGCGCAACCCCGGGATACCCGCCGAGTTCGACCGCGTCCTGCGGTTCTGGCTGGACCGCGGGGTGGACGGTTTCCGCATCGACGTCGCCGCCGGCCTCTACAAGCACCCGGACCTGCCCGACTCGGACGACCCGGAGGCCGACGCCCGCACCCGCGACTCGGTCAACCCGCTCGCCTGGA
Source organism: Streptomyces sp. WI03-4A (assembly GCF_033792105.1). Classification (NCBI taxonomy): domain Bacteria; kingdom Bacillati; phylum Actinomycetota; class Actinomycetes; order Kitasatosporales; family Streptomycetaceae; genus Streptomyces; species Streptomyces sp. WI03-4A. The sequence continues at coordinate 18,256 of NZ_JARAUO010000048.1, forward strand.
ACCAGCCCGAGGTGCACGAGGTGTGGCGGCACTGGCGGTCGGTGTGCGAGGAGTACACCGCGCGCGACGGCCGCGAGCGGCTGCTGGTCGGGGAGGTCTCGGTCCCCACCGCCCGCGAGCACGCCCGCTACGTCCGCCCCGACGAACTCCACCAGGCCTTCTTCTTCGACCTGCTCGGCGCCCCCTGGGAGGCCGACGCCTTCCGCAAGGTCGTCTCCGAGGCCATGCAGGACATCGCCGGCACGGGCTCCACGGTCACCTGGGTCCTCAACAACCACGACCAGGTGCGCACCGTCACCCGCTACGGCGAGCCCGCCCCCGAGGGCAGCGGCCTCGGCGCCGCCCGCGCCCGCGCCGCCGCGCTGCTGATGCTCGCGCTGCCCGGCGCCGCCTACATCTACCAGGGCGAGGAACTGGGCCTGCCCGAGGTCGTCGACCTGCCCGACGACGTGCTCACCGACCCGATCTTCCGCCGCACCGGGAGCCGCGCCCGCGTCCGGGACGGCTGCCGCGTGCCCCTGCCGTGGTCCGGGCAGGCGTCCCCGTTCGGCTTCACCTCCGGCGTCGAGAGCGCCCGGCCCTGGCTCCCGCAGCCCGACTACTTCGCCGAGTACGCCACCGACCGCGCCCTCGCCGACACCCGCTCCTTCTGGCACCTGTACCGCGACGGCCTCCAACTGCGATCCGCACTGCCGCAGTTGGGCGAAGGCACGCTGCGCTGGCTGGACTCCCCGCCGGACGTCCTCGCCTTCGCCCGCGGCGACGACCTCGTCTGCGCCGTCAACTTCGGTACGGCCCCCGCCCCCGCGCCGGTCTCCGGCACCCCCCTGCTGTCCAGCGGCCCCTGCCCGCCCGGGGTGCTCCCCGGCTCCACGGCCGCCTGGTGGATCAGCGACGGCACCGCCCTCTGATCCCTCCCCGCTCCACCCTCGTCAGCCCACCCCTGAAGGGACATCAACGATGATGCGACGACGCACCACCCTGCTCACCGGCTGCACCGCCCTCGCCCTGGCACTCGGCACGACCGCCTGCGGCGGCGGCGGCCCGGTCTCCGCGGGCGGCGGCGACAAGGCGCTCGACGGCCAGACCGTCACCGTGGCCGGCGTCTGGTCCGGCAGCGAGCAGAAGAACTTCCAGAAGGTGCTCGACGCGTTCAGCGCGAAGACCGGCGCCAAGACGCAGTTCACGTCCACCGGCGACAACGTCTCCACCGTCGTCGGCAGCAAGATCGAGGGCGGCAACGCGCCCGACGTGGTGATGGTCCCGCAGGTCGGCGTGCTCCAGCAGTTCGCCAAGAAGGGCTGGCTCAAGCCGCTGTCCGCCACCACCCGGAAGTCGGTGGACGCGGGCTTCGCGCCCGTCTGGAAGAAGTACGGCAGCGTCGACGGCACCCTGTACGGCCTCTACTTCAAGGCGGCCCACAAGTCGACCGTGTGGTACAGCCCCGACGCGCTCGCCCAGGCCGGCGTCAAGCCGCCGAAGACCTACGACCAGATGCTGAAGGCCGGCCACACCGTCTCCGACTCCGGGCTCGCCGCCTTCTCCGTGGCCGGCCAGGACGGCTGGACCCTCACCGACTGGTTCGAGAACATCTACCTCTCGCAGGCCGGACCCGAGAAGTACGACGCCCTCGCCGCGCACAAGCTGAAGTGGACCGACGCCTCCGTCGTCGAGGCGCTCACCACCCTGGGCAAGCTGTTCAAGGACAAGCAGCTGGTCGCGGGCGGTCAGAAGGAGGCCCTCAACACCGACTTCCCCGGCTCGGTGGAGAAGGTGTTCGGACCCGAGCCCAAGGCCGGCATGGTCTACGAGGGCGACTTCGTCGCCGGTGTCGCCCACGACCAGTTCCAGAAGACCATCGGCAAGGACGCCGACTTCTTCCCGTTCCCCGCCGTCGGCGGCGGCAAGGCCCCGGTGGTCAGCGGCGGCGACGCGGCCGTCGTCCTCAAGGACGGCAAGAACGCCAAGGCCGGCATGAAGCTCCTGGAGTACCTGGCGACCCCCGAGGCGGCGGCCGTCTGGGCGAAGGCGGGCGGCTTCCTGTCCCCGAACAGGAAGCTCGACCTCGCCTCCTACGGCGACGACGTCACCCGCGCCACCGCCAAGTCCCTCGTCGGAGCCGGCGACTCGGTCCGCTTCGACATGTCCGACCAGGCGCCGGCGGCCTTCGGCGGCACCAAGGGCGCGGGCGAGTGGAAGCTGCTCCAGGACTTCCTGCGCGACCCGTCGGACCCGAAGGGCACCGCCGCGAAGCTGGAGTCCGCCGCGGCCAAGGCCTACCAGGACTGATCCGCGATGACCGCCACCACGCTCGTGCACAAAGAGGCGAGCCCGCCCGCCGCCGGTGCGACCCGCAGGCGTCGCACCCGGCGGCGGGGCCGGATCGTCGCCCTGCTCTTCGTCTTCCCGGCGCTGCTGCTGCTCGGCGCGCTGGTCGTCTACCCGGTGCTGTTCTCCGTCGGACGCAGCTTCTTCGACGCGTCCGGCACCCGCTTCGTCGGCGGCGGCAACTACACCGAGATGTTCCGCGACCCGGCGACCGTCAAGGCCATCCGCAACACCGCCATCTGGGTCGTCGTCGCCCCGGCCCTGCTGACCGGCCTCGGCCTGATCCTGGCCGTCCTGGTGGAGAAGGTCCGCTGGGCCACCGCGTTCAAACTGCTGCTGTTCATGCCGATGGCGGTCTCCTTCCTGGCCGCCGGCATCATCTTCCGGCTCGCCTACGACGAGGACCCCGACAAGGGCGTCCTCAACGCCGCCGTGGTCTCGGTGCACGACGCCTTCGCGGGCACCTCGTCGTACCCCACGGCGCGGGCGCGCGACGGACAGGACCTCACCCGGGGGCGGGACGGCTCGTACCTGACCGCGACCGCCCTGTCCCCGGGTGACTCGGTGGCCCTCGGCCTGGTCGGGGTGCTGCCCAAGAACCTGCCCCAGGGCGCCTCGCCCGCCGCCGCGGCCCCCCACCGGGCCGCCCCCGGTGAGCTGCGCGGCGTCGTCTACCTGGACTTCACACCCGGCGGGGGAGGCAGGCCCGGCAAGGTCGACCCGAAGGAGAGCGGGCTGCCCGGCATGAAGGTCGAGGCGACCCGCGACGGACGGACGGTCGCGAGCACCACGACCGCCGGCGACGGCTCCTTCCGCTTCACCGGCCTCGACGACGGCTCGTACGCCGTGAAGCTGCCGGCCGGCAACTTCGCCCCGCCCTACCAGGGCGTCTCCTGGCTCGGCCCGGCCCTCGTCACCCCGGCGATCATCGGGGCGTACCTGTGGATCTGGACCGGCTTCGCGATGGTCCTGATCGGCGCGGGTCTCGCCGCCCTCCCGCGGGACGCGCTGGAGGCGGCCCGGATGGACGGCGCGAACGAGTGGCAGATCTTCCGCCGCATCACCGTGCCGCTGCTCGCCCCCGTGCTCACGGTCGTCTTCGTGACCCTCGTGATCAACGTGATGAAGGTCTTCGACCTCGTCTACATCATCGCGCCAGGGCCGGTGCAGGAGGACGCCACGGTGCTCGCGACGCAGATGTGGCTCGTGTCCTTCGGCGGCGGCAACAACCAAGGACTCGGCAGTGCGCTCGGCGTGCTGCTCCTGCTCCTGGTGATCCCCGCGATGGTCATCAACGTCCGCCGATTCCGAAGGAGCCAGCGATGAACGCGATCCGGCGCGGCCTGGGCAACGGCCTGGTCCAGGCGTTCCTCGTGGTGATCGGCCTGGTCTGGCTGACCCCCCTCGCGGGACTGTTCGTGTCCTCCCTGCGCTCGGCGCAGGACACGGCCAAGGGGGGCTGGTGGACCGCGCTCACCAGTCCGGGCCGGCTGTCCCTCGACAACTACGCGGCGCTGCTGAAGAACTCCGGCATGACGCAGGCCTTCTGGAACACCGTGCTGATCTCGGTGCCGGCGACCACCCTGGTCGTCGTGATCGCGGCACTCGCCGGATACGCCTTCGCCTGGCTGGACTTCCCCGGCCGCGAACCGCTCTTCCTGCTGGTGGTCGCCCTGCTGGTGGTGCCGGTGCAGATCGGCCTGCTGCCGGTGGCCAAACTCTTCGGGCAGCTCGGCCTGTTCGGCACCATCCCCGGTGTGGTCCTCTTCCACGTCGCCTACGGCCTGCCGTTCGCGGTGTTCCTGCTGCGGAACTACTTCGCGGAGATGCCCAAGGAGATGCTGGAGGCGGCCCGGATGGACGGCGGCAGCGAGTGGCGCATCTTCACCCGCCTGGTCCTGCCGGTGGGCCGCCCGGCGATCGCCTCGCTCGCCATCTTCCAGTTCCTGTGGGTCTGGAACGACATGCTGGTGGCCCTGCTGTTCGCCGACAGCTCCTCCCAGCCGCTGACCGTGCAGCTCCAGTCCCAGATACGCCAGTTCGGCAGCAACATCGACGTCCTGGCCCCGGGCGCCTTCCTCTCCCTGATCGTCCCGGTCGTCGTCTTCTTCGCCTTCCAGCGGCACTTCGTGCAGGGCGTGATGGCTGGCTCGGTCAAGTGACCGAACCGTACGTGCACATCATGCGTGCATCCCTTTCACAACAAATACATACCGTCTCGTGGATCACCGGCGTGTCAGGAGCAACTGACTGATAGGCAGGTGTCTCCGGGGGGCCTGTGAGGGTGGCTACCCCTGTGCGTGCCGCTCGGGAGGTATCCACCACATGGCCCACCAGCCCCAGTCCAAGATGAAGGCCGTCCTCGACAGCTGGCGGAACTCACTGCTGGACATGGGCGGACGCAACCGGCTGCTCAACTTCCGCCATACGAGGACCTCGACCCTCGAGATCGCCTCCCCCCGCGCCGAGGACCTGCTCGCGGACCTCGCGCGGGGCTGGGAGTTCGCGCCCGTCCAGGAGCAGGCCGCGGGCGTCGGCCTGGAGAAGGCCGGCGACCCGGGGGAGACGACCGGCCGGCAGACCCGTCCCGGGATCGTCACCCAGAAGAACAGCCAGGCCTCACTGGACGCCGCGCTCTACCAACTGCGCCAGAGGTCCGGCCAGATGTACAACGACTACGGCCTGTGGGTGCTCTGGCTCGGCGTCGGCATGCTCGACTGGCGGGAGGCCGACGCCCACGAGAGCAGTGCCGCGCCGCTGCTCCTGGTCCCGGTCGAGCTGGTCCGGGACGGCAACCGCCGCTACCGGCTCCGGCCGGCCGAGGACCAGGAGCGCGTGCACAACCCGGCCCTCGGGGTGAAACTCGAGCGGACCGGCATCGACTGGTCACGCGTCACCGGCACCGACACCGCCGACCTCGCGGGCGTGCTGTCCGCGGCCCGCGCGGTCGCGGCCGGCCTCAAGGGCTGGTCGGTCCAGGAGCGCGTGGTGCTCGGCCTGTTCGCCTCGCACCGCGAGGCCATGTACCAGGACCTCCAGACCAACGAGGAGCAGATCCTCGCGCACCCGCTGGTGCGCGCCGTCGCCCTCGGGCCCGACGCGGGCCTGCCCGACGACCTGATCGCCTTCGAGCCCCCGGACCTGGACCGCATCGACGACGTCCAGCTTCCCGAGCGGACCCCGCTGGTCCTCGACGCGGACGCCTCGCAGCGCCAGTGCGTCGCCGCCGCCCTCGACCACCGCTCCTTCGTGATGAGCGGCCCGCCCGGCACCGGCAAGAGCCAGACCATCACCAACATGATCGCCGCGCTCATGCACGCCGGCCGCAGCGTGCTGTTCGTCAGTGAGAAGGCCGCCGCGCTCGACGTCGTCCGCAACCGGCTGCGCGGGGTCGGACTCGGCGACTTCGTCATGGCGCTGCACAGCGGTGACACAAGTAAGAAGGCCGTGGCCACCGAACTCGCCCGGATGCTGACCACCGAGGTCCGCGTCACCGGCGCCGCCGAGCACGAACTGGAGCGCGCGCAGACTGCGCGAGGAGCTGTCCGCGTATGCGGCGGCCATGAACGAGACCCGCGACCCCCTGGGGCAGAGCCTGCACGACGTCCTCGGCCGCCTGGTGCTGCTGGAGCAGTCGGATACGCCGAGGCTGGCGCCGGCCGCCGAGAACGCCGACGTCGTCCGCACCCTGACCGCCGGTGCCCTGCAGGAGCTCGCCGCCGCGGCCCAGGCGGTCGCCCGTGCCTGGCGACCCGCGGCCGAGGGCGACGCCTTCCCGTGGCGGGGCCTGGTCGGCACCTCCGCGCACCAGGTGGTCTCCGAGGCCGCCGACGCGCTCGGCGCCCTGCTCACGGTGTCCGGGCGCCGACCCTTCGCCGTCACCCAGGACGAACCCCGTTCGGTGCGCGAGACACAGCAACTCGTCCGCTCCCTGCGGGCCGGGCTCCCCGACCGGGCGGCGGCCCCGGCGGACGGCACCCTGCCGGAGGACGTCACCGGCCAGGTCGCCCAGCTCGCCGACCTGTTCGGCATGCCGAAGGCCGACCACCCCGAGGCCGCGTTCGCGCTGTGCGAGCTGGCCGACCTGACGGCCGCCGGCCACCGCCCGCCGCGCGGATGGTTCGACGGCGACGTCCTGCGCCGCGCCCACACGGTGGCGCACGAGCTGCGCACGGCCCTGGACGCCGCGGCCGCGGCCCGCGCGGCCGCCGCCGACGTGTTCGGCGAGCAGGTCCTCACCGCCGGCGACCTCCCCGCGATCGCGGGACGCTTCGCCGAGCAGCACCGCGGGCTGATGGCCCGCTTCTCGGCGCAGTACAAGGCCGACCGGGCCGCCGTGGCCGCGCTCACCCGCGCCGGCGCCTGGGACAAGGCCCTGACGGGCCGGCTGGAGCAGGCGCTGGCCTGGCAGCGGGCCGCCGCCGAGGTGACCCGGCTGGCCGACGCGCACTCCGCCCTGCTCGGCCGCTACACCCCGCGCACCCCGGAGGCGTACGCGGACCTGGAACGGGCGCTGGCGACGGCCGACCGCATCGAGGCGGCGAGTCGCGGGGCCGCGCCCCGCGAACCGCTCGTCGACCGTCTCGCCGACGACGCCGACACCGATCCGCTCCCCGGCCTGCTGGCCGAGAGCGTCCGCGGGGCCCTGGCCGCCTGGTGCTCCGCCGCCGAGGCCCGGGCCGAGCGCTGGACCCGCTCCGTGACCGACCTGCTCGACCTGTTCGACACCCCGCGCCGCACCCAGCTGTCCGCCTCGCTGCTGGGCCCCCTCGACCAGGCCGAACGGGTCGTCGGCGCGCTGCGCGACGATCCCGAGGGGCCCGAGGTGTGGCACGCCCACCGGGACGGTGTCGCGGTGCTCGCCCGGCACGGAGCGGACGGCCTCGTCGCCGGCGCGGCCGAACGCGGACTCGACCCGGAGCGGCTGCCCGACGTGGTCGTCCAGGCGCTGCTGCGGGCCTGGGCGGACGGCGTCCTGGCCACCGACCCCCGGCTGCGCAGCACCCGTGCCGACGACCTCGACGCCCGCGTGGCCGACTTCCGGGACGCCGACCGGCGGCTGGTCGCGGCCGCCGCCGGAGCGGTGACCGAGGCGTGCAACAAGCGCCGGCCGCGCCGGTTCGCCGGCGGGGCCGCCGCGGTCATCATCCGGGAGGCGGAGAAGAAGACCCGGCACATGCCGGTGCGCGAGCTGCTCGGCCGGACCCGGGAGGTCGTCCAGGCCGTCAAGCCCTGCTTCATGATGAGCCCGCTGACGGTCAGCCAGTTCCTGCCGTCCGACTTCCACTTCGACGTGGTCGTCTTCGACGAGGCCTCCCAGGTCCGTCCCAGCGACGCGGTCAACTGCGTCTACCGCGGCAGCACGCTGATCGTCGCCGGTGACGACAAACAGCTCCCTCCGACCTCGTTCTTCGACTCCTCCGTCGAGGACGACTCGGACGAGTACGCGGACGACGTACCGGACTCCTTCGAGTCGCTGCTGCACGCGTGCAAGGCCGGCGCCATGCGGGAACTGCCGCTGCGCTGGCACTACCGCAGCCGCCACGAGGACCTGATCACCTTCAGCAACCGCGAGTTCTACGACAACTCGATGATCACCTTCCCCGGCGCCCTCGACGAGGGCAACGACGTCGGTGTCGCCTTCCTGAAGGCCGACGGCGTCTACGACCGGGGCGGACGCCGGGACAACCAGGCGGAGGCCGAGTTTGTCGCCCAGCGTGTGCTGCACCACTTCGACACCCGTCCCGGCAGGACCCTCGGCGTCGTCGCCCTCTCCCAGGCACAGGCCTCGGCCATCGACCAGGCCGTCCAGCAGGCCCGGCTGGCCCGTCCCGACCTCGACCGCTGCTTCACCGACGACCGCCTCGACGGCTTCTTCGTCAAGAACCTGGAGTCGGTGCAGGGTGACGAGCGCGACGTGATGATCATGTCCGTCGGCTACGGACCCGACGAGCACGGCAAGGTGGGCCGCAACTTCGGTCCGATCAACAAGGCCGGTGGCTGGCGCCGCCTCAACGTGGCCGTCACCCGCGCCCGTTACCGGATGGAGGTGGTCGCCTCCTTCCGCGGCACGAGCCTGCAGGACAGCCTTAACGAGAGCGTGCAGTACCTGAAGCGCTACCTCGAGTACGCCGAGAACGGCCCCGCGGTCCTCGCCCGGGACGTCGTCCAGTCCGACGCCGAACCGGACAGCCCGTTCGAGGAGTCCGTGCTCGCGGTCCTGCGCGGCTGGGGCTACCGCGTCCAGCCGCAGGTCGGCGTCGCCGGATACCGCATCGACCTCGGCGTGCGCCACCCCGGGCTGCCGGGCGCCTACGCCCTCGGCATCGAGTGCGACGGTGCCATGTACCACTCCTCCAAGGCCGCCCGGGACCGGGACCGGCTGCGCGAGCAGGTCCTGAACGGACTCGGCTGGCGGCTGCACCGCATCTGGGGCACGGACTGGTACCGGGGCCGCGCGGCCGCCGAACTGCGCCTGCGGGAGGCCGTCGAACAGGCCGTCGCCCAGGGTCCGCTGGGCACACCGGCGGCGGCACCGGCAGCGCCGGCCGGGGACGTACCGGAAGCGGACGCCGCCCCGGCCGCCCCGGTGAGCGGCGGCCCGCGGCAGGACACGGCGGTGGAGTTCGAGCGCGTCCCCGTCGAGGCCGTGACGGAACGCGACTGGAGCGACCCGTACCGGGCCGGCGCGGTCCCGGCGGTCGTGCCGCACTTCGAACTGCACACCCCGGAGGCGCGGCCCGCGCTGCGCGAGGTGCTCGCCCAGGTCATCGAGGCCGAAGGCCCCATCCACGAGGACCTGCTGGTCCAGCGCGCCCGTGAGGCCTGGGGCGTCCAGCGCGCGGGCGCCCGCATCCGGGACAACGTCCGGGAGGTGGCCCGCACCCTGGTCCGCTCCGGGCGGGCGGCGGAGGCCGACGCCTTCTACGACACGACGGGCAGGCAGCGGCCGAAGGCCCGGCACCCGGAGGAGGGCACCACGCCCCGCAAGGTCGTCCACGTCGCACCGGCCGAACGGCACCTGGCGCTGTACGAGCTGGCCGCCGAGTGCCCCGGCATGTCCGAGGACGAACTCATCAAACTGGCCGCCGAGTTCTTCGGCTGGCGCCGCACCGGCAAGGACATCCGCGACCGCCTCGCCGCCGACGTGGCAGAACTCCGCGTCCGCGGCCGGCTGGAGGGCGGACCCGAGCGGGTCAACGCCGTGCGCGCCTGACGCGGCGCAGACGGCACACGGGGGAGGGGGCGGTGGCCACGGCCACCGCCCCCTCCCCCCGTCCGCGTGGATCAGGCGTACGTCCAGCGCCAGGCGTTGGAGCTGTAGGCGCATCTGATCCGGCTGCCGCTCGCGGTGGTCGTCGTCGCGCCGTGATCGCTGTTCCGGCAGAACTGGCCCGCCGCGTAGCAGTTGCCCGCGTTGGAGCGTATGGAGCACGTGCCGGTGCCGGTGCCGGTGTTGCCGCTGCGCACGGTGCCGGAGGCGGCCCGGGTGACGGTCACGGTGACGGTCGGTCCGGGCTTCCTGACGGTCTTCGTCTTCGTGACCGTCGGCCCGGGCTCGGGCGTGGCGGTCACCGTGGCCGTCGACGTGACGGTCACGGTGGGCCGGGGCGCGGGCGTCGACGCCTTGGCCGCGCCGTCGTCCGCGGACCCGCAGCCGGCGGCGCCGGCGGCCAGCAGGGCCACGGCCGCCGCCCACAGCCGGACGCGGCGGTTCGGGCTCTTGTACGGATGCATGGTCACCCTCCTCGGACGCCGCGCTGTCAGCCGTGGAAGGTGATGTAGCCGTTGCCGTCCCGGTCGTCGCGCGACCTGGTGTAGGCGTGGGTGTCCGCGTGGGCGCCGGAGGGCTTGTACAGGTAGATGGTGTCCTTGTCGTTGTTCCAGATGAAGTTGCAGTTCTGGCGGTAGACGACGTTCTTGGCGTCCGAGTCGGTGCCGTGGCCGCCGCGCAGCTTCACGTAGTCGCCGGGCTCGAGGTAGTGGTTCGAGGGGAAGGTGAACCTGTTGCCGGTGGCGTCCTTGACGACGTAGCCCTTGAGGTTCACCTTCGCGGTGCGCGAGTAGTTCCGGACCGTCAGGTACTCGCTCTTGCTGTTGCCCGTGGCGCAGCGGTTCGAGTCCCGCCCCGGTGCGTCGTACTGGGCGCCCTTGATCTTCAGGGCCGAGGAGTACTCGGCGGCCTGCGCCGGAGCGGCGATGACGACGGCGAGCGTGGCGGCGACGGCGGTGGCGGTGGCGGCCAGGGTGAGGCGTATGCGCATGAGGTCCCCCCTCAGTGGTGCGATCGATGCGCCCAGAGCATACATAAAAGTTGAGTGTTGTATGAATCTTTCGTGGAGATGGTGAAGGAGGGATGGCGAACAGGGGTCGGCCGAGGACCTGTTGACGGGGAGCCGGCGCATACGGCGAGGGCGGCAGGGGAGTCGTCCCCTGCCGCCCTCGTTCCGCGGAGATTCAGATGGTCACGGCGACGCCGGCGGATACAGCGACCGCGGCAGCTGTGAGGCCGCCGCCGAGTCCAGCAGCCACAGGGTGCGGGAACGGCCGTACGCCCCGGCCGCCGGAGCCTGGATCTCGCCCGCGCCCGACAGGGCGATGGCCGCGGCCTCCGCCTTGTCCTCGCCGGCCGCGAGCAGCCAGACCTCACGGGCCGAGCGGATCGCCGGAAGGGTCAGGGTGACCCGGGTCGGCGGGGGCTTCGGGGCGCCGTGGACGCCCACCACCGTCCGCTCGGTCTCCCGTACCGCCGGCAACTCCGGGAACAGGGAGGCCACATGGGTGTCCGGGCCGACGCCCAGCATCAGGACGTCGAAGGACGGCACCGCGCCGTGGTTCTCGGGGCCGGCCGCCTTCGCCAGCTCCTGCGCGTAGGCCTCCGCCGCGGCCTCCACGTCCGCGCCGTGCGGGCCGTCGGAGGCGGGCATGGCGTGCACGCGCTCCGGGTCCAGCGGTACGGAGTCCAGCAGGGCCTCGCGGGCCTGCGTGACGTTGCGCTCCGGGTCGCCCTCGGGCAGGAACCGCTCGTCGCCCCACCACAGCTCCAGGCGGCCCCAGTCGATGGCGTCCCGGGCCGGTGCCGTCGCCAGCGCGGCCAGCAGGCCGTTGCCGTTGCGGCCGCCGGTGAGGACCACGGACGCGTGACCCCGGGAGGCCTGGGCGTCCACGATCTTCGTGATCAGGCGGGCCGCGGCGGCCTGCGCCATCAGGTCCTTGTCGCGGTGCACGACGAGCTGAGGGGTGCTCACTTCGCCGCCGCCTTCTTCGCCGGGGCCCGCTTGGCGGCCGCCTTCTTGGCCGGCGCCTTGGCCGCCCGCCGCTCCGGCTCCGGCTCCGCGACCGGCTCGCCGGAACCCTCGGTGCTGTCAGGGGAGTCGGGAATGTCCTCGCCGGACCGCTCGCCGGACGCGGGCTCCGGGACGGTGGCCAGCCGGTCCACGCCGAAGCGCAGCGCCGACGCGTAGGTGTCGTCCGGGTCGAGCCGGCGCAGCTCCTCCGCGATCAGCTCGGCGGTGTCCCGGCGCTTGAGCGCCACCGCGCGGGCCGGCTGCCCGTCGATGGCCAGGGTGGCCAGTGAGCCGTCGGCGCGGTCCAGGACGATCGGGCCGCCGCTGGTGGTCATGCGGACGGCGGTCAGGCCCGGGCCCGAGGACAGCGAGCGCCGGACGGGGACGTCCAGCCGGTCCGCGAGCCACATCGCCAGCAGCTCGCAGCTCGGGTTGAACTCCTCGCCCTCGACCTCGACGGTCTCCACGTCGCAGACCACCTGGTCCAGGGCCGCCGCCAGCATCGAGCGCCAGGGCGTGATCCGGGTCCAGGACAGGTCGGTGTCGCCGGGCTTGTAGGTCTCGGCGCGGGCGGACAGCTCCCGCACCGGCTCCTCGGCGGTGTAGGTGTCGGTGACCCGGCGCTGGGCCAGCGCGCCCAGCGGGTCCTTCGCCGGGTCCAGCGGGGCGTTCACCGGCCACCACACGACCACCGGGGCGTCCGGCAGCAGCAGCGGCAGCACCACCGAGTCGGCGTGGTCGGACACCTCGCCGTACAGCCGCAGCACGACCGTCTCGCCGGTGCCCGCGTCCGCGCCCACCCGCACCTCGGCGTCCAGCCGTGAGGACGTGCGGTCGCGCGGGGAGCGGGAGACGCGCTTGATGACCACCAGCGTGCGCGACGGGTGCTCGCGCGAGGCGTCGTTGGCGGCCTTCAGGGCGTCGTAGGCGTTCTCCTCGTCGGTGACGATGACGAGGGTGAGGACCATGCCGACGGCGGGGGTGCCGATGGCGCGGCGGCCCTTGACGAGCGCCTTGTTGATCGCACCGGCGGTGGTGCCGGTCAGGTCTATCTTCATGGCCGGCGCCAGCTCCGTCCGTCTCGTGCGAGCATCTCGTCCGCCTCCACGGGTCCCCAGGTGCCCGACCGGTACTGCGCGGGCTTGCCGTGCTTGTCCCAGTACCGCTCGATCGGGTCGAGGATCTGCCAGGACAGCTCGACCTCCTCGGTGCGCGGGAAGAGGTTGGCGTCGCCGAGCAGCACGTCCAGGATCAGCCGCTCGTAGGCCTCCGGGCTGGACTCCGTGAACGACTCGCCGTAGGCGAAGTCCATCGACACGTCCCGGATCTCCATCGAGGTGCCCGGCACCTTGGAGCCGAAGCGGACCGTGATGCCCTCGTCGGGCTGGACGCGGATGACGACCGCGTTCGAGCCCAGCTCCTCCGTCGCCGTGTGGTCGAAGGGGGAGTGCGGGGCCCGCTGGAACACCACGGCGATCTCGGTGACCCGGCGGCCCAGCCGCTTGCCGGTGCGCAGGTAGAAGGGGACGCCCGCCCAGCGGCGGTTGTCGATCTCCAGCTTCACGGCCGCGTAGGTGTCGGTCTTCGACTTGGCGTCGATGCCGTCCTCTTCGAGGTAGCCGATGACCTTCTCGCCGCCCTGCCAGCCGGCCGCGTACTGGCCGCGCACCGTGGAGCGGCCCAGGTCCCTGGGCAGCCGTACGGCGCCGAGCACCTTGGTCTTCTCGGCGGCCAGCGCGTCCGCGCCGAAGGAGGCCGGCTCCTCCATCGCGGTCAGCGCGAGCAGCTGGAGCAGGTGGTTCTGGATGACGTCACGGGCGGCGCCGATGCCGTCGTAGTAGCCCGCTCGGCCACCGATGCCGATGTCCTCGGCCATGGTGATCTGCACGTGGTCCACGAAGGACCGGTTCCAGATCGGCTCGAACATGGTGTTGGCGAAGCGCAGCGCCAGGATGTTCTGGACGGTCTCCTTGCCGAGGTAGTGGTCGATCCGGAACACCTGGTCCGGCTCGAACACCTCGTGCACGACCTTGTTAAGCTGCTCGGCCGACGCCAGGTCGTGCCCGAACGGCTTCTCGATGACCGCCCGCCGCCAGGAGCCCTCGGTCTGGTCGGCGAGGCCGTGCTTCTTGAGCTGCTGGATGACCACCGGGAAGGAGCGCGGCGGCACCGACAGGTAGAAGGCGAAGTTGCCGCCCGTGCCCTGCGCCTTGTCCAGCTCCTCGATGGTGGCCCGCAGCCGCTCGAACGCCTCGTCGTCGTCGAAGGTGCCCTGGACGAAGCGCATCCCCTGGATGAGCTGCTGCCAGACCTCCTCACGGAACGGGGTGCGCGAGTGCTCCTTGACCGCGTCGTGGACGACCTCGGCGAAGTCCTCGTGCTCCCAGTCGCGGCGGGCGAAGCCCACCAGCGAGAAGCCCGGCGGCAGCAGACCCCGGTTGGCGAGGTCGTACACCGCGGGCATCAGCTTCTTGCGGGACAGGTCGCCCGTGACACCGAAGATGACCAGACCCGACGGCCCCGCGATGCGCGGGAGCCGTCGGTCGGCCGGGTCACGAAGCGGGTTCGCTCCGGAACCGGAAACGGGTGACAAGTCAGCCCTCCGAAGGGGCGAGGCGCTCGAGCTCCGCCTGGGTGGACTTGAGCAGGTCGTTCCAGGACGCCTCGAACTTCTCGACGCCCTCCTCCTCCAGCACCTGCACGACGTCGTCGTACGACACGCCGAGCTTCTCCAGCGCGTCCAGGTCGGCACGCGCCTGCTCGTAGGTGCCCGAGACGGTGTCGCCGGTGATCTCGCCGTGGTCCTCGGTGGCCTCCAGCGTGGCCTCCGGCATGGTGTTGACCGTGTTCGGCGCGACCAGCTCGGTGACGTAGAGGGTGTCCGGGTACGCCGGGTCCTTCACACCGGTCGACGCCCACAGCGGACGCTGCTTGTTCGCGCCCGCCTTCTCCAGCGCGTTCCAGCGGTCGGAGGAGAAGACCTCCTCGTACGCCTGGTACGCCAGCCGGGCGTTGGCGACGGCGGCCTTGCCGCGCAGCGCCTTGGCCTCCTCGGTGCCGATGCCCTCCAGCCGCTTGTCGATCTCGGTGTCCACGCGGGACACGAAGAAGGACGCCACGGAGTGGATCTTCGACAGGTCCAGGCCGCGCTCCTTGGCCCGCTCCAGACCGGAGAGGTAGGCGTCCATGACGGCGCGGTACCGCTCCAGGGAGAAGATCAGGGTGACGTTGACGCTGATGCCGAGACCGATGACCGAGCTGATCGCCGGGACGCCCGCCATCGTGGCGGGGATCTTGATCAGGGTGTTCGGGCGGTCGACGAGCCAGGCCAGCTGACGGGCCTCGGCGACGGTCGCCTTCTCGTTGTGCGCGAGACGCGGGTCGACCTCGATGGAGACCCGGCCGTCCTGGCCGTCCGTGGCGTCGAAGACCGGGCGCAGGATGTCGGCGGCGTCGCGGACGTCCGCCGTCGTGATCATGCGGATGGCCTCTTCGACGGTGACCTTGCGCGCGGCGAGGTCGGAGAGCTGCTGGTCGTAACCGTCGCCCTGCGAGATCGCCTTCTGGAAGATCGTCGGGTTGGTGGTGACGCCCACGACGTGCTGCTGGTCGATCAGTTCCGCGAGGTTGCCGGACGTGATCCGCTTGCGCGACAGGTCGTCCAGCCAGATCGCGACGCCTTCCTCGGAGAGGCGCTTGAGTGCGTCTGTCATGGAATTACATCTCCTACGTGTCGTATATGAGCGTCAGCGCTGGGCGGCGGCGATGGATTCCCGCGCCTTGGCGGCCACGTTCTCGGCGGTGAAACCGAATTCGCGGAAGAGGACCTTGGCGTCGGCGGAGGCACCGAAGTGCTCCAGGGAAACGATGCGGCCGGCGTCCCCGACATACTTGTGCCAGGTCAGGCCGATGCCCGCCTCGACCGAGACACGGGCCTTGACGGACGGCGGCAGCACGGAGTCCCGGTACCCCTGGTCCTGCTCCTCGAACCACTCGACCGACGGCATCGACACGACGCGCGTCGGCACGCCCTCGGCCTGGAGCTGCTCGCGGGCCTCGACGGCGACGTGGACCTCGGAACCGGTGGCGATCAGGATCACCTGGGGCTCGCCGCCCTCGGCCTCGAACAGCACGTAACCACCGCGCGCCGCGTCCTCGTTGGGCTCGTAGATCGGCACGCCCTGGCGGGTCAGCGCGAGGCCGTGCGGGGCGCCCTTGCCGAACTCCTTGGTGTAGCGCTTGAGGATCTCGCGCCAGGCGATCGCGGTCTCGTTGGCGTCCGCCGGGCGGACGACGTTCAGACCCGGGATGGCGCGCAGCGAGGCGAGGTGCTCGACCGGCTGGTGGGTGGGGCCGTCCTCGCCGAGACCGATGGAGTCGTGCGTCCAGACGTACGTCACCGGCAGGTGCATCAGGGCCGACAGCCGCACCGCGTTGCGCATGTAGTCGGAGAACACCAGGAAGGTGCCGCCGTAGACGCGGGTGTTGCCGTGCAGCGTGATGCCGTTCAGCTCCGCGCCCATGGAGTGCTCGCGGATGCCGAAGTGGATCGTGCGGCCGTACGGGGATGCCTCGGGCAGCGGGTTGCCCACCGGAAGGAAGGAGCTGTCCTTGTCGATGGTGGTGTTGTTCGAGCCGGCGAGGTCGGCGGAGCCGCCCCACAGCTCGGGGATCACCGCGCCGAGCGACTGGAGTACCTTGCCGGAGGCGGCACGGGTGGCGAGGGCCTTGCCCGTCTCGAAGACCGGGAGCTTCTCCTCCCAGCCGGCGGGCAGTTCGCCGCCGCTGATGCGGTCGAAGTCGGCCGCGCGCTCGGCGTTGCCGTCGCGCCACTCCTGGAAGGACTTCTCCCACTCCGCCTTGTACTCGCGGCCCCGGTCCAGGGCCTGGCGGGTGTGGGCGAGCACCTCCTCGGAGACCTCGAAGGCCTGCTCCGGGTCGAAGCCGAGGACGCGCTTGGTGGCCGCGACCTCGTCGTCGCCGAGCGCCGAGCCGTGCGCGGCCTCGGTGTTCTGCGCGTTCGGGGCCGGCCAGGCGATGATCGAGCGCATGGCGATGAACGACGGCCGGTCGGTGACCTGCTTCGCGGCCTCGATGGCGTTGTAGATGGCGTGCGGGTCGAGGTCGCCGTCCGGCTTCGGGGCGATCCGCTGCACGTGCCAGCCGTAGGCCTCGTACCGCTTGACCGTGTCCTCGGAGACGGCCGTCTCGGTGTCGCCCTCGATCGAGATGTGGTTGTCGTCCCACAGCAGGATCAGGTTGCCCAGCTTCTGGTGGCCGGCCAGCGAGGACGCCTCGGCCGAGATGCCCTCCTGCAGGCAGCCGTCGCCGGCGATGCAGTAGATGTAGTGGTCGAAGGGGGACTCGCCCTGCGGGGCCTCCGGGTCGAACAGACCGCGCTCGTAGCGGGCGGCCATGGCCATGCCCACCGCGTTCGCCACACCCTGGCCCAGCGGGCCGGTGGTGGTCTCGACACCCTTGGTGTGCCCGTACTCCGGGTGGCCCGGCGTCTTGGAGCCCCAGGTGCGGAAGGCCTTCAGGTCGTCCAGCTCCAGGCCGAAGCCGGCCAGGAAGAGCTGCGTGTAGAGGGTCAGGGACGAGTGGCCGGCGGACAGCACGAAGCGGTCACGCGCGACCCACTCCGGGTCGGCCGGGTCGTGCCGCATCACCTTCTGGAAGAGGGTGTATGCGGCCGGGGCCAGGCTCATCGCCGTTCCGGGATGGCCGTTGCCGACCTTCTGTACGGCGTCGGCGGCAAGAACACGGGCGGTGTCCACGGCCCGCTGGTCCAGGTCGGTCCACTCAAGGTCTGTGGTGGTCGGCTTGGTGCTCACCCTGGGTCAGGGCTCCTCTCCACATGTCGGTCGCCGGTCTTTCGGGACGTGCCCTCACCCGGCCGCCGGTGCACTGCCTGCCCACCGGCCGTTGTCGAGCCTACCCCCGTAAGGACGTGCGTTTTTTCGAGTCATTCCAGACTGCCGGGACTCTCGGAGATCCGCCTCCCGACTGGCCGAAGACATATTCGGCACATGAATACGGAGCCGCTCATCTGACCGCTCAATCGAGTCACCCAAGATCTCAAACGGGCCGCCCGTCAACACGAGCCCACCCCCGCGAAGGCCGGGGTATGGGCAACGTCTAAAGTGGCGTGGTACGCGCGAGCCTTTTACCGGGACCTCACACGGGGAGGCTTGCTGGGATGTCTCTGTCAGGGGTGTGCGTGACGGCCGTCGAATCCCGTCCTGGGGCCACCTCCCAGGCCGTTGAGGCCCTGGGGGAGGGTGTGCTCGCCGGTGCGAGCCGGAGCCCGGTTCACCGGCCGTTCGGGGCCCGTGTCAAGGCGTTCGTGGCGCTGACCAAGCCGCGGATCATCGAGCTGCTGCTCATCACCACGGTGCCGGTGATGTTCCTGGCGCAGCAGGGCGTGCCCGACCTCGGGCTGGTGCTGCTGACCTGTCTGGGCGGCTACCTCTCGGCGGGCGGCGCCAACGCGCTGAACATGTACATCGACCGGGACATCGACGCCCTGATGGACCGTACCTCGCAGCGCCCGCTGGTCACCGGCATGGTGAGCCCGCGCGAGTGCCTGGCCTTCGGCATCACGCTGGCGGTCGTCTCGACGCTGCTCTTCGGGCTGACCGTCAACTGGCTGAGCGCCTGGCTCTCGCTCGGAGCGCTCCTCTTCTACGTCGTCGTCTACACGATGATCCTCAAGCGGCGTACCTCGCAGAACATCGTCTGGGGCGGCATCGCCGGCTGTCTGCCCGTGCTGATCGGCTGGTCCTCGGTCACGAACTCCATGTCGTGGGCGCCGGTCGTCCTCTTCCTCGTCATGTTCTTCTGGACGCCGCCGCACTACTGGCCGCTGTCCATGAAGGTGAAGGACGACTACGCGCGCGTGGGCGTGCCCATGCTCCCGGTGGTCGCCTCCAACAAGGTGGTCGCCCGGCAGATCGTGATCTACAGCTGGGTGATGGTCGCCGTCTCCCTGCTGCTGACCCCGCTCGGCTACACGGGCTGGTTCTACACCCTGGTCGCGCTCGCGGCCGGCGGGTTCTGGCTGTGGGAGGCCCACGGGCTGCAGAACCGCGCCAAGGCCGAGGTGACCGGCGCGAAGCTGAAGGAGATGCGGCTCTTCCACTGGTCGATCACCTACGTGTCGATCCTGTTCGTCGCGGTCGCGGTGGACCCGTTCCTGCGCTGAACGTCCTGACTCCCGACGGGAGGGGTGCGTGGCCAAGGCCACGCACCCCTCCCGTCGCCGTTCGATCTACCCGTCGGTAGCATCCTGGCCATGGCAGACACGCAGCAGGTTGACCCCAAGGCCGAGCGCACGGCGGCGAAGCTCGCCCGGCAGATCACCGCCTTCGCCAAGGCGCACGGCGGTGCGGAGGGCCAGGTGGCCCACATCGGCGAGCGCGGCGCCCGGATCGTGCTCGTCGGCGAGGACGGCGGCTGGGGCGACCTGGTGGCCCCGGACACCGCGACCGCCGAGCAGGCGGTGGCGAAGGCCGGCATCACCGTCCACGAGTCCTTCGACGGCGAGTTCGCCGCGAAGGTGGCGACGGGGCCGTACGAGTGGAAGCGGATGGCCGGCATCCAGGTCGGCGGCTAGGCGCGGTCGGTCGGCCGGCGCGGCCGTGGAGCGCTCGGGCCGCGTACGGTCGGGGCCGAGGAGCGCCTGAGCAGCGTACGGTCGCTGCTCAGGAGTGCCTGAGCAGCGTCCCGACCAGCGGACGGGCCGCCGCCGGGCCGCGGTCGAGCTGCGGTTGTGCGCCGGAGCGCGGCCCGCGGGCGGGCGCGCTTCGGTACCGGACCGTGGCCGGACCGCGACCTGACACCCCGCTCACCCGTTAGGACCTGTAGGCCAGCGCAGCGCCCACGCGTCCTCCCGGGGAGCCGGAATGATCGAAACGCCGTCCCTCGTGGACCAGTACTGCCACGGCGTACTGCGCACGGAGCTGGGTCTCGGCACCTTCGAGGCCCAGCTCGTCCGGACCGCGGGCCCGCCGGCCCCGGGCACCACCCTCTTCGACACCCAGACCGGCTTCGCCGTACGCCGCTGGTGCCCGCCCCTGCTCGGCCTCGAACCGCACTGCCCGCCCGCCCGCTACCTCGCCCGGCGCCGCGAACTCGGCGTGCTGGAGGCGGGCCGCAGGCTGCTGCGGGGCAGCGGCATCACCACCTACCTGGTCGACACCGGGCTGCCCGGGGACCTCACCGGCCCGGACGAGATGGCCTCCACGGGCGACGCCGAGGCCCGGGAGATCGTCCGCCTCGAACTGCTCGCCGAGCAGGTCGCCGACACCTCGGGCACCGTCGAGTCCTTCCTCGCCAACCTCGCCGAGTCGGTGCACGGCGCGGCCGCCGGGGCGGTCGCCTTCACCTCCGTCGCCTGCCTCCGGCACGGTCTCGCCCTGGCCCCCGAACCCCCGGGGCCGGGCGAGGTGCGGGGCGCCGCCGGCCGCTGGCTGGCCGGGCGGCGGGTGGGCGGCGAGCTGACGGACCCGGTGCTGCTGCGGCACCTGCTGTGGATCGCCGTAGCCTCCGGCCTGCCCCTGCAACTGCACGCGGGACTCGGCGAGCCCGGCTCCCGCATCGACCGCACCGACCCGGTGCTGCTCACCGACTTCGTACGGGCCACGGCGGGGCTCGGCACCGACCTGATCCTGCTGCACGGCTACCCGTATCACCGGCACGCCGCCCATCTGGCCGGTGTGTTCCCGCACGTCTACGCGGACTCCGGCGCGGCCCTCGTCCGCACCGGCGCCCGCGCGGCCACCGTCCTCGCCGAGATCCTGGAACTCGCCCCCTTCGGCAAGATCCTCTTCTCCAGCGGCGCCCACGCCCTGCCCGAACTCCACGTCGTCGGCGCCCACCTGTTCCGCGAGTCCCTGGCCCGCGTCCTCGGCACCTGGGTGGCCGACGGCGCCTGGTGCCCGGAGGACGCCCAGCGCGTGGCCCACATGGTGGCGGCGGGGAACGCACGGCGGGTGTACGGGCTGGAGTGAGGGGGAGCGAGGGGGCTCGGCGGGGGGCGGCTGCCGGGGCGCCCGAGTGGGCGCTGGGCACGTCGGAGGCGCGCTGCCCGAGGGGTCATGGCCCATGCGGGCGAGCGCATCGACGGGCCCGGGAAACGGTGGCTTGCGCGGCCCGCGCGGCGGGTCCCTCCCCGGCGGCGGCAAAGGGCCGGGCCCCACGCGTGCGGGCACTCCCGCCGCCGTGGGCGGCGCGGCCCCTGTGGGGCGGCACCCGCCGCGCGCGCCGGGTCCCGGCGGGAGCGGGACGCCGTCCGAGCGGCCAGGGCTCGCCGTGCTCCGAGGGCATGCCGCACCCGCGGGGTGTACCGCGGCAGCGGTTCCCCGCAGACTGGGGCGATGCCGACCGACGTGCTTCTCGCGCGCTTCCTCAGGGAGTTGGCGCCGCTGGGGACCCGTGCCGTCTGGGCGCACGGGTCGCTGGCCGGCGGGGACTACCAGGAGGGGCGCAGTGACCTCGACCTGATCGCGGTGCTGCGGGAGCCGCCGGGGCTCGGGACCGTGCGCAAGGTGGCGACGGCGCACCGGCGGCTGCGGGCCGAGCCGCTCGCCGGCCGGCTGCACTGCAGCTACGTCGCCCCGGGCACCCTGGACGACTCCGCGCGGCCGCACCTCACCTGGGCGCACGGCCGGCTGATGCGCCGGCCGGTCACCCCCGTCACCCGGCGCGAGCTGCACGACTTCGGCCGGGTGCTGTCCGGCGAGGCGCCCGCCGGGCTGCTCCCCGAGGTGCCGGACGCGCGACTGCGCGGCTTCGTCGTCCGGGACCAGCGGGACTACTGGCGGCCCGCGGTGGACAAGGCCCGGCTGTGGCGGCAGGACATCTGGGTCGACCTGGGCCTGCTGACCTTCGCCCGCGCCACGGTGACCCTGCGCGAGGGCCGGCTCGTCACCAAACGGGAGGCGCTGGGGGAGCTGCGCCGGCTCGGGGCGCCCGAGGAGGTCGTCGCGGACATCGAACGGCGGCGCTACCCCGACACCGTCCCTGGACCGGACCCCGCACCCGGACCGGACCCAGCCCCCGCGGACGGCCACCGGCTCGCTGTCAGGGCCGAGCTGACTCGCGCCTACCTGGGGCCCGCGATCGACGCGCTGGTCGCGACGTACGGCTGACGGCAGGCCCGGCTCAGATGTGGCTCAGGCGCGGGTGCCGACCGGTACCTCGGCCGAGGGGCCGGGCAGGTCGAGCGCGTCCTCCGGTCGTTCGCGCAGCGACAGCAGCACCCGCAGAACGCCGATCCACACCAGGCAGGAGCCCAGCATGTGCAGTCCGACCAGGATCTCGGGCAGGTGCGTGAAGTACTGGACGTAGCCGATGACACCCTGCGCGAGCAGGATCAGGAACAGCTCGCGGGTACGGCCGAGCGGCCCCCGGGGGGCGTCGACGGCTTTGAGGACGAACCACAGGGCGAAGGTGAGCGTCACCACGATCCAGGCGAGCACGGCGTGCAGCTTGCTGACCGTCTCCCAGTCGATCGGGATCCGCGCGACCTCCTTGGAGTCACCCGCGTGCGGCCCGGACCCGGTCACCACCGTGCCGACCGCGATGAGCAGCGTGGATGCGGCCACCAGGAACCACACGAGCTGCTGCACGGCCTTGCCGACCAGCGGGCGCGGCGCCCCGTCGCCCTCGCGGGTGCGCTGCCACATCACCGTGGCGACGGCGATCAGCGCCGAGGAGAGCAGGAAGTGCGCGGCGACCGTGTACGGGTTCAGGCCCACCAGGACCACGATCCCGCCGAGCACGGCGTTGCCCATGACCACCCAGAACTGCGCCCAGCCCAGCCGGGTCAGCGCGCGCCGCCACGGCTTCTGCGCGCGCGCCGCGACGATGGCCCAGCCGACGGCCGCGCACAGCACGTAGGTCAGCATGCGGTTGCCGAACTCGATGACCCCGTGGAAACCCATGGCCCGGGTGGTGGTCAGCGAGTCGTCGGTGCAGGTCGGCCAGGTCGGGCAGCCGAGGCCCGACCCGGTCAGCCGCACGGCGCCGCCGGTGACGACGATGATCACCGACATGACGAGCGCGGCGAGCGCCGCCCGCTGCACGGTCCGGGGATCCGGGGTCCAGCGGTCGGCGACGAAGGCGAGCGGGTTGCGCACGGCCACTACGGCGTCGGCACGGTTCAGCTTTGGCACGCGCACCATGGTAGGCCGCCGCTTGTGCACGCGTTCACGAGGGTCCCCTCCCGCGCACGACCCGAGGGTCCCGCCCGGCTACTCCCAGCGGAAGAACTTCCCGGCGGCGGCCAGCCCCACGACCGCCCAGACGGCGAGGACGCCCAGGTCGCCCCAGGGCGTGCCGGACCCGTGCTGGAGCACGGCCCGCAGCCCGTCGGAGAGCGCGGAGATGGGCAGCAGCCCGAGCACCTGCTGACCGGCCGTGCCGAACTTCTCCAGCGGCACGATCACCCCGCCGCCGACGAGCAGCAGCAGGAAGACCAGGTTGGCGGCGGCCAGCGTCGCCTCCGCCTTCAGGGTGCCGGCCATCAGCAGCCCGAGACCGGAGAAGGCGGCGGTGCCGAGGACCAGCAGGAGCAGGACGGCGGCCGGGTTCCCGTGCGGGGACCAGCCCAGCGCGAAGGCGATCACCGTCAGCAGGATCACCTGGAGGACCTCGGTGACCAGCACGGAGGCCGTCTTCGCGGTCATCAGGCCCCAGCGGGGCAACGGGGAGGCCGCGAGCCGCTTGAGCACGCCGTAGCGGCGCTCGAAGCCGGTCGCGATGGCCTGGCCGGTGAAGGCCGTGGACATCACCGCGAGGGCCAGGACACCCGGGGCGAGGAAGTCGACCGCCTTGCCGGCGCCGGTGTCGACGATGTCGACGGAGCTGAAGAGGACCAGCAGCAGGGTCGGGATCACGACCGTCAGCAGCAGCTGCTCGCCGTTGCGCAGCAGCATCTTCGTCTCCAGCGCCGCCTGGGCCGCGATCATGCGCGGAAGGGGCGCCGCACCCGGCTTCGGGGCGTAGGTACCGACACTCACGACCGCAGCTCCTTGCCGGTCAGTTCCAGAAAGACGTCCTCGAGGGTGTGCCGCTCCACCGAGATCCGGTCCGGCATCACTCCGTGCTGGGCGCACCACGAGGTGACCGTGGCCAGCAGTTGCGGGTCGACCTTGCCGACGACCCGGTAGCCGCCGGGGGTCAGCTCGGCCGCCGTGCAGTCGGCGGGCAGCGCCTTGAGCAGCGAGGCCACGTCGAGGCCGGGGCGGCCGGTGAAGCGCAGGGTGTTCTCGGCTCCGCCCTTGCACAGCTCCTCCGGGGAGCCCTGGGCGATGACCCGGCCGCCGTCGACGATCGCGACGTCGTCGGCGAGCTGTTCGGCCTCGTCCATGTGGTGCGTGGTGAGGATCACGGAGACGCCGTCGGCGCGCAGGTCGCGCACCAGGTCCCAGGTGGCGCGGCGGGCCTGCGGGTCGAGGCCGGCGGTCGGCTCGTCGAGGAACACCAGCTCGGGGCGGCCCACGACGGCCATGGCGAGCGCGAGCCGCTGCTGCTGGCCGCCGGACAGCCGCCGGTAGCTCGTCCGGCCGCAGGAGCCGAGGCCGAGGCGCTCGACGAGCGCGTCCACGTCCAGCGGGTGCGCGTGCAGCCGGGCCACGTGGCGCAGCATCTCGTCAGCGCGGGCGCCGGAGTAGACACCACCGGACTGGAGCATCACGCCGATGCGGGGGCGCAGCTCGGCGGACTGGCGGACCGGGTCGAGGCCCAGGACGCGCACCGTGCCGGAGTCCGGCCTCCGGTACCCCTCGCAGGTCTCGATCGTGGTCGTCTTGCCCGCCCCGTTGGGCCCGAGTACGGCGGTGACTCCGGCCCGGGCCACCAGGTCGAGGCCGTTCACGGCGGTCTTGGTGCCGTACCGCTTCACCAGGCCCTGCACCTCGATGACCGGGTGCGGCGCGAAGCGTCCTCCTGGGGGGTGGTGGTCGGGAGACGGCTGGGCGGGCTCACTTCGCATGGATCCAGAGTCTAGGGAGCCGCCGCGGCCCTCATGCGGGCGGGTGCGGAAGGTACTCCTCACGGGGCCGGTGCAGCGGCAGCCAGCGCTCGGCGTAGGCCACGGCCTCCGCGACCGGGAACAGCCTCGCCTCGGCCGCCCCGACCCGGCCGCGCACGACCGGCCGGTCCCGTTCGAAGTCGTGGCCGAGCTCGTCGAACCGGTCCGAGGTGATCGACACCTCGGTCACCGTCTCCCAGCCGCCGCCCGGGGCCGGCCGGCCGACCACGACCAGCGGGGAGGGGATGCGGTACTCGGCCAGGTGGAAGCTGGTGCAGGCGCCGTAGCCCGCGCCGAGCAGCAGGACCCGGGCGCCCAGCCGCTCCAGCCGGGCCAGCGGGCTGCGCTCGCCGAGCCGGCAGTCGGTGGCGTGGTCCGCCACGACGTGGGCCGCGCGGGGCCCGAGCGCGGCGAAGGAGGTCTGCGGGTGCGCGCTGCGCAGGGCGCCCGGCCAGGTGCGCACGGTCTCCGGGATCACGCCGACCCCGCGCGAGGGCGTGACCAGCGGGTCGTAGCCGGGCATGGTGGCGCGGACCGTGGCCCACCATTCGGGGGGCACCGGCGGATGCTGCCACACCGCCGGGTCGGACAGGTCACCCGACTGGGTGGGCACCACGAGCGTGCCGGAAGTGCCGAGGGCGTCGAGGAGCCCCTGGACGACGGCGACGGCGCCGCCGTTGACCCAGCCGAGGGAACTGAGCGAGGAATGCACGAGCAGGGTCTCGCCCGTCTCCACACCCAGCCGCCGCAGCTGTGTGCTGACGGTGTCCCGGGTGACAAGAGGGCCGGTCGCGGCGGGTGTCGGCATGTTCCGGGAGTCTTCCCGAGCGGGCCCGGGGGCGCCACCGAGTTGTCCGGCCGGCCGGGGCGGCGGGCGGCGGTGCGCGGCCGGCCCGCGGCTGGTCAGGGGTCGTTTCCGCAGGTCGGATTAGGTATGCCTAAGTGACGCAGGGCACCGTGGGGTGATCCGGACGGCGCTTGTCAGTCTCCGAGGAATTACGCAACAATGGTGTTGTGAAATACGACGGCGAGGCTCGGGAGACCCCCACGGGGACCCCGCACGAGGAGCTCGCGGCCGGGGTGCGGTCGGACCGCTCGACGCGCAACCGGGTCGCGCGGTCGATCCTGGACCACGGCCCCTCCACCGTCGCCGAGCTGGCCGAGCGGTTGGGGCTCACCCAGGCCGCCGTGCGGCGCCACCTGGACGCTCTGGTCGCCGACGACGTCGTCGAGGCGCGCGAGCAGCGGGTCTACGGCACGCGCACCCGCGGCCGCCCCGCCAAGGTGTTCGCGCTGACCGACTGCGGCCGCGACGCCTTCGACCAGTCGTACGACGCGCTCGCCGCGGACGCCCTGCGCTGGATCGCCGACCAGGAGGGCGGCGCCGACGCGGTGGCCGCCTTCGCCCGCGCCCGGATCGCCGCCCAGGCGGGCGCCTACCGTGCGGCGGTCGAGGAGGCCGGGCCCGACAAGCGCGCCGAAGCGCTGGCCAAGGCCCTGAGCGCGGACGGGTACGCTGCTACGGCGCGCAGCGCACCGGTCGGCGAACAGCTGTGCCAGCACCACTGCCCGGTCGCCCACGTGGCGGAACAGTTCCCGCAGCTGTGCGAGGCGGAGACGGAGATCTTCGCGGAGCTGCTGGGTACCCACGTCCAGCGACTGGCGACCATCGCCCACGGCGACGGCGTCTGCACCACGTTCATCCCCAAGATTTCCAAGACCAGCGACAACGCATCTGCAAGCACGGCCGGGAGGAACCCCGCATGACTCTCCCCACGGAGACTGCCCACCCCGAACTCGAGGGCCTGGGCAAGTACGAATACGGCTGGGCCGACTCCGACGTGGCCGGTGCCTCTGCCAGGCGCGGCCTGAACGAGGACGTCGTCCGTGACATCTCGGGCAAGAAGTCCGAGCCGGAGTGGATGACGAAGCTGCGCCTCAAGGGTCTGAAGCTGTTCGAGAAGAAGCCCATGCCGAACTGGGGCTCGGACCTGTCGGGCATCGACTTCGACAACATCAAGTACTTCGTGCGCTCCACGGAGAAGCAGGCGGAGTCCTGGGAGGACCTGCCCGAGGACATCAAGAACACCTACGACAAGCTGGGCATCCCGGAGGCCGAGAAGCAGCGCCTCGTCGCCGGTGTCGCCGCCCAGTACGAGTCGGAGGTCGTCTACCACCAGATCCGCGAGGACCTGGAGGAGCAGGGCGTCATCTTCCTCGACACCGACACCGCCCTGAAGGAGCACCCGGAGCTCTTCAAGGAGTACTTCGGCACCGTCATCCCGGCCGGCGACAACAAGTTCGCCGCGCTGAACACGGCCGTGTGGTCCGGCGGCTCCTTCATCTACGTGCCGAAGGGCGTGCACGTCGAGATCCCGCTCCAGGCCTACTTCCGTATCAACACGGAGAACATGGGCCAGTTCGAGCGGACCCTGATCATCGTCGACGAGGGTGCCTACGTGCACTACGTCGAGGGCTGCACCGCCCCGATCTACAAGTCGGACTCGCTGCACTCCGCGGTCGTCGAGATCATCGTCAAGAAGAACGCCCGCTGCCGCTACACGACCATCCAGAACTGGTCGAACAACGTCTACAACCTGGTCACCAAGCGTGCCGTCGCCTACGAGGGCGCGACCATGGAGTGGATCGACGGCAACATCGGCTCCAAGGTGACGATGAAGTACCCGGCCGTCTACCTGATGGGCGAGCACGCCAAGGGCGAGACGCTCTCCATCGCCTTCGCGGGCGAGGGCCAGCACCAGGACGCCGGCTCCAAGATGGTCCACATGGCGCCGAACACCTCGTCCAACATCGTCTCCAAGTCGGTGGCGCGCGGCGGCGGCCGTACCTCCTACCGCGGCCTGGTCGAGATCGGCGAGGGCGCCGCGGGCTCCAAGTCCAACGTGCTCTGCGACGCGCTGCTGGTCGACACCATCTCCCGCTCCGACACGTACCCCTACGTGGACGTCCGTGAGGACGACGTGTCCATGGGCCACGAGGCGACCGTCTCCAAGGTCTCCGAGGACCAGCTCTTCTACCTGATGAGCCGCGGTCTCAGCGAGTTCGAGGCGATGGCCATGATCGTGCGCGGCTTCGTCGAGCCGATCGCCAAGGAACTGCCCATGGAGTACGCCCTCGAGCTCAACCGGCTGATCGAGCTGCAGATGGAGGGCGCGGTCGGCTGAGACCCGCCCGGACAGCAGCCAGCAATTTCTGACGAAGGAAGAGAGCAGACCGACAGCCATGGCTGAGGCTCAGAACATCCCCGTGGGGTCCACCACCGCGGGCCAGATCGCGGTGGCCGCAGAGTCGACCGTCGCCACCCGCATGAGCGCGCCCCCGTCCTTCGACGTGGCGGACTTCCCCGTCCCCCACGGCCGTGAGGAGGAGTGGCGGTTCACGCCGCTGGAGCGGCTCCGCGGGCTGCACGACGGCACCGCGGTCGCCACCGGCGACGGCGTCAAGGTGGACGTCCAGGCCCCCGAGGGCGTGACCGTCGAGACCGTCGGCCGCGACGACGCACGGATCGGCCGCGCGGGCACCCCCGTGGACCGCGTCGCCGCCCAGGCGTTCTCGGCGTTCGAGAAGGCCGGCGTGGTCACCGTCCCCAAGGAGACGGTCCTCACCGAGCCGATCCGCATCGCCGTGCACGGCGAGGGCGGGGTCGCCTACGGCCACCAGGTCATCGAGCTGGGAGCCTTCGCCGAGGCCGTCGTCGTCATCGACCACACCGGTGACGCCGTGCTCGCCGCCAACGTCGACTACGTTCTGGGCGACGGCGCCAAGCTGACCGTCGTGTCCGTCCAGGACTGGGACGACAAGGCCGTCCACGTCGGCCAGCACAACGCGCTGATCGGCCGCGACGCCACCTTCAAGTCCTTCGTGGTCACCTTCGGCGGCGACCTCGTGCGCCTGCACCCGCGCGTCGCCTACGCCGGCCCCGGTGGCGAGGCGGAGCTGTTCGGTCTGTACTTCACCGACTCCGGTCAGCACCAGGAGCACCGCCTCCTCGTCGACCACAACACCCCGCACTGCAAGTCCAACGTCGCCTACAAGGGCGCGCTCCAGGGCGACGACGCGCACGCGGTGTGGATCGGTGACGTGCTCATCGAGGCCAAGGCCGAGGGCACGGACACCTATGAGATGAACCGCAACCTCGTCCTCACGGACGGCGCGCGGGTCGACTCGGTGCCGAACCTGGAGATCGAGACCGGCGAGATCGTCGGCGCCGGGCACGCCTCCGCGACCGGCCGCTTCGACGACGAGCAGCTCTTCTACCTGATGGCGCGCGGCATCCCGGAACTCGAGGCCCGCCGCCTGGTGGTCCGCGGCTTCTTCGCCGAGCTGGTCCAGCAGATCGGTGTCACCGACATCGAGGAGCGCCTGCTCGCCAAGATCGAGGAGGAGCTGGAGGCTTCGGTCGCATGACGACCTTCGTACGCGCCTGTGGGCTGAGCGAGCTGGAGGAGGACACCCCGAAGCGGGTGGAACTCGACGGCACGCCGGTCTCGGTCGTGAAGACCGAGGGCGAGGTGTTCGCCATCAACGACATCTGCTCCCACGCGAACGTCTCGCTCTCCGAGGGCGAGGTGGAGGACTGCCAGATCGAGTGCTGGCTGCACGGCTCCGCCTTCGACCTGCGCACCGGCAAGCCGTCCGGCCTCCCGGCCACGCGTCCCGTCCCCGTATACCCCGTAAAGATCGAAGGGGACGACGTGCTCGTCTCCCTCACCCAGGAGTCCTGAGGCACCCATGGCAACGCTTGAAATCCGAGACCTGCACGTCACCGTCGAGGCCGACAACGCCACGAAGGAGATCCTCAAGGGCGTCGACCTCACCGTGAAGCAGGGCGAGACGCACGCCATCATGGGCCCCAACGGCTCCGGCAAGTCGACCCTCGCCTACTCGCTCGCGGGTCACCCGAAGTACACGATCACCGAGGGCACCGTCACCCTCGACGGCGAGGACGTCCTGGAGATGTCCGTCGACGAGCGCGCCCGCGCGGGCCTGTTCCTGGCGATGCAGTACCCGGTCGAGGTCCCCGGCGTCTCGGTCTCCAACTTCCTGCGCACCTCCGCCACCGCCATCCGCGGCGAGGCCCCCAAGCTGCGCACCTGGGTGAAGGAGGTCAAGGAGACCATGGAGCGTCTCAACATGGACCCGTCCTTCGCCGAGCGCAACGTCAACGAGGGCTTCTCCGGCGGTGAGAAGAAGCGCCACGAGATCCTCCAGCTCGAACTGCTCAAGCCGAAGGTCGCGATCCTCGACGAGACCGACTCCGGCCTGGACGTCGACGCGCTCCGCATCGTCTCCGAGGGCGTCAACCGCGTCCGCGAGACCGGCGAGGTCGGCACCCTGCTGATCACGCACTACACGCGCATCCTGCGCTACATCAAGCCCGACTTCGTCCACGTCTTCTCCGCCGGCCGGATCGTCGAGTCCGGCGGCGCCGAGCTCGCCGACAAGCTGGAGGACGAGGGCTACGAGGCATACACGAAGGG
Source organism: Streptomyces sp. WI03-4A (assembly GCF_033792105.1). Lineage (NCBI taxonomy): Bacteria > Bacillati > Actinomycetota > Actinomycetes > Kitasatosporales > Streptomycetaceae > Streptomyces > Streptomyces sp. WI03-4A. The sequence goes on from NZ_JARAUO010000048.1 coordinate 48,408, forward strand.
TGGCGTATCCGCGTGACGCAGCTGCCGGGCCTCCTCGACACCGAGGCGATCCGCAAGGACTTCCCCATCCTGGACCGGCTGGTCCACGACGACCGGAAGCTCGTGTACCTGGACAACGCGGCCACCTCGCAGAAGCCGCGCCAGGTGCTGGACGCCCTGAGCGAGTACTACGAGCGCTACAACGCCAACGTCCACCGCGGCGTGCACGTCCTCGCCGAGGAGGCCACGGCGCTCTACGAGGGTGCGCGTGACAAGGTCGCGGAGTTCGTCAACGCGCCCAGCCGCGACGAGGTGATCTTCACCAAGAACGCCTCCGAGTCGCTGAACCTCGTGGCGAACATGCTGGGCTGGGCCGACGAGCCCTACCGGGTGGACCACGAGACCGAGATCGTCATCACCGAGATGGAGCACCACTCCAACATCGTGCCGTGGCAGCTGCTCGCGCAGCGCACCGGCGCGAAGCTGAAGTGGTTCGGGCTGGACGACGAGGGCCGGCTCGACCTCTCCAACATCGACGAGGTCATCACCGAGAAGACGAAGATCGTCTCCTTCGTGCTGGTGTCGAACATCCTGGGCACGATCAACCCGGTCGAGGCGATAGTGCGCCGCGCCCAGGAGGTCGGCGCGCTGGTCTGCATCGACGCCTCCCAGGCCGCTCCCCACATGCCGCTGGACGTGCAGGCGCTCCAGGCCGACTTCGTGGCCTTCACCGGCCACAAGATGTGCGGCCCGACCGGCATCGGCGTCCTGTGGGGCCGCCAGGAGCTGCTGGAGGACCTGCCCCCGTTCCTCGGCGGCGGCGAGATGATCGAGACCGTCTCGATGCACTCCTCCACGTACGCCCCGGCGCCGCACAAGTTCGAGGCGGGCACGCCCCCGATCGCGCAGGCGGTCGGCCTCGGTGCCGCGATCGACTACCTGAACTCGATCGGCATGGACAAGATCCTCGCCCACGAGCACGCGCTCACCGAGTACGCGGTGCGCCGGCTGGGCGAGGTCCAGGACCTGCGGATCATCGGCCCGACCACGGCCGAGGACCGCGGGGCCGCGATCTCCTTCACGCTGGGTGACATCCACCCGCACGACGTGGGTCAGGTCCTCGACGAGCAGGGCATCGCGGTACGCGTGGGCCACCACTGCGCGCGGCCCGTCTGCCTGCGCTACGGAATTCCTGCGACCACGCGAGCGTCGTTCTATCTGTACTCCACGCCGGCCGAGATCGACGCACTGGTCGAGGGGCTGGAGCACGTACGGAACTTCTTCGGCTGAGAGGCGTGTCGACACCGTGAAGCTGGACTCGATGTACCAGGAAGTCATCCTGGACCACTACAAGAACCCGCACGGGCGTGGTCTTCGGGATGGCGACGCCGAGGTGCACCACGTGAACCCGACGTGCGGCGACGAGATCACCCTCCGAGTGAAGTACGACGGCACGACGATCGAGGACGTCTCCTACGAGGGGCAGGGCTGCTCCATCAGCCAGGCCTCGGCCTCCGTGCTGAACGAGCTGCTGGTCGGCAAGGACCTGACCGACGCGCAGAAGATCCAGGAGACCTTCCTGGAGCTGATGCAGTCCAAGGGCAGGATCGAGCCGGACGACGCCATGGAGGAAGTGCTGGAGGACGCGGTCGCGTTCGCCGGCGTCTCCAAGTACCCCGCGCGGGTCAAGTGCGCCCTCCTGAGCTGGATGGCGTGGAAGGACGCGACGGCCCAGGCGCTGAGTGGCGCCGAAGCCGAAAGGAAGACCGCATGAGCGAGACCGCTGAGCTGAAGCCGGCCTCGGAGGAAGAACTCCGCGAGGCGCTGTACGACGTCGTCGACCCCGAGCTGGGCATCGACGTCGTCAACCTCGGCCTGATCTACGGCATCCACATCGACGACGCGAACATCGCGACGATCGACATGACCCTGACCTCGGCGGCCTGCCCGCTGACGGACGTCATCGAGGACCAGGCCAAGTCCGCCACGGACGGCCTCGTCAACGAGCTGCGCATCAACTGGGTCTGGATGCCCCCGTGGGGCCCCGACAAGATCACCGACGACGGCCGGGAGCAGCTCCGGGCGCTCGGTTTCAACGTCTGAGCGACCCCTCGCGCGGGAACCTCGCGCGGGACCTCGCGCCGGAAGCGGCGGCACCTCCTGGGTGCCGCCGCTTCCGCGTGCTCAGGCCAGCCCGGCCACCAGCAGGAACGCCGAGTCCGCCCGGTAGAGGTCGGTGTTCTGGTACGGGTCCAGCTTCAGCTGGAAGTCCTGGTGGCGCAGGTAGCGGCCGGGGTAGTTGACCGACTCCAGCATGACGGCGTCGGCGAACGCGGACGTGCGCGGGCAGAAGGTGGCGTCCTGCTCGAACAGCCGGGATCCGTCGTCGTGTTCGGCGCGCAGCAGGAAGTTCCGGTGCCGCAGGTAGCCGCCGTCGGCCGTGGCGAAGGAGTAACAGCCCGCCTTCGCCAGCCCCTTGACCACCGTGAAGGTGGCGTCGCGGCGCTCGGCGGCGGAACCGGCCGGGTCGAGCCGTACGAGTCCGTCGCTGACGTGCCAGTAGCGGTCGGGATGGTTGAGCGAGCGCACCGACCGCCGCCCGGACGACGGCTTCGGCGAACTTCCGTGCGTGTCGGGCGACTTGGCCGGACCGTCCGCAGGGCGGTCCGGGTGCCCGGACGCACGGCCGGTGGCGGACGGTGCGCCGGTGCCGGACGGCGTGGCCCCGGACCGGTGCGGGGCCGCACCGGAGGGGGCGGTCGCGCCCGGCGAGGGTGAGGTGAAGGACAGCAGCCCCGGGCCGCTGTCGGTGGGGGCTCCGGGGGTCGCGGGCGAGGCGGTCTTCCCGCTCGCGGCCCCGTCGTTCACGGCTATCGCGGTCGCACCGGCCGCGATCGTGGCCAGGGCCAGCGCCCCGGCCAGCCAGAGTCTTCGGGTGCCGGGGGTGCGGGAGGCGTCCGGGTCCCAGCCGTGCTCCCACGGCTGCCGGTGCGGAGGGCGGGGGGTGTCGTCGGGCATGCGTGGTTCTCCACCGCCGCCCGGCAGCGCGGCCGGGGGCGTGAGGGTGAGGTGAATGACGTGTGAGGCCGATGTGAGGCCGAGTGCCGCACATTAGTGGAGCCGGGGGAGCGCCGTACGGCGTTTCGGCAAGCGATGGCCGCGAAAACTGATACCGCCTCATCCGTACACCCGTACACATTGCATGTGTACGCTCGTACACATGGGATACCTGTGGCTCGCCGGAGCCATCTCCGCCGAGGTCGCCGCGACGACCGCGATGAAGTACAGCGAGGGATTCAGCAGGCTCGGGCCCTCGCTCGTGACGGCCGTGGGCTACCTCGTCTCGTTCACGTTGCTCGCCCATACCCTGCGGACGGTGTCGATCGGCACGGCGTACGCCATCTGGTCCGGGGTCGGGACGGCGGCCATCGCCGTCCTCGGCCTGCTGCTGTTCGGGGAGGGGCTGAGCGCGGCCAAGGTCGCCGGGATCGTGCTGATAGTCGGCGGCGTGGTGGTGCTGAACCTGGGCGGCGCCCACTGATGGCCCGCAGACACGATCCGGAGCGGCGGCAGCGGATCATCGACGCGGCGATCAGGGTGGTGGGCCGCAAGGGCATCGCCGGGCTCAGCCACCGCTCGGTCGCCGCCGAGGCGGACGTCCCGCTCGGCTCCACCACGTACCACTTCGCCACCCTGGAGGAGCTGATGGTGGCGGCACTGCGGCAGACCAACGAGGGGTTCGCCCGGGTGCTGGCCGAGCGGCTGCCCGAGGACGGCCACGGAGACCTCGCGGCGCAGCTCGCCGGGGCGCTGGGGGAGTGGCTGGGCGGCGAGCGGACGGGCGTGGAACTGGAGTACGAGCTGTACCTCGCCGCGCTGCGGCGGCCGGCGCTGCGGCCGGTCGCCGCCGAGTGGACCGAACGGGCGGCGGAGGGACTGGCCCGCCGCACGGACGCGGTCACGGCGCGGGCGCTGCTCGCGCTGATGGACGGCATCTGCCTCCAGGTGCTGCTGACCGGCGGTTCGTACGACGAGGAGTACGCGCGCGCCGTGCTGGCTCGGGTGATCCCCTGAACCCGCGCCCGGCACCTGAGACGCCCCCCGCGCGGGTTCGCCCACGCAGGCCCCCTCACGTTAGGTTTTCCCACATGACCGACACTGCTTCCCGCACCACCGGCGCCGTCGCCGCCGGCCTCGCCACCCTCGCCTCCGACGGCACCGTTCTCGACACCTGGTTCCCGGCCCCCGAGCTGGTCGGCGAGCCCGGCCCCGCCGGCACCGAGCGGCTCACCGCCGAGCAGGCCGCCAAGCTGCTCGGCGGCGGCGCGACCGCGGCCATCGGCCCGGACGCCCGCCGGGGCGTCGAGGTGGTCGCGGTCCGCACGGTCATCGCCTCGCTCGACGAGAAGCCGATCGACGCGCACGACGTCTACCTGCGCCTGCACCTGCTCTCGCACCGCCTGGTCAAGCCGCACGGCCAGAGCCTCGACGGCATCTTCGGCCACCTGGCCAACGTCGCCTGGACCTCGCTCGGCCCGGTCGCCGTGGACGACATCGAGAAGGTGCGGCTGAACGCCCGCGCCGAGGGCCTGCACCTCCAGGTCACCTCGATCGACAAGTTCCCGCGCATGACGGACTACGTCGCCCCCAAGGGCGTGCGGATCGCCGACGCCGACCGGGTCCGCCTCGGCGCCCACCTCGCCGAGGGCACCACGGTCATGCACGAGGGCTTCGTCAACTTCAACGCCGGCACGCTGGGCACCTCCATGGTCGAGGGCCGCATCTCCGCGGGCGTCGTGGTCGGCAACGGCTCCGACATCGGCGGCGGCGCCTCCACCATGGGCACGCTGTCCGGCGGCGGCAACGTGATCATCTCGATCGGCGAGCGCTGCCTGATCGGCGCCGAGGCGGGCGTCGGCATCGCGCTCGGCGACGAGTGCGTCATCGAGGCGGGCCTCTACGTCACCGCGGGCACCCGCGTGACGATGCCCGACGGCCAGATCGTCAAGGCCCGCGACCTCAACGGCGCCTCCAACATCCTCTTCCGCCGCAACTCGGTCACGGGCGTGGTGGAGGCCCGGCCGAACAACGCGGTGTGGGGCGGGCTGAACGACATCCTGCACAGCCACAACTGATCGCGGCGGCCGTGATCTGCGGCCGCCTCACCGATCAACGCTCTGGCCTGCTGCCGAGCTGTCGGCACCGGTCGACGATGGTCACCATTGAGCGCCCTTCCACGGCCCGAGGACGGCCCGGGAGGGCGCTCGTGCGTTGGTCGGAGACCCTGGCCCCTCGCTACCGCTTCGCGCGGGCGGCTGAGGCTTGCAGAGTGTCCGCGCCGGAGCTGACGTGTCGCTGGGTCTTCTGAGGGCCGTGCCAGTCCAGGCACATCACGGTGGCATCGTCTTCGAGCTGGCCGCCGGCAGCGTCCAGGACTGCGGAGGTCAGCGTCAGCGCGGCCTCCCGCGGGTGCAGATCCCGGGTCTTCGCCAGCAGGGCAGGCAGGTCGATCTGCTCCCCGTGATGTTCGAGCATGCCGTCGGTCAGCATGAGCAGACGGTCACCGGGGCGCAGATCAAGGTCTTGAACGCGGTAGGGGTGGGGCACACGCACGGACAGCCCGAAGGGATGGTCCACCTCGCAGGTGATCGTCTCCGCGGTGCCCTCTCGCATGCGCAGTGGCCAAGGGTGACCGGCGTTGACGAGTTGTGCCCGCCCGGTGTGGAGGTTGATGCGCAGCAACTGCCCGGTGGCGTGACCGTGGCTGTGGTCGGCCAGAGCCTGGTCGGCCAGGTGGGCCTGCTCGGCCAGGCCGGCTCCTGCCCGGCGGGCACCGCGCAGAGCGGCCACCAAAACCGTGGCGGCCAGGGCGGCGTCGATGTCGTGGCCCATGGGATCGGTCACCGACACGTGCAGGGTGTCGCGGTCGAGGGCGTAGTCGAAGGTGTCGCCGCTGAGGGCTGCGGAGGGCTCCAGGCTCCCGCACAGTGTGAACTGCGCAGCCTCGCACGACAGTGACGCAGGCAGCAGCTGGTACTGGATCTCGGCGGCCAGGGTGGGGGGCCTGGAGCGTTTGCCCCAGGTGTACAGGTCGGTGAAGCGGCCGTTGGCGATCACGACGTAGGCCAGCACGTGGGCGGCTTCCCCGACCGCTTCAAGGACACCCTCACTGGGAGCGGCCGGCAGGAGCAGCTCCAGCAGCCCGATGGCGTCGCCCCGGTTGGTGACCGGCACGATCACCCACTGTCCCTGGCCAGTCGCTTCCTGGTACAGCTGCTGGGTGCGGATCACCTTGTCGTAGACGCTGCCGGCCATCGGGATCTGCTCCCGCCCCGCTTCCGCGGCACCGGCGGTGGACAGCCGCACCACCGCTTTCCCCGTGAGGTCCACGAGGAGGAAAGAGACCCTTCGGGCCCTGAAACGCCGCTGCAGGTCCGCGGCGATCACATCGACGGCCTCCACAGGCGCTGCCCTCTCCGCTGCCGTCAGCAGCCGGGGGAGCTCACTCCTTCCACCACTCACGATCGCGATCCTTTCCACGGCCCCCGCTACCAGCGTGGACACTGCCACGGTGAGCGTCAATGCATGGCTGTCACGGTAAGTGAAGACGGTCGATACGAGTCGGTCGTGGTGGCCGCCCTGAGGCCCTGAGGCGCGCCCTCACAGTTGCTCCGGCACGAGGCCGGCAGAGCCGAGACTCTCACCGGCCCCCGGTCGGTTCGACGGGCCGACGTCACGGCCCTGGGACGGCCCGGGAGGGCGCTCGTGTGTGAGCGCTGGGCGCCATTGAGCGGGTGTCGATCCAGTCTTGGGGTCGGCGAAGCCGTTTCTCCTCCCCTGTGACCGGGCGCTCCGGCTTGGGGATTCGCCGCTGCGGGCTGCCGCTCGCCTTCACTGCCGGTCACCCGATGACGCGGTGATCCGTTTTTCGAACCAGTGGTGGGCGTAGGGCTCGTCGTTGAAGGGGGCTACTTCCTGGAAGCCGTATGCGTGGTACAGGCCGATCGCGGCGCTGAGCACCTTGTTGGTGTCCAGGCGCAGTACGTCGCGGCCGTGCTGGGCGGCCCGTGCTTCCAGCTCGGCCAGGAACCGGCGGGCGAGTCCGAGGCCCCGGACGGAAGGTGCGACCCACATGCGCTTGACCTCGGCGGGCGCGCCGGGCGGCAGTTTCAGACCGGCGCAGCCGACGGGCTCGCCGTGCAGCCGGGCCACGAGGAACAGGCCGTGTGGAGGCCGGAGTTCGCCCGCGTCGGGCAGCAGGCTCCGCGCGGGGTCGAAGCCGGTCTCGAACTGTTCCTGAAGCTCGGTGAAGTACGACCGCAGGCAGTGCTCGGCGTCGGGGTGGCCCGGGTCGACGTCGTCCAGCACGACCGTCGAGGCGGTCAGCAACCGGTCGACTTCGGCCATGGCGGCGACCAGCCGGGCGCGCTGGCTCGTGTTGAGCGGTTCCAGGAGGCAACCGGCCAGCTCGTCGCTTCGACGGTCGAGTACGGCACGCTCCGCGCGGCCCTTGTCGGTGAGTCGGACGCTGCGCACCCGCTTGTCCTCGGGGTGCGGCTCGACCGTCACCAGGCCGTCGGTCTCGAGGGAGCGCAGCAGTCGGCTGACGTACCCGGAATCCAGCCCGAGGCGCTGACGCAGCCGTCGCACGTCCTGACCTTGCTCGCCGATCTCCCAGAGCAGCCGGGCCTCGCTGATGGGCCGGTCGCGTCCCAGGTAGTCGTCGTGGAGCACACCCACGCGTTCGGTGACGGTGCGGTTGAACCGCCGTACCTGGTCGATCTGCGTCGAGTCCATTCTCTGACTATAGTCAGAGAATATCGGGTGAGGTCAAGGTATGACATTTCGCCCGCGTTGTGATGTGGGCGGGCGGGAGTACGCTCTGCCCGTGATCATGACCTGGGCCGCCTTCTGGGCGCTGATAGGCACTCTGGACGGCGAGGCCGATGAAGCCGGTTGCCTCCGGCTTGCCGCGGAGCTGAGTACGCACCCGGTGCACGACATCCAGGGCTTCGCCGAGCGTCTTGCTGAGGCTCTGTACCGTCTTGATCTAGAGAAGTTCGGCACTCTGCCGGTCGCCGACCTGACGCTGCGAGACGGTGCGCCCTTCCCGCAGTCCGCAGACAGCTTCCTGTACGCACGCTGCGCCGTGGTGGCCGCCGGCCGGTCCGTCTGGGAGTCGGTGTTCTTCGACGTGGACCGGTTCGCCCCGTACACCGCCTCCACGTGCGACGGCGAGTCGCTCCTCTACGTGCCGGACAGGGCGTACGAACTGGCGACCGGCGAAGAGTGGGAGCGGTCCACTCGCTACTGCTTCGAGACCTTCTCCAACCGGGACGGCTGGTCACGCCTGCGGGCCTGAGGCCGACGTAGCGACTCGGCGGGCCGGAGGACGGTTGACCCTCGACCTTGTGCAGGGCTCAGAGTGCGGGGTGTGGAGAACGACATGCGCAGCATTGGCGAGATGGCCCGTGACAGCGGTCTGGGGGTGAGCGCCCTGCGGTTCTACGACCGTGCCGGTGTGCTGGTCCCGGCCTGGGTGGATCCGGTGAGCGGATACCGCTGGTACGAGCCCGGGCAGCTCGAGGAGGCCCGGCTGCTGGCCCGCCTGCGCCGGGCCGGGATGCCGCTGCCGGACATCAGGCTCGTGCTGGCCAGCTGGTCCGGCGCGGACACCGATCTGGTCCGGAAGCTGCTCACGGCCCACCTCGGCCGTCTCGAACAAGGGCTGTCCGATGCCCGCGGCGAGTTCTCCGCGCTCCGAGCGCTACTCGATCAACGGGAGAACGCCATGACCTCGCTTCGTACCGCCACTGTCCGGATGCCCGGCGCCGCACCCGAGCTGGCAGCCGCACTGGACGCCGTCCGGTTCGCCGTCAGCACCGACCCCGAACTGCCCTCGCTCGGCGGGGTCATGTTCGACATCGAGGGCGAGAGACTCCACCTCGTCGCCACCGACCGGTACCGCATGGCCATCGCGCAGGCCGGTGTCGCCGGGCACGACGGGAGCCGGGTGCAGGCCATCGTCCCCACCCCGCTCGTCGACGCGATGCGGGCGCTGCTGGACGGTGACGGACCCGTGCGGCTGTCCGTCGACGGTGACCGCGTGACGCTGGAGGTGGGGGACAGGCAGGCGGCCGGCCAGTGCCTCGACCACGACTTCCCCGACTACCGGCGTCTCCTCCCCAAGGCCGGCGGGCGCCGTGCCGTCGTCGAGGTGGCGGACTTCCGCAGGGCCCTGGAAACCGGTCCCGTGCGTTCCGAAGGGGCCGGCGCACCCGACCTCAGCGTGCTCAGCGTGCGGGACGGCGGCACGGTGACCCTCTGCGCGGACGGTGACGCGGCCCCGGACCGCGTCGCCGTCAACCGTGACTTCCTGCTGGACGCGCTGGCCGCCGGGGGGCGGGACCGGCTGGTTCTCGAACTCGACACCCCCACCGTGCCGATCGCCCTCCGCCGGCCCGACGACGAGGGGACCTTCTCGGTCCTGATGCCGGTCCGGCTGGAGGACTGACGGACATCCCACTCATGGACCGGCATGAGGGCGGCCGTCCCCGCGGCCGCCCTCACGACACCGAGCCCCCTCCCCCCTGCGGCACCTTCACCGCCGGAGACAGCCTCACAACCCCATGGAGATCGCCAGGCGAGTCAGCTCCGCCGTCGTGGTGATGTCGAGCTTGGCCCGGATGCGGCGCAGGTAGGCGTCGACCGTGTGCTTGGAGAGGCCCATGTGCCGGGCCGTCTGGAGGTAGGTGCGGCCGGCGGCGATGTGCCGGAGGGTCTCACGCTCGCGCGGGGCCAGCTCGGGGGCGGGGGCTTCGGCGATCTGCGGGGTGAGGGTGAGGCTCATGGGGATGTCCTTCGGCGCTCGACTCGGTCGTCGCTGCTCGCGTCCTCGGAAGCAGTGGGCGGGTGCCGGGATGCCTGGGTGTCCGCTTAGTCGCATTCCTGCTCGTTCGCCCTCTTTATTCGATTTTGATGAGGGGAGGTCATGGCGCTGTCCGCCGACTGTCACAGGCGTGTCACGAGGCCGGTGACGGCGTCCGCCAGGGCCGCGAAATCCTCGTCGCGCAGGCCGACCCTCGGGTTGACGTGGTGCAGCAGGGCCGGAGCCGGGTGCTCCGCCGCCACATAGGCGGTGTCCGCCGGGCTCTGCTCGTCGTCGACCCAGGCGAAGGGGCGGCCGGCGGCGTACGTCACGATCGCCTCGGTCTTCCAGTGGACGCCGTCCGGCCGCTCGGCGAACAGGCCCTGCCCGAAATCGACGTACGGCAGCTCGGGCAGGCCGACGACCGGCGCGATCCAGCGGTTGGCCGCGCCCATCCAGGTCGTGGCCCAGCACAGGTCGTAGCCGAGCGACAGCAGCGCGGGGCCGTGGGACGGGTTCAGCCAGACCCGCAGGGGCCGGCCCGGGCGCACCGACGCCCTGATCGTCGTGTAGCCCTCCGGGCGGCGTTCCGGCCGCGCCGCGTACGGGTTGAGGGGCCCGTCGACGTCCAGGAACAGCAGGGGGCGGCTCATGGGGGCACGGTACGGCAGGGGCTCCGGTGGCCGTCGGGAGTTTCTGCCCAGGGCGCCGGCGGCCGCCCGTTCACGCCTCGCCGACCAGCTTGTCGTACCGTGCCCGCAGCTCCTCGGCCGCCTCCCGCCCTGCGGGCAGCAGCGGTGCGCGTACCGGGCCGGCGGGCAGGCCGAGTCCGCCGAGGAGCGCCTTGGCGGTGACCGTGCCCGGCAGGCCCGCGCCCGTCACCGCCTCGATCAACGGCGTGAGCCGCGACTGGAGTTCGGCCGCGCGGGCGGTGTCCGCCGCGTCGAAGGCGTCGAGGACGGCGGCGACGTGGCCCGGCACGGCGTTGGCGACCGTGCTCACGCACCCGGCCGCGCCCACGGCGTACAGCGCGAGCAGGTGCTCGTCGCAGCCCGCGTAGTAGGCCAACTCCGTCTCGGCCAGGACCTTCTGGGTGCCGAGGAAGTCGTAGGAGCAGTCCTTGACCGCCACGATCCGCGGGTGCCCGGCCAGCCGGATCATCGTCTCCGGCTCGATCCGGGTGCCGGTGCGGCCCGGGATGTCGTAGAGCATCACCGGCAGGTCGCTCGCGTCGGCGACCTCGCGGAAGTGCGCCGCCACCGCCTCCTGCGGGGGCCTGCTGTAGTACGGGGTCACCACCAGCACCCCGTCCGCGCCCGCCTTCCCGGCCGCCAGCGCCAGTCCGGCCGTGTGCCGGGTGTCCGCGGACCCCACCCCAGCCACCAGCGGGACCCCGTCCCCGACCGCTTCCCGTACGGCCCTGACCAGGTGCGCCTTCTCCGCGTCGGTGGTGGTCGGCGACTCGCCCGTGGTGCCGTTGAGCACCAGGCCGTCGCAGCCCTCCGCCACCAGTCGCGCGGCCAGCCGCCCGGCCCCCTCCAGGTCGAGGGTGCCCGCCTCGGTGAACGGGGTGATCATCGCGCAGAGCGTACGGCCGAAGGGGGTGCGTCGGGTGCCTCGGTTCGTCATACGGGTAGTCTCGGCGCCACGACGATGTAGCTCCACTTAAATCTTCTACGGGGTATCGCGTAGCGTTGCTGATCTGTCGCATGGACGGCCGGAGGCCCTGTGTCCAACTCGGCCCTTCATGGGTCACTATGGGCACGGAGGGTCATCTACGTCGGTCATGGGAGGCACCATGAAGCTCGGCAAGGCACTGGCCACCGGGGTCGCCGAGGAGCGGCCGCCCGTCCACGAGGAGGAGCAGCCGCTCCCCGAGGAGATCACCCGTACCGCACCGGCCGAACCGGCCCGCGAAGAGGTACCGGCGGCCCGATGAGGCTGCGGCTCCCGGTGGAACGCCCCACGGAGCCGCCGACCGGATACAAGATCGCCCACCCGGTGCTGTCCCAGGACGGCACCCGGGCCGGGTTCACCGGTGTGTCCCTGGGCGGCGCGCTGCCGTACGGCGTCCTCGCCGACGCCTCCTGCGTCTACGGGCGCCGGCACCGGGCGCCGGCGCGCCGGTGCGACTGCGGCTTCCACTGCGTGCACGAGCGTGCGGCCGCCGAGGCCCTGCGGTGCACGGCGCAGCACCGCGACACCGTGCTGCTCGAAGTCTCCGTGCTCGGTTCCTACATCCGCTTCGAGCGCGGGTTCCGTTACGCCCGGCAGCGGGTGCGCACGGCGACCGCCGGGCCGTGCGGCTGCGGCGCCGGCGCCGTCGCGTTCGCCGACGCGGGCTGGGGCAGACCCGGCTGGTGGGCCCTCGCCCCCGCGTGCGCCGGCTGCGTCCGCGGGCGTACGTCCGTCTCGCTCGCCGGTTTCGCCCGGCTCGCCGGTGCGGGCCTGCGGGTGGTCGCGGGCGGCCCGGCCCAGACCGATCCGCCGGCCGGGACGGCGACCGAGTTGGCGGCCGCCGGGAAGCTGGGACTGCCCGAACTCGCCGCCGAGGCAGCCCTGTTGCAGGCCCGGCTCGACTGGTTCCAGACCCAACTCGCGCGGTTCGGCGAAGCCGGGGCCGGGGGACCGGGACAGGTCTGACGGACCGCGACCGGGGTACCCGGATGTTCCGTACAGAGAGGAGGCGGACACCGTGACCGTGACCCAGCACGCACGGCCCGCGGCCGACGGGCGCCCCTCCACGGGCGAACTCGTCGGCCGGGCCACCGAACAGCTCTCGCTGCTCCTGCGGCAGGAGGTCGCCCTCGCCAAGGAAGAGCTGACCGAGAAGGGACGCCGGGCCGGGCGCGGCGGCGGACTGCTGGGCGCCTCGGGCGCCGTCGGCTACGTCGGCCTGATCGTGCTGGCCGGCGCGGCCACCGCCGCACTCTCCCTGGCCCTGCCCGTGTGGGCGGCGGCGCTGATCGTCGCCGCCGTGTACTTCGCGGTGGCCGGCCTGCTGGCCGTGGCGGGGCGCGCGCAGCTGCGCCGCGCCGCCCCGCCGACCCCGGAGGAGACGCTCGGCAGCGTCAGGGCGGACGTCGACGAGATCAGGGAAAGGGCACATCGATGACGCACAGGATCCCGCACGGCTCGGGCGCCAAGGGCCCCGACGAGCTGCGGCGCCAGATCGAGCACACCAGGAGCCAGCTCGGCGACACCGTCGCGCAGCTCATGGACAAGGCCGATGTGAAGGGCCGGGCTCGGGCCCGGGCCGCCGACCTGCGGGACAAGGCCGGCGCCATGACCGTGCAGCTCCGGGTGAGCGCCCGGCACGCGGGCAATGCCGTGCAGGACCGGGCGGCCCACGCCGGGCACCTGGTCCAGGACCGGGCGGCGCACGCCGGGCACGTCCTGCAGGACCAGGCCGCGCACGCCGGGCACGTGGTGCAGGACCGGGCCGCCCGCGCGGGCCGCTCCGGCGCGTCCGGCGTCCCGCAGCCGCTGCGCGGCGCGGTGCGCTCGGGCATGCGGCACCCCGGCGCGATCGCGGCCGTGGGTGTGCTGGGCGCCGCCGCCGTGGCGGCGGGCTTCGCCTGGCGCAGGCAGCGCCACCACTGAAGCGCCCGCCCGCGGTGCCAACCCCGTCCACCCTCCCACCGAAAACGAAGTCTGCTTGGACAGATTTAGTTTTCGGTGGGAGGGTGGACGCATGCTGGACGTCACCGTGATCGAGGACCCCGAGGCGGCGGCCGTATCGCTCGACCCGATACGGGCCCGGCTGCTCGCCGAGCTGGCCGCGGAACCCGCCTCGGCCGCGATGCTGGCCGGCCGGGTCGGTCTGCCCCGGCAGAAGGTGAACTACCACCTCAAGACGCTGGAGCGGCACGGCCTGGTCGAACTGGCCGGGGAGCGCCGCAAGGGCAACGTCACCGAGCGGCTCATGCGCGCGACCGCCGCGTCGTACGTCATCTCGCCGGCCGCGCTGCCCGCCGTGCAGCCGGACCCGGACCGCTTCCGTGACCAGCTCTCCGCGCGCTGGCTGCTGGCCCTCGGCGCTCGTCTGGTGCGGGACGTCGGCATTCTGATCACCGGTGCCGCCCGGGCCCGCAGGCCGCTGGCCACCTACGCCCTGGACGGCCAGGTCCGTTTCGCGTCCGCCGCCGACCGCGCGGCCTTCGTGCAGGAGCTGACCGCCGGCGTGAGCGCCCTGGTCCGCAAGTACGACGCCCCCGACGCCGAGGGCGGCCGCGACCACCGGATCGTGATCGCGCTGCACCCCGTGGTCAAGGACCAGCCGTCCGTCGAGAGCTGAGCAGGAGCTTCGCCATGCCCCAGGAATTCGAGATCGTCCGCGAGTTCGAGGTCGACGTCCCGCCGGAGAAGGTGTGGGACGCCGTCACCACCGGCAGCGGTGGCTACCTGTGGCCGATGGACCCGCCCGAGCCCCGGGAGGGCGGCAGGGGGCCCTTCGGGTCCACCGTCACCGCCTGGGACCCTCCCCACCGCTACACCAGCCGCAGCGAGGACGTCGGTTTCCCGACCCAGTCGCTCAACCAGCTCGACTACACCATCGAGTCCCGAGACGAGGGCCGCCGCGCCTGGGTGCGCTACGTGCACAGCGGCATCTTCACCGACGACTGGAACAACCAGTACGACGGCGCGAGCAAGCACACCAACTTCTATCTGCACACCCTGTGCGAGTACCTGACGCACTTCGCGCCCCGCCCGGTCGCCTTCGCCCAGCTGAACGGGCCCGCCGCCTCCGCGACACCGCGCGCGCTGGCCGCCGCGGCCCGCGCGCTCGGCCTGCCGGACGACGCGGCGGCGGGCACCAAGGCCGCCGTCCAGGGGCCCGGCGGGCGGACCCTGGACGCGGTGCTCGACTACCGCAACCCGTACTTCATCGGGCTGCGCACCGACAGCGCCCTCGTCCGGTTCTTCGGACGCGGCCACTGGGGCGCGCCGCTCGGCATCAGCGTCCACGACTTCGCGCCGGACGCCGACGCCGGGGCGAACGAAGCCGCCTGGCAGGACTGGCTGAACGACGTGTTCGGCCGGCTCTGAGCCCGGCGGCCCCGTTCGGTGCCGAAGGATACGGACCTACGGACCTGCGGACCTACGGACGGAACCGCAGCACCTGCGGGTCGTGGTCGCTGATCTGGTCGTTGAACTCCGAGTTGATGTGCACGCTGTCGTACTCGAAGTCGCAGCCGCGGCGGATCGCCGGGCTGATCAGGATCTGGTCGAGGACCTGCTCGTTGCCCTGGTAGTCGTAGGTGTAACGCTCGCTCCGGGGCAGCGACTTGATCGCCGACCACAGCTCGCCGTCACCCTCCATGATCTTGGCGGTCTCGGAGAACTCGAAGTCGTTCATGTCGCCGAGCGCGATCACGTTCGCGTTCTTCTGCACGGACAGGATGTCCTTGACGAACGCGTTCACCTCGGTCGCCTGCGCGTGGCGCTGGACCTCCGAGCTGCGCGTCGGCGGCTGGTACTGCGAGGTCAGCCCCTGGTCGCCACCCTTGGAGTTGAGGTGGTTGCCGATCACGAACACGGTCTTGCCGCGGAAGGTGAACTCGCCGGCCAGCGGCTTGCGGCTGTTGGCCCAGGCCGCGTTCGCCGGGTCGATGCGGCCCGGGGAGGCCGTGAGCTGCGCCTTGCCGTGCGCCCTGGTTACGCCGACCGCGGTGGTGGAGCCGCCGCCCGCGCGGTCCACGAAGGACACCCGCTGCGGGTTGAAGAGGAACACCTGGCGGATGTTGCCGCCCGGTTCGCCGCCGTCCTGGTCGTTGACCGGGTCGATGGAGCGCCAGTCGTACGTGGGGCCGCCCGCGGCGACGATCGCGTCGATCAGCTTGTTCACGGTCGCGCTCGCGTCGACGGTGCCGTCGTCCGTGGCGCCGTTGTCGTCCTGGATCTCCTCCAGGGACACGATGTCGGGCGACTGCAGGTTGTTCACGATCGCGGCGGCGTGCTTGTCGAACGTGTTGTCCGACGGGTCGAGGTTCTCGACGTTGTAGGTCGCCACCGCCAGCTCGCGGGCGGACTGCTTGGCCGTGGTCTCGCGCTCCAGGCCGCCGCTCGTGAGCGTGCCGAGCTTGCTCGCGACCAGGGTGTAGCCGCCGAACTGGTTGAAGTCCAGCGGGCCGGTGGTGGTGCCCTCCAGGGTGTCGCCGACGTTCGCCTTCGGGAAGTCGGCGGTCGAGCCCAGCGACTGGATCTGCAGCCGGCCGGTGTTCTGCGACTCGTAGGAGCCGTAGACCGTGCCGCCGCGGTGGTTGCGGTGCTCCCGCGGCTTCACAGTGACCCACAGCTCGCTGTACGGGTCGGTGCCGGTCACCACGCGGGTGTCGGCGACCTGGACGTTCATGCCCTCCAGGGACTCGTAGTAGTCCAGGGCGTACGCCGACGGGTCCAGGGCCAGGCCGTTGACGGAGCCGGCCGCGGCGGTGTCGCCGGCCGGGGCGTAGGCGGCCGGCACCGACTTCGCGTCGATCGCGGTGGGCGCCGGGACGGCGTTGCCGGTGGAGACGGTGGTGACCGTCGGCTTGGTGACCTCCGTCAGCGACTGGTTGCCGGAGGAGGCGCCGCCCGGGACGTACTCGGAGACCGTGCCGGTCACCGTGACGGAGTCGCCGACCGCAACCTTGGGCGTGGAGCTGGTGAAGACGAACACGCCCTCACTGGTGGCCGGGTTGTCGTCCGGGGTCGGGTCCTGCATCCAGAAGCCCTTGGACGAGCCGTAGGTGCGCGTGGCCGTCACGATGCCGGGCACGTCGGCGACCTTCTGGCCGGCCAGCGGGGATATACGGGTGGTGCCCTGGATGTCGTGGATGCGCACCGAGTCGGCGTGCGCGGGCGACGTGAGGACGACGGTCGACGCGGTGGAACAGACGGCGGCGACGGTGAGCGCGGCGAGGCGCGCGGTGGACCTGCTCGGCAAGGGATCCCTCCGGGGACGTGCGTGAGCGCCGGGACGAGGGTGGAACGGGAGCGTGTCGGGCTCGTGGCCCTCCGTGACACGCATAGAGCCGAGTGAACAGTTGTCCCCCCAACTTCTACGCGCGTCAATCTCCCGCCAGGCGCCCGGAGTTGTCAAGGTTTCGGCCATGTACGGCGACCGGCGGGGAGATGAACCGGGCGGCATGGGTGGAAATCCGTCTAGGCTGAGCGGCTGAGTGATTTCACGGCCCGAGGAGAACCAGCCGATGTCAGACAGCTCCCCCCTGCCGCCCGTACGGCTGCACCCCGAAGCGGAGCTGGCGCGCGCCGCCCTGTCCACGCCGTTGCTCTCCCACGCCGTCCGCCTCGCCCGCTGGGCCGGCCCCGCGACCCGCGTGGACGCCGGCGGCGGCCTGGTCGAGGAACAACTGCCGGACGCCGCCGGGACGCTCGGCCTGAGCGGGGACGACGCCGCCGCGTACGCCGCCGAGGCGTGGCGGGTGGCGGTGGACGCCGGGCTGGTCGAGATCACCGACGAGGAGGCCGGGACGGTGAGGGCCGGGGAGGAACTGGCGCTGCTCACCGGCGGCTCCCCGCACGACGTGCTCACCGTCTGGCTCAGCGCCCTGGAGACCGTCGTCGCGGACGCGAGCGTGCCGGACCTGGACGGCCTCATGGACGCGATGGACGAGGGCGGCGAGATCGATTTCGCGTCACTCGACTGGGACCCGGAGGCCGAGGCGGAGTTCCTCGACGGCGTCCTCGGCAACCTCTACCTGCTGACGGTCAGTGAGGACGGCCCCGGCCAGGCCCCCGTGCCGCTGCCCGCCCTCGCCGCCTCGATGATCGTCCCCAGTGACATGGGCGAACCCACCAACGACGTGCTGGAGCAGGTCTCCGACGCGATGATGCGGCTCGACGACCAGTTCCGGACACTGGAGCCGATCGGCCTCGTCGAGTACCGGCCGGTGGACGAGGACCTCATGGCCGACGCCGACGAGGAGCCCGCCGCGCCGGTCGACGACACCGACGTCTCCCGCTACGGCCTGGTCCGGCTCACCCCGCTCGGCGCGTACGGACTGCGGGCGCGGCTGCTGGAGGCCGGCATCGACGCCCCCGCGGTCGGCGAACTCGCCGACAAGGGCGCCGACGCCCTGCTCGACGGCACCGCCCGGTTCGGGCAGTCCGCCGCCCAGGCCGAGACCGAGCAGTGGCTCGGCCGGCGCGAACCGCTCGCCGCGGCCCGGGACCTGCTCGCGGCGGCACGCGGCGCCGACGCCGGCGCGCCGCTGCGCCGACTGCGCTGCCAGCAGGCGCTGTCCCTGGTCGGGGCGGAGGCCGAACCGGCGCTGCGGGAGGTGCTGGACGACCCCGAACTCGGCGGACTCGCCCGGGTCTGGCTGAGCGAGCGCGGCGCCTCCGAAGTGCCGGCGCCCTCCCAGGACCTGGTCTTCTGGCTGACCGTCGACACGGTGGCGGCCCAGCTGGCCGCCGAGGGCAACTCCGACGAGCTCCAGGCACTGGTGGAGGGGCTGGCCGAGCAGCACAGCGGGTTCTTCGCGGCCGCCTGGCGGGTGGACCACCCCGCCACCGCGGACGTCCTGGAGGCGATGGGCCGGCTGCACCCGGACAAGAAGGTGGCGAAGGAGGCGCGGAAGGCCGCGTTCAAGGCGCGGTCCCAGCAGGGCGGCTGAGCGACCGCCCGCACCCGGCCGCCCGCACCCGGGCGAAGATGGCCGGTGCCTGCCGTTGGCGAGAGGGCGTGCCTACGGGTTCATGGAACCGGGGCCTCGGAAGCAGTACGGCGTTCAACTCCCGTTCAGGAAGCGACGGGAGCGTGTGCGCCGAACCGAGGCCCGCCACCCTCCACGGCACGTGCCCACCGTCACAGGGAGACTCCATGTCGCTCACTCGCAGGGACTTCGCCAGAACATCCGCGGTCACCGGTGCCGGGGTCGCGCTGGCGGGCAGCGTCGGAGCCCTCGCCACCGCGCCCAACGCCCTCGCCGCCACCGAGATCGACAGCGCGGAGGGCGAGCAGGCGCACGGGCACCACGGCCCCGGCTACGGCCCCCTGGTCCCGGACCCGGCCGGCGTCCTCGCCCTGCCCGAGGGCTTCCGATACCGGATCATCACCTACAGCGGCCGGACGAAACTGGAGTCGGGCGAGTTCACTCCCTCCAACCACGACGGCACCTCCACCTTCGACGGCCCACGGGGCGCCACCCTCCTCGTCAACAACCACGAGCTGAAGGGCCCCCGCGCCGGCTGGCAGTACCCGGTGCCGCTGACCGAGGGCCTCGTCTACGACCCCGCCGCCTCCGGTGGCTGCACGGTCGTCGAGGTCCGCCGCGACCACGTCGCCGAGTGGGTCGGCGTCGCCGGCACCTCCACCAACTGCGCGGGCGGCAACACCCCGTGGGGCACCTGGCTGACCTGTGAGGAGACCGAGGACAAGGCCGGCCAGAACGGCATGACCAAGGACCACGGCTACGTCTTCGAGGTCGACCCCGAGGACCGCCGGGCCAACCGCGACCCCAAGCCGGTCAAGGCGCTCGGCCGCTACGCCCACGAGGCCGTCGTCGTCGACCCCAAGCGCGGGCACCTCTACCTCACCGAGGACGCCTCGGGCCCCAACGGCCTCCTCTACCGCTGGACCCCGCCGGAGGGATTCAGCCACGGCCGCGGCAGACTGCGCACCCTCGCCGACGACGCCGGCGCGCTCCAGGCGTTCAAGTGCTTCGACTCCGGTGGCAAGTTCGTCGACGACCTCTCCCGGGCGACCCGCATCGGCACCGTCTACGGGGTCGACTGGGTGGACGTGCCCGACCGCGACGCCCGGACCACGTCCGTCCGCAAGCAGTTCACCGACGGCCAGGTCACCCGCGCCCGCAAGCTGGAGGGCATGTGGTGGGGCGACGGCGGCGCCTACATCGTCTCCTCCTACGCCCGCGCGGAGAGCCCCGTCCAGCACGACGGCCAGGTCTGGTTCTACGACCCCAAGCGCCGCACCCTGACCCTCAAGGTGCTCCTCGGCGTCAACCCCGACCCCGCGGCGGACGGCGCCTTCGACGGCCCGGACAACATCACCGTCTCCCCGTACGGCGGTCTGGTCATCGCCGAGGACGGCGAGGGCGTCCAGCACCTGTTCGGCGCCACCGAGAGCGGCCGCACCTACCCGATCGCCCGCAACGAACTGAACATCGGCACCGCGGAGGAGCCGGAGTACAGCGAGTTCACCGGCGTCACCTTCTCGCCCGACGGCCGCACCCTCTTCGCCAACATCCAGGAGCCGGGCATCATGCTGGCCATCACCGGCCCCTGGAAGCGGCAGAAGCGCGGCTGACATCCGCGGTGAAGTAACCGGCTCGCCCGGCCCGCGGCCCCCGCCCGGAGTGGCGGCCTGTCGGACTCGGCCTTCCGGATGGTGCCGCTGCTGGAGCGGGCCCGGAACGCCGACTGGCCGTGGGAGACCTGAGCCGGGGGAGACCTGAACCGCGGCCGGCCCTGACCGTGGCCCGCGCCCTCACGAGGGTGCGGGCCACACCCCTGCCCACCGGTGGTGGGCCATGATGGAGGGGTGTCCCGCTCGCCGGTGCCCGGCCGCCTGGAGTCGGCGCCCACGCCCCGGACCGCCGTGGCGTGGCTGCCTCCGGCCGTGCTGTGGCCCGCCGTCCAGGACATCCGCGTCGAGCACGACCCGCAGATCCGCCGCTGGCCGCCCCATGTGAACCTGGTCTTCGGCTTCGTACCGGAGGAGGACTTCCCGGCGGCGCTCCCGCTATTGGCCGCCGCCGCGGCGCGGTGCGCGCCCTTCGACGCCCGGCTCGCCGGGGTCCGCTCGTTCGGCCACCGGTCCTTCTCCACCGTGTGGCTGGACCCCGCGGCGGCCGGCGTCGCGCCCTGGACGGAGCTGCGGCGGGTGCTCGCCGAGCCGTTCCCGTACTGCGTGGACCGCTTCCCCCGGTTCACCCCGCACCTCTCGCTCGGGCGGACCCGGGCCCCGCGGGACCTCGCGGCCGAGTGCGCCGCCCGGCTCGGGGTGACACGGGCCCGGGTGTCCGAGGTCGTGCTGCTGTCCCGCCGCGGTGACGGGCCCATGCGGGTCCGCGCCACGATCGCCCTGGGCACCGGCGCGGTGCACCGCCACCGGGAGGAGGACCCGGGCAGCGTCGGGTACGGGTCCGGGCGGCCGGCGCAGCGGCCCCGACCGGCGGGGCCGGGGGCCGATACGATTCCGGGAAGACCCCCGGTGCGCGAGGAGTAGCTGGATGCCGCAGGGCAGGCCCATGCGCGCGGACGCCCGGCGCAACTACGAACGGCTGCTGACGGTGGCGGCCGAGGCCTTCGCCGAGCACGGGGAGAACGCGTCCCTCGACGACATCGCCAAACGTGCCGGGGTCGGCGCCGGCACGCTCTACCGTCACTTCCCGACCCGGCAGGATCTGCTGGAGGCCGCGTACGTGGACCGGATGCAGGCCATGGCGGACCGGGCCGGGGAGTTCGCCGCACGGCTGCCGCCGGGCGAGGCGCTGACGGAGTGGCTGCACGAGGTGTGCGTCGGCACGATCCAGGTGCGCGGCATGAAGGCGCTGCTGGGCTCGGCCGTCTCCGACGGCGGCTTCGCCGCGGACACGGTCTGCGGCACCCGGCTGAAGGACGCGGCGCGGCGGCTGGTGGAGGCGGCGCAGCACGACGGCAGCCTGCGCCAGGACATCGAGCCGATCGAGGTCCTGCGCCTGGCGCACGGCGTGGCCTCGGCGTCGGAACTCGCCGGCGGGCGGGGGCAGCAGATCCGCCGCTACCTGACCCTGCTGACCGAGGGACTGCGCCCGGCCGCCGGAACGTGAGGGACCGGGCGCGCCCCCGCGAGCACGGGGGCGCCGCCGGACGCCGCGCGGCCGCCCTTCGGGCCACGAGGCCACGTTCGCGACAAGCCCTAGAGGGCGCGCGCTCCGGGATCGACCATGTTCCGCACGGTGCGGGCCTTCACGAACTCGCCGAGCGCCGTCATGTCCCACTCGCCGGAGAACTGCCGGACGAACTTGGCCATCATCACGCCGGTCTGCGGCTCGGCGTTGGTGAGGTCGAAGCGGACCAGTTCCTCTCCGGTGTCCGCGTCCAGCAGCCGGCAGTACGCCTTGGCGACCTCGGTGAACTTCTGCCCGGAGAAGGAGTTGACGGTGAAGACCAGACCGGTGACCTCCTGGGGGATCCGGCCCAGGTCCACCATGATCATCTCGTCGTCGCCGCCGCCCTCGCCGGTGAGGTTGTCACCGGAGTGCTTGATCGCGCCGTTCAGGATCGTCAGCTTGCCGAAGTAGCAGCTGTCGACCGGGTTGCGCTGCGGGCCGTAGGCGATGACCGAGGCGTCCAGGTCGATGTCCCTGCCCCGGTGCGCGGGCTCCCAGCCGAGGCCCATCTGCACCACGGACAGCAGCGGGCGGCCGCCCTTGACCAGGGACACCGTCTGGTTCTTCTGGAGGCTGACCCGCCCCTTGTCCAGGTTGACCTTCCCGGCGCCCGGCACCGGGGCGGGGGGAGCGGCGGGAACCGGCGGCGCGGACGGAGCGGCCGGCGTCTGCGCGGCGGGCGCGGGCGCGGGGGCGGGCGGGGCGGGGAGGGGGGGGGGGGGGGGGGGGGGGGGGCG